>SACF01000122.1 GCA_009928665.1 Alphaproteobacteria bacterium
CGGCACGGTATCCGACACGATCGGGTGCGGGCAGAGGCTGTCGTAAGTGAAGGGCCGGGTATAAACGCTGTCGTATTCGAGGTCGGAGGTGAGTTTGAAAGCATAGGTATGATAAATTCCATTATTAAGTACTCTTCCTGTAAGAATTATCTTATTATTATATGTTATTTCGGAGCCATCAAAAGAACAAATTGAATTTATCATAAGAGGCTTAACATAAATAGGATTACCAAGTGAATCTGATTTGATAAGACCTGTTGTATCATTCCCGACTTGTACTCCCCAATTCATGCATTGAACAAGCGAAGAATCCTGGAACCAATTTATCGTAGTCGATATTCCTAAGCTGGAAGTCGATTTAAGATCTTTGTAAAATACAGGATTTCCATTTTTTGATGTTTTAAACAGGCACGGTGAATCTCCTCCTGGAGCCATGGTCCTGGCCCGCCGGCCGGCAGTATAGATATTATTTTTCGAATCGACCACTGATTGCCTGCCATCGCTGTACACCCCGTTATTGGTTCCCCAGGGAACCTCAAACACAGAGGTCCCATCCAATGCTACTTTGATCAGGATAATTTTGATGATGCTTTTACCTGGATAAGTTGGATCGGGGTAATAGGCTTCACCAGTGATAATGACACATGCGTCGGAAGTCTTTGTTAGTGAATAAGAAATTTCGGATGAAAACTCCGGATTGGTTGCATAAACCTGGCTCCAGATTATCTCACCCAGCTGGTCCAACCGGAAAAGCCAGATTTGTTCCTGGGGGCCTGATTTCCAACCATTCATTAAAGCAATGTAATCACCATTGTTTATTGTTTCGATATCAAAACCAACTGCATTGCAGCCTGGTGCATTATATATTTTACACCACTCTTTATCAAAACAATTGTTCAATTTGATAACAAAAGGATCTTGACAATTCGTTTGAAGCTTGTTCGTAATTCCTGTTTCAATAATGCCACAGTCTTGTGTAACTCTCCCATTAAAAAACTGAAAATATTTACCTTCAGCTCCAAAAATTTTTTGCCATAATTGATACCCGTTAACATCGGTTTTTATCAACAACCCCCTTGCAAAATATGCATTCTCATATATTTTGCCTGACAAGAGATACCCTTTATCGTATTGTTCTGCAACGCAATATACTTTTGTATTGATAGTATCGCCATAAACACGAATCCATTGTTGGGCATTGGATCCAAAATAACAAAACAGAATAATTATTCCTGTCAAGAATATCTTGTAGTTCATAAATAAAGCAGTCGCCTATGCTGATATCAAAGTTAGCATATTAATGATTGATGGGGAATAATTGAACTAACAACCAAAAAGTTGTATCCAAAAAACAGCCATCCCTCAAATTTTTATTAATTTTGACAAAAATGCGAATCAGATGGAACGAATAGTGAATTTGCATATCGAAAGATTACCGGAAGGCTTTTATCTTGCTACCTCCGATAATATACAGGGTCTGATTGCACAAGGCAGAACGATATCTGAGACTATTGAAATCGCCAAAGATGTCGCAAAAAAATTAATCGAGGCCCAGGAGGAGCAGATCTCCGGTTTACGATCCTTCTCCGACAGTTTTGATTACCCATTGGTTATTGGATTTTAAATGTGGCAGCTCGCAGGATTCAGATACCGCGATATCGTCCGGATACTAAAACTGTCTGGATTTATTTTTCATCGACAAGCCGCAGGAAGCCATGAGATTTGACATAATCCATCTACGAACAGATATACCACAGTGCCAAATCATTCGGGCGATATGCCGGAAGGAACGTTACGGGCTATTTTGCGCCAGGCAGATATCGACATTGAAGAGTTTATAAATTTGAAATAATCAACTTTACCTTATACTTTATTCAACAACCAATTTCCCTTCCGCCACACTTTCATTCATAAACACCACCCTGGCGAAGTACATCCCCGCCGGCCAGGCTGAGGTGTTGATATGCACGGTGGCTTGTTGTTTAGGAATCTCCATAGAGAACATCAGCTTTCCGGTGATGCTGAGAATGTCCAATCGGGTTTTGTCCCACCGGAAATAAGTGGTTGTGGATGACAGGATGCTTCCCGGGTTTTGTCTTACGAGGTATTGGGGCATAACGATGTTGACCTGTTCCGCGGCCGGGTTCGGGTAGATGTGCAGCCGGGTCTTTTCGGGATGCTGCTCCGCATCGTCCAATCCCACGATCACCACCTCGCAATCGTCCAACGGCACGGTATCCGACACGATCGGGTGCGGGCAAAGGCTGTCGTAGATGAAGGGCCGGGTATAAACGCTATCGTATTCGAGGTCGGAGGTGAGTTTGAAGGCATAGGTTTGAATTAAACCACCAGATCTAACCGTACCTGCAAGTATTACCCGGTTATTATATGTAATGTCGGAACTGAAAAAGCCACTGGAAGTATTTATCAATAAAGCCTTTTCATTCAGGATATT
>SACF01000123.1 GCA_009928665.1 Alphaproteobacteria bacterium
AGAGAAAGAAGATACAGTCCCTTTTCCAAACTGGTCATTTGTTGCGGCTTTTTTCGCCCATATCCATTCATGTTCCTATCCCTCCAATGTAGTCATTTGCTGAATATAACGGGCATACATCTTGGTGGCCAACACCATGGCCGATAGCCCGATTCTTTCGTTTTCCTGATGGGCGCAGGACGGTTCTCCAGGAAGCACCGGCCCCCAAGACACCATACGATGCATCGCCTTTGCATAGGAAGTTCCCGGGGCGGCCAAAAACTCGCAAGGCACTCCGTATTCCTCATGAACCCGGACCATGGCCTTTAGGAAAGGTTCGTCCTTGTCCACTCGAATGCCGTCCATATAGTTGGTAACTTGAAACCGGAACCCATAGGACTTTTTCAGTCGTTGAAAGGCCTCTTCCATTTGCTGCCGGGTGGTGCCCACCCGTTGCCTTACGTTCACTACCAGATGTACCCCATCCTTTTCCAAAGTAGCCCGTGTGGGTACCGCCGTAGTCCTTCCCAGGATTTCCCCCATCCACTCGTCTCCTCCATCGTCAATGGCCAGGGAAGCCCCATAATCTTCTTGGGATAAATACGCCTGCACAAACCGGACAAAATCCGGTAAGTTCGGTGCGTCAAAACACTGGCACAGCTTCACCAAGGCATTATCTCCCCCCTGTGGCGTGGAACTATGGATAGATTCACCTTGGCTGATCACTCTTCTTCCATCCTTGGTTTCCAACATTCCCTTGGAAGGAACCGTGTTATTGCTATCTCCGCACTGCAGTTTCTCAATGTCTCCCTGCCCGTCATGGGGAAAAACAAGCTCCACATCTGCATAGCCCTTCTCCGCATAAAATATGGGGAATTCCCCGTCAGGGGAATATCCAAAGTCCGGCAGGGAAAACTGCTCTTTGAAATGTTGAATATCCGTCCATTCTCCCTCTTCCGCAGTCCCTACCAGCAGTCGGATTTTTCTATGGAAGGGGAGCCCCAGATCTTTCACCGCCTTCATGGCCACCAAGGACATAACAGCCGGTCCCTTGTCATCCACTGTGCCTCTACCCCATAGATAGCCTTGATCTACGGTACCATCAAAAGGTGGGTGCTTCCACTTTTCCAAGTCACCTGCGTCTACCACGTCCAGATGAACTAAAATTCCCATCGCTTCGGACCCTTGCCCCAGCTCCACAATGCCCATATCCTTTTCCGCGGTACATCGGGTGAAAAATCCCATCTCCCTTGCCATGGCCAAAAAAGATTCCAGACAACCTCGGTTTTCTTCCCCACGGCCTGTTACACTGGGAAATCGAAGTAAACGCTTAATTTGTTCCACCATGGTTGCCTGTTGTTTTTCAATAGCCAGGTCTAATTTTACTTTAATGTTCATTCTACCACACCACAATACAGATAGGCCAGTCGACCATATATTCTGGCTGCTTTTCGTAAATCTTCTACCGGAATGGATTCTTGTTCGGAATGAGCCAAAGCCAAATCCCCGGGACCCAATATGATGCATTTCATGGAAGTGAAGGCCGCCATGGTGCCCGCATCACTCCAAGCGGGAAACACGGTTAATTCTTCCGCTTCTTTTTCTTGCCGCAATGCCTCTTGGGTAGCTAAAACCAGAGAATCCTCCGGTTCCGTATAAAAAGGCGGATGTGCCAACAGCTCCCCAGGAGCAAACACTTCTGCCAACTCTCCATGAAAACGAGAGTCATCTTTTTCCAATTCTTTCAGTAGGGCTTCCAACTCCCCGTAAATCTGGGCCCGACTCTCTTCCGGCACCCACCTTCGATCTATTTCCAAGCGGCAACTTCCCGGCACAGTGCTGGGCTGAACGCCACCCTGTATTTTCCCCACATTAATGGTAGGCACTCCTAAAATGGGATGTTTTCTCTCTTGAAGAAGGGGGATATAATTTTCTTCTAGGAGGCGGAGAAAACGGGCGGCCATCATAATGGCATTCACCCCTTCTTCCATTCTTCCCCCATGAACGGTTTTCCCCTGTATGGTCACCACCATCCATTCCAACCCTTTGTGTCCAATGGCCAGTCTTAAATTGGTGGGTTCTCCATTAACCACCCCATGACCCCAAGGTCCGGTATGAATCAGGTGTTCTACACCCTTTCCTTTTTCCTCCTCATCAATAAGGGCGGCAAACACCACATCACCCTTCAGCGAAATCCCCGATTTGGCCAATCCAATCATGGCAGATACCATGGCTGCCAAGGGTCCTTTCATGTCACAAGCCCCCCGACCATACAGAATCCCTTCTCGAATTTCTCCGGAGAAGGGGTCCTTCATTTCATAAGCCGGAACGGTATCCATATGCCCGGTCAACAGGAGGGAGGGGCCATCCCCCTTCCCGGGGATTCTGGCTACCACATTGGGTCTGCCTGGTAGCACCTCTACCAGTTGGCTGTCCAC
>SACF01000124.1 GCA_009928665.1 Alphaproteobacteria bacterium
TGTTTGATTATTTTACAATCTGCAATCTCGTATGGATTCTTGTGGATGCGCCGGAAGTAGAGGGGGATCAGATTGATCTTCGGACAAAATCCGATATGAAGTATCGTCCCTATTGCAAAGTCTATGCTCCCATTGATGTTCCGGATTGGTCTTTTGACTCGGTAGGGGAGCTGAACTGGATTATTTTTGAAGAAATGATTGTGGAAAAAGATGATCCTGCTGTAGCAAGTGTTGTGAAAAAGCGCAGAACGCTATACACAAAAACTTACTGGCAGACGTTTGATGCCATCCTTGATGACGGGGGTAAATCCTATGCAAACAAGGATTTGATTGTAAGTGAGAAGCACCCAAACAAGATTAACCGCGTTCCGGTGATTCCTTACACAAATATCATGTTTCAGCCTTATTTCAATCATCCGCCGATTGATGACATCCTCACAATCAATGACGCGGTTCTGGCGGGTGAGTCGGAGCTTCTGACCAACATTCTGAAGCAGACCTATGGGCAACTTGTTCTTCCGGCCAGTGCGGAAAAGCTGGTCAACCGTATTCGAATGAAATTGATGAAGGCCGACCCGGATTTAGACATCAACAGCGATGCCGTCCGGAAGGTGATTGCACAGGAAGTGAACATTGAGTTGTCACGAACAAAAGCAATCATGGAGGACGCGGAGGAAAGAAATATTGCCCGTTACATCCAGCCGAGCGGGGCGAACATCACAAATATCATAGATCATGATGACCGGCTTACAGGGTTGATGATGAAGCTGTATGGCTTCCTTGTCGGGGTTCATACCACGCAGAAAGAGAGTGCCGAGAGCAAATCCGTTGATAATATCAGTTTGGCGGCGCAGTTGTCGGCAATCGCCGCACGGCTGGAAGAGCTGGAAAACAATATCTGGCAGATGTTCAGGGAATACGACTCAAGCATCACAATTCCGAAGATCGAGTATAACCGGGACTATGACATCAATGAACTAAAATCTGTTATTGCGGCGATTGTGGAACTGGTGAATATCAATGCAGGTGAAGCCTACAAGAAAGAGGTGAAACTTGCTTGTGTTGATGTTTTGGATCGCATACATACAATCCCTGCGGAAAACTATGAACAGATTAAACGGGAGATTGATGAGGATAAAGAATCCACCACTCCTATAACGTTTGAGGCACAAGCCACACATATGAATGAAGCAAGTGGTAGTAAACCAGATGCAATTACAGCAAGAACCGATTATCAGAAAGGTTCTGCAAGTATAAAAACTACTGAAAGTATATAATTTCACTTGACAAATACAGTAAGTGGATTATAATACAGGTAGCAGACTAAACTGCGATACCAAATGACAACCTGAAAGGAAGTGCAAAATGACGTATGAAGAGATTGTTGCAAAACTGAAAAAGGGAGAGGCTCTGACAGCGGAAGAACTCGTTGAGTTCGGGAAAGTTACGCGCCCTGCGGATCGTTTCAATGAGATTTCTCAGAAGAAACAGGAAGCGGAAGCAAAGCTGGCTGAAAAGGATGCCGAGATTGCAAGATTGCAAGCGGAGCAGACTACGCAAGCCCAAAGAATTCAAGATGAAGCCGCCGCACAGATGCGGGAACTTTCCGGCAAAGTGGAAACGCTTTCCGGGGAAAACACCAGCCTCAAGCAGAAACAGTCGAACTTTGAACAGCTCGAAAAAATCCGTCAGATTGCCTCCACGAATGTTACGGGTGCCGTGTTCAAGAATCCGAGGTATCTGAAAGCAATCTTTGAGGAAAGAGGCGTTGATATTTCCAAAAAAGAAGATGTGGACAGAGTACTCACGGAACTCAAGACGCAGGAGCCGGAAACCTTTACCGTTACAGTGAAGGGCGGTTCCGGAACAGGCACAACTCCCGCATCCCCCGGTGCCGCTACTGCCACGGATAAGCCGGTCACGAAGTGGAGTGATGAGGAAAAGACACAATTCATTGCAAAAAACGGGGGGGAAGCCTACCAGAAGTTGGTAAGCACCGCATCCCAAACAATTACTTAAGGAGATACAATCATGGCTGTTACCCTGCTTGGTGATCTGAATGCCTATGACCAGTACATTCGTTCCGGTTATATGGAAGGTCTCACCTATTTTATCAACATTTTTAATTCTGGTTCGCTGGGTACGATCATGCTTGAATCAGAAAACACGACCGGAACTTTGAAGCATACATCCTACTGGAATGATTTCCTTACGATGGCCAGACGGGATGTGACGGTTAACACCGCTCAAACTTCTGAAAAAATGACGAAGAATGAGCATACCGCGTTCAAGACTTTCTGGAAATCCATTCCGCAGGAGTTCACGTGGACGGCGTTCAAGACTGCCGAGAATGAAACGAAGGAAACCGTCATGTTCCGTCTCGGACGCAAA
>SACF01000027.1 GCA_009928665.1 Alphaproteobacteria bacterium
TTTGCCTTGAATTCTGCGCTAAATGTTCTTCTTGATCTTTTCATATGACAGAAATTTTAAAATTACAAAATTCCTGTCCAGTTTTTTTAGACCATCACACATGTTTTTGTTTGACAATTGTAAATCTAAATATAAAAACTTATAAAGTTCAAGGTCTAATTATTTTTGTACTTTAGATAAACCATAGCATAAATTTGTATTATACTGTATATCTTAAGATTGTAACTATGAAAAAAATTATCCTATTGATGATTCTGTTGAATATAAGTTCCGGAATCTACTCACAAATCAAGGTATATAAAGGAACATCCAGTTATAGTTCCGACGTGATATGCAATGTGGATGATGACAAGGTGTATAAGAAAAACTCATCCAATTCTTCGGATGTTCTTTGTAATATTTCGGGAAACCGGGTTTACAAGGGAAATTCCAGCTATTCCAGTGATGTCATTTATACCATCAAAGATGGAAAAGTTTACAAGGGAACATCCAGTTATAGCTCTGACGTTGAATTTACCATCAGGGACGGAAAGGTATATAAGGAAAATTCATCCTATTCCAGCGACATCATAGCAACAATCAAGGATGGTAAAGTTTATAGTGGGACATCATCTTACAGTTCAGACATCGAATTCACAATCGATGGAAATCTTACGATTGAAGAGTTTGTTGCGGTCTGGTTTTCAGTGAAATATTGCTATTGAAAAGGAATAAAAAAGGAAATGAATATGATAACAATGCAATAAAGTATAACTTTGCTTATGGCATTCTCAGGCAAG
Organism: Alphaproteobacteria bacterium; assembly: GCA_009928665.1. Classification (GTDB taxonomy): domain Bacteria; phylum Bacteroidota; class Bacteroidia; order Bacteroidales; family FEN-979; genus CAIVAT01. Next base: position 780 of record SACF01000027.1, read on the forward strand.
ATAAATGTTAAACCAGGACCGTTAACTTTGGGGGATCAATTTGAAGTGTACAAGAGGGATCAATTAGAGTGTAAAATCCAGCGTACTTATCGGATCCTTGATTTTCAGAATCAACTTTGTTTCCGGATCTCATTCTTCGATGAAAACTGGACCGGGAGAAGGTTGATTTCTGCAATGTTTAACAATAGCTCAAAGAAATGAAACGACGCGCTTTTTTATTGCCCTTGTTGTTCCTGATGTTCGTCACATTGCTCTCCTGCAGCAAGAAGGAGGAGCAGCCAACTGATCCCAACCAGCCATACATCGACAAGATGAAATCTGCCTGCGATTCGGTGATCAATAACACACCTGTACCGGGGCTGGTGGCGCTGGTGGTTGATAACAAGAAAGGTATCGACTGGATCTATGCAGCCGGGGTAAGCGATAAGGTGACCGGGGCTCCGATGGATGTGAACCACACCTTCAGGATTGCCAGCAATACCAAGACATTTACAGGCACGGTACTGCTGCAGTTGGTCGACGAAGGAAAAATATCCCTCAGTGACCCGCTCTCAAAATTCTTCCCTGAATATCCCCATTCCGACAGCATCACCGTCACCATGCTGGCCAACATGTCAAGCGGCATTTTCGATTACTTTGATGATGAACAATGGGTGAACACGATAAAGAATGATCCGATGCATGTGTGGTCGCCAGGAGAAATCGTTGCACTTGCATTTTCGCACCCTTTGCTCTTTACACCGGGAACTCAGTTTAAATACACCAATACAAACACATTCCTGCTGGGCATGATCATCGAGCAGGTCACAGGCAACCTGCTTGAGACAGAGATAACCAACCGCATCATTAGGCCACTGGGTTTGCTTAAAACGGGATTCCTCCCTTCAGGTGCCGGTTTTCCAGGTCCGCACGGACGGGGATATGACTTTGGCGAACTCGGGGTGACGGGCGATGTGACCGAATCATACGATATCTCAAATACCTGGGCTGCCGGTGCGGTGTATTCCACCCCGAGAGAGCTGCAAAAATATATCGAACGATTGGTCGAAGGTGGTTTCTTAAGTGATTCCCTTCAGGACCACAGGCTGAACAAAGATTTTCAGTATATGAACCCTATCCGGTCTTACGGCTTATGTCTTTCAAAACTGGAAACCTTTTACGGACATAATGGCATTGTGTGGGGCTATGTATCATCCATGTATCACAGCCATGAGAGACAATGCACGGTGATCATCTACTACAACCTTTCGCAGCCGGCGACACAGCTTCCCGACAATCTTTTCGGTAAATTTTGCAGGATACTCTACCCCGCTCAGTAATAATCACAGCATTTTACCGATTCAAGATCATGCTCTTCCCTTTAAGTGGTTTTTCCAGTTACAAATATGTTTCTTTTATCAGGATTCGGTTACTGCTTGAGAACATTTCAGCAATGCTTAGTAGTATAGGTTGTGGGGGTTACACAGGATGTATCATAAAAATGAAAGACAGGTAAAAACCTGTCTCCCAGTCAATTATTATTACATAATTTATTACATCAACCCATTGTGGTCTTTGTAATCGACTGATTATCTGTTATCTAATCGGTCTTATTAGTACCCTGGGCCGGAATCGAACCGGCACGAGTGTTACCTCATTGGTTTTTGAGACCAACGCGTCTACCTATTCCGCCACCAGGGCAAATGGGGACTGGTTTTGAAATTGAGTGGCAAAGGTACAAATTCTCTTCCAACTGACAAACATCGTTCTGAGGATTGGAAAAGACAAAAGAGAACGGTCCCCGTTTTTAATTTTCCATTTTCAATTTTCAATTCTTTTTCGTCCGCTGGTCCGCCTGTTCATATTTTAATTTGCATCGATTTCTTTAATAAATTATCTTCGCAGCCTAAAATCCCCCCTGTTTTATGGCAGCAAAGATTAACATCTTTTCAGGTTCGGCTACCGCGTACCTGGCTGAGAAAATTGCGCAAAGTTATGGCATCGAACTCGGTAAAGTTTCGGTGGTTCGGTTTGCCGACGGCGAATTCCAGCCCTCCTACGAAGAAAATATCCGGGGGTCTGATGTCTTCCTGATCCAGTCGACCTATGCTCCCTCCGACAACCTGATGGAACTGCTCATGCTCATCGACGCCGCCCGTCGGGCATCTGCCAGGTCGATCGTGGCTGTTATCCCCTATTTCGGTTATGCCCGCCAGGACCGTAAGGACAAGCCCCGCGTATCGATCGCTTCCAAACTGGTGGCCAACCTGCTTTCGGCAGCCGGCGTACACCGCATCATCGCCCTCGACCTGCACGCCGACCAGATCCAGGGATTCTTCGACGTTCCGGTCGACCACCTCTATGCCTCTTCGGTCTTCATTCCTTACCTCAAATCATTACACCTGCCCGAACTTATATTTGCCTCCCCCGACACCGGCGGAACCCGCAGGGCCGGCTCGTATGCTAAATTCTTCCATACCAACTTTGTCATCTGCTATAAGCACCGGTCAAAACCCAACGAAGTGGCCAAAATGAGACTTGTCGGCGATGTCAAAGGGAAAGATGTAGTACTGCTCGACGATATCGTCGACACCGGCGGGACCCTTTGCAAGGCCGCAGAGATCATCATGCAACAGGGAGCTTCTTCCGTCCGCGCCATGGTGACCCACCCCCTGCTGTCGGGGAAAGCTTATGAAAATATCGAGTCCTCGGCCCTGACCGAACTCGCCGTCACCGATACCATCCCGTTCCATCACGAAAGTCAGAAAATAAAGGTGCTCAGCACGGCCGACCTCTTCGCAGAAGTCATCCGGCGTTTAAAAAGGAAAGAATCCATCTCCTCCCTGTTCCAATTCTGACTATCCCACCATCTGGTTTGATTGGATTGCTGTTTTCGGTTTTCAATTTATAACTCGACATATAAATTATTGTATATCTACGATCGAACCGGTTGTCGAAATTTTCGCGACTCAGTATAAAAACGTATACCGCTGATTACAAGGATATTTCACCAACCTCGTGTCTGGTTTTTGTGAAAATGACTTTCCGAAGTAATAACAGTTGTTGATTTGCATCGGATGTCCGATTTTTTCTTACCTTTGCAGGCCTGAAAAAGCCGGGTATGGCCCGACGGCCTTTAATGTACCAGCTAACAGGATTTATTTATTAACCAATACTTTTAAAAATGAAAACGGTATCATTGAGCGGTTCTCTTCGTGAGAACGTAGGGAAAAAAGATGCCAAACTGAATCGCAGATCGGGGATGGTTCCCTGTGTGATTTATGGCGGGAAAGAACAAGTTCACTTTGTAGCGGATGAAAAAATGCTGGCTAAGGTCATGCATACTCCCGTCACTTACATCTTCAACCTGAATATCAACGGAAAAGAATACAGTACGATTATCCAGGATGTCCAGTATCATCCGGTAACCGACCGGATGCTGCATGTCGACTTTAAAGAGATCGTTCCGGAAAAGCCGGTTACACTCAGCATTCCCATCAAGATCACGGGAACAGCGCCGGGCGTGCTCCGGGGCGGAAGACTCATAAAAAAGATGCGTAAACTCGCCATCAAAGCCTTGGTACAGCATCTTCCGGATGATGTGACCGTAACGATCGACAATCTCGAAATCGGTGATTCTATCAAAGTCAGCGATATGAAGGCTGAAAATGTGACCTTCCTCGATCCGGCCAGCAATGTGATCGTGGGCGTACGCACCGCGCGTGCTGTGGTTGAAGAGGCTGCTCCGGGCACGGAAGCCGCTGCCGAAACTGCTCCCGCCGAACCGGAAAAGAAATAATCAGCAGGACCCGCCGGGTTCTTCAATGAGGAGGTGTAGGGCGCGTGGCTTTACACCTTCTTTTTTATTGAGTGATTGCGTGATTGCGTGAATAAGTGATTGGGAAATGAAATATCTCATTGTTGGCTTGGGTAACATTGGCGACGAATACGCCGACACCCGTCACAATATCGGATTCCTTGTAGCCGATGCGCTTGCCGGTTCGGGAGATGCATCGTTTAAATCAGATCGTCATGCCGCCGTCACAAAAATAACCCTGAAGGGACGTACCCTGGTGGTGATAAAACCCTCGACCTTTATGAACCTGAGCGGGAAAGCCGTCAGGTATTGGATGCAGAAAGAGGAAATTTCGCTTGAAAATATCCTGGTGATCGTTGATGACCTGGCTCTGCCGCTGGGTGCACTCCGCATGCGAACCAAAGGCAGCGACGGCGGGCATAACGGACTGATCAGCATCATCGAATATCTGGAATCGACCGATTTTACCCGCATCCGGTTCGGTATCGGCAACGACTTCGCCAAAGGATACCAGATCGATTATGTTCTGGGCAGATGGACCGATGAAGAGACGAAAATCCTGATCCCAAAGGTGAAGGAGGCAGTTGAAATGATTAAAAGTTTTGTGTTGATAGGCCCGGAGCGGACCATGAATTTTTTTAACAAGCGGGGAAGGGGAGAAAAACCTTGAAATTAAAGAAAGGCAAAATGCAAAGTGCAAAATGCAAAATAGGGCATCAGGATTTTGGCAATAATGAAAAGCGCCTATGGTGATTTATTTAATCCTATATGCCTTCATTTCTTCATACCTTTTCTTCCTTTTCATAACCGTATGATTTTCCGGGTTACCACCGAACCGTCGCGGGTGAATTGCAGGATGTAGAGACCTGCAGCGATCCGGCCAAAATCGATGGACGACTTCCGGGGAAGATCCTTTACCCCGAGGACCATTTGCCCAAGATGGTCAAAAACTGCCAGGTCGAAATGTTCAACCATGGCTTCCACCGTCAATTTTTCTGCAACAGGTACCGGGTAGGTCCTAATCAGGCTGCCCGGGTCATCCACAGGCTCCGGTTTCCGTTCAAAAGCAAATTCCTTAACCGTAAATGAAAGAGAAGTTACGTTAGCCAGGCTGATCCATCCATACAGGGTATCGTTTGGGCTTATCCTTCTTACGCTAAAAAATTACCTCCGGGATTTGTATAGAATGAACAAACATTGCATTGAAAACTGTAAACCAGATAGCTGACATATGCGAGATAAGCCGACGGCACCTTACACCAGTTTAACCGTCGGTCGATGGTATCGTTCAAATGCAGGGAAGCGGCCATCAGGCGGGTGCGGTAATTACTGGAATCAAAATAATAACAAGTATCGATATATCCCGCTACCATTTCCCACCGATCTTTCTCTAAGGGGCTTAAGATCAGTCGGGAGTCTCCTGTTCCATTGATATAATCACCCAGTCCGTTAAGATACAGGTCGTACGTGTAATCCCCATCGAGGTCAAAATAAAATCCGGCGACCTTGGCAGCAACGGTGTACGGACAACCAACCAGAGTTGTATCGGGGTCAATATCCACGAAATAGTTTTCGGCGGTATACCGGCCTGCAATCATGCTTTGTGCCGGCAGGTCTGTTAGCACAGCGAGCAGAAACAACCCCGTAAAACAAGCAAACACAATCATTCTCCGCCAATCAGGAGCACCGTCCTCGCCCCTTTTTGATACTTTGAATTTTGACATTTGCACTTTGAATTTTGAATTATTTTTTCCCCTATTCGCTAATCGCTAATATCTAATCGCTTCTTTGAATTTTGAACTTTGAACTCCCGTCATATCCACCCCATCAGCCAGTAGTATCCGATTGCGACATATTCGCGCAGGAGTTCGAGTTCATATTCCAGGTAGTTCCAGAATTTATAACGGAGGACTACGTTGTCACCCACATCAGGAACATACCGCTTCCCGCCGAGTAATCCAGAGTTGAATGAAAGATCAGTTTCGATATCCTTTTCAAACGCGGGAAGACCATCGACTTTAAGGAATCCGGCTTTTCTGAAGGTAAGAACGGCACGGTACAGATGCCCGGGAGAGGTCACAAGGAGAATGGATGGTTGATAATGGACAATTGACAATGGACAATTGACAATTGAGTGATTGAGTGATTGAGTGATTGAATGATTGACTGATTTTACATTTTGATTGTTAAGATTTGTATTTTGAACTTTGACATTTGAATTTTGAATTCTTAAGATCAAATCTTTTACCAGTAACGCTTCAGCCCTTGTATTGGTCCCTGAATCTTCGAAAATGATTCTGTCGCGGGCAACTCCCCGCAGGATCAGTTCGTCCTTCATGCCGTTGATGGAACTTTGAGGATCGGTGGTATCTCCCGGAAGGGCCACTATGACCAGGGAACGGGGGAACCGGTCAGCCGCCTTTGCCGCGTACCAGCAGCGCATGAGTCCCGACTCGCTCGGCATACCTCCGCCGCCAAGCACCACGATGTAATCGGGCGGACGATGGATGCCTGCTTTCTTCATTCCCATGTTATAGCGAATCCAGAAAGGCGCCGAGGTCATGGCAAGGATGGCCATGATCAGGGCTACCACGCCGATGGATATTAAAAGGATTTTTACAATTCCTTTTACGGTTTTCATGGTAATACAATCACAGTGTTACTTAGTTAACCGTTCTAATCAATCAGGATTTGAATAGTTTTAATTCACTGATGAATTTGAAATCCCTGATGTTATAAGTAAAGAGTTCCAATTCAGTGATAATTGCCGTCGACGCAATAAGACAGTCCGGGATTGACAAGCCGTGGCTTAAGTGATGATTGGATAATAAAGCAATGGCCTTCGACGTAATTTCATTATTGATCAGGGCAATGTCAAACCGATGCAGTTTTTCTGCAATTTTTTTCAACTCTCGTTTGTTGATCGCCCCAAGCATGAGTTCTATCTTGGTGATGGCCGAAAGGACGATATTATCAAGGGTTATGATATCTTCGAGAATTAATTTCGTTTGTGAATGACGGGGATTGGATAGGTCCCAGTAATCTATCATCACATCTGTATCACAGACTATTTTCTTTGCCATGCCTTTTCTCTCAACATTTTAGCGTCGATTTGCCTACCGGAAAAAATTTCAATCAGATCTGAGGTATCTATGTTATGATCGGCAGGAATAAAAGTAACACCATTAACGGTTATTTTTTTCCTGTTAAGAGATTTTGGGGATGAAAGAACAAAGTCAAAATACTTCGACAAATCCTTTAAAAGATCCAATGTTTTAGTGCTTTTGTATTTGATGACTATTTCCGGCATATGTTCCCTTTTTACAAAGTTAGTCAAAATTTCGGCATTATAGCATCAAAATCCTGTTAACACCATTGCCTGTTCCCTGAAAAAAACGTCAGGAGGAGTCCCGTCAGGCAATTTTTGACCGCACCCTTGCCGAGATCTCATTCACCGATACACGTTCCTGCTGCATGGTATCGCGGTCGCGGATGGTTACCGTGTCGTCCTGCAGGGTCTGGTGGTCGATGGTGATGGCGAAGGGGGTTCCCAGGGCATCCATGCGACGGTAGCGGCGGCCGATGGTGTCTTTTTCCTCGTAGAAACAACGGTAGTCGTACTTCAGCACATCCATGATTGCGCGTGCCTTTTCAGGCAACCCGTCTTTCTTGATAAGCGGGAGAACCGCCACCTTAATGGGCGCCAGGCGGGCCGGTATTCCAAGTACCACCCGTTCGCTGCCGTCGTCGAGTTTTTCTTCCCGGTAGGCCTGGCTGAGCACGGCGAGGAAGGTACGGTCGAGGCCGATGGAGGTTTCAACAACGTACGGGGTAAAGCTTTCATTCGATTCCGTGTCGAAATACTGGATCTTTCGTCCCGAAAATTTCTGGTGGGCGCCCAGGTCGAAATCGGTACGCGAATGGATCCCTTCAATTTCTTTGAAGCCAATGGGGAATTCGAATTCGATGTCGGCCGCGGCGTTGGCGTAATGGGCCAGCTTTTCATGGTTGTGGAAGCGGTATTTCGAAGCAGGGATGCCCAGCGAAAGGTGCCAGTTCATGCGTTCATTCTTCCAGAATTCGTACCATTGAAGCTCTTCGCCGGGTTTGACGAAGAACTGCATCTCCATCTGTTCGAATTCGCGCATGCGGAATAGGAATTGCCGCGCCACGATCTCGTTGCGAAACGCTTTACCGGTCTGGGCGATGCCGAAAGGGATCTTCATGCGGGCCGACTTCTGCACATTCAGGAAGTTGACGAAAATACCCTGGGCCGTTTCCGGGCGCAGAAAAATCTCGTTCGAATCCTCGTTCACGGATCCCATCTGGGTACTAAACATCAGGTTGAATTGCCGTACCTCTGTCCAGTTCTTGGTTCCGGAGATGGGACATACGATGCCGGTCTCTTCGATAAGGGCCTTGACATCGGCCAGGTCGTTACGTTCCAGCGCGGGATAAAAACGGTTCTTGATGGTGTTGATTTTCTCCTGGTATTCCTTCACCCTCGGGTTGGTTTCGCGGTACATTTTTTCGTCGAAGGATTCGCCGAACCTTCCGCGGGCCTTTTCAACCTCCTTATGTATCTTGTCTTCTATTTTCTGAATATGATCTTCGATCAGCACATCGGCACGATACCTCTTTTTCGAATCCTTATTGTCGATCATCGGGTCGTTGAAGGCATCCACATGTCCCGAAGCCTTCCAAACCGTTGGATGCATAAAGATGGCCGCATCGATACCGACGATATTTTCATGGTACTGGGTCATCGATTTCCACCAGTACTCCCTGATGTTGTTCTTGAGCTCCACACCGAAGGGTCCGTAGTCGTAAACAGCGCTCAACCCGTCGTAAATTTCGCTGGATGGAAATACAAACCCGTATTCTTTCGCGTGGGAGATGATTTTTTTAAAGAGGTCTTCGTTTGCAGCCATTTGTCTTGTTTTTCAGGGCTGCAAAGGTAGGAAAAGATTTGAATTGGTTGGGTGTGGGGACCCCGACGGGGTCCATTTCAAAAGTCTAATCGTTCCGGATGCAACGGACCGATAAAGCGCTGGGGCGGAACTCCTCGTAACGCGAAACGATGGTATTCCTGAAACTCAGGTACATGGCCTCGGCGGTTCCCGACGACATCATTTCGGAGGTCCAGTAATACCCGGAACGGTACTGGTCGTACCATTTCTGGGCCATGTAGTCCAGGTATCCACCGGGGTACGCCGTAAATCCGCTGCTGTTCGAGGCTCCCACGTTGGGTATCTGCCAGTCGCGCGAACCGGTCGATTTCATCTTTCCCCCGGCGAGGTTCTCCCCGCCAAGAAAACCGATCAGTGTTTTCAGTTCCAACGCTGTGGGGATATGCCATCCTGCCGGACAAATCCCTTGCGCTCCGGAAGTTTCGACATACTGCATCATCTCATCCCACTGGTACAAACCACCCCAGAGATCGCATTGAATAAAATCGTTCCCAAAACAGTACTTCTCGACGGTCCCGTTATTGCCCTGCTTCTGCAGGATCGCCTGGTCGGTCCATTTCCCGATATTCAGGTTTTCCCGCATCCAGCATTGCTTACCAATCATTATCGTGTGATAGATCATCCCGCCATACTCAACACGGCCGCACCCGAGACTGTCGGCAGCTGAAGTCGTATCATTGGTTTTTGATCCCATATTCGGCTGACTTGATGAAATCAGGGAGATTCCAAAAACCAGGATTCCGGTAAGCAGATACTTTACTTTCATTTTCAGGGTTATTTTCAGATTGGTTTGATCAAATGTAATACTTTTATATCGAATCGGAACGAGTTTGTAAATATGAAATGCTGATTGACCCTATTTAACTGCCTCTGAAGAGGAAATGCATTTCTGAACCACAAAGACCAACTGCCAAGGAACATATTGATCTCAGTAAATTCATCCTGGTGGTAGCCGAAGACAATGACCAGCGTTACCGGTACATCGAAGCAATGATGAAAAATACAGGAATTAAGTTGCTGTGGGCATGAACATCTCGATCCATCAGGCCGTCAGTTCCGGTTGCAACAACTATCTCGCCAAGCCGATCGGTTACGGGGAGCTCATGTCGGTTGTGAGGAAGTGGCTAAATGTCTTACTGATTCGTGTTCCAATTCTAACCCGGAATTTTCAACAGGAATTCAGTAAACTCTCAGGAACGGGAATTTGTTTTGCTGTATGGAACTCAAATTTCAGGCCCGGAAGATCAATAACAATGGAATTTCCATGATGGGATATTTTCCAGTGAATCTTTCTTGATTTTAGCAGGTGCAGAAAAAGGATGGTTTTTTCAAGTCCGTCGCCCCGTTTGAAATTCACCACCTCATCGGGAAGCGCCAGCCGGTTTCCATCGTAAATCGATTCTCCGGGCCAGGCGTTCATTTCCCGGTAAGCTGCGTCAAGGTCCACCTCCCTGAAATACTCCAGGGCTACCGGATTGCGTTCAAAAACGGCTTTGAGGAAAGGCGTCCAGTTGCAAGAATCCATGTATCTTCCGGCGTAAAAGGAAAGGTCGGCGACAACGGATGCCGAGCCTTGAACGCCGGATTGCGTCTGATTCTGGTCAGCCTGTTTTCGGAGTTCCGAGAGCCGGCCGATGATCTCTTCGCGCGACATGGAAGGTTGCAGGAACAGCCTGTCGGATGGAACCGTGTCGGTTTCGCAATCGGGTGAGCCGGAATGATGATGCAATGGTTGGCCGATAAAGGTTTTGTTGAGCGAGGGAAGTCGGGGTACGGTATGGACAAATTTTTTGAAGTCATGAAAGAAATCCGGATGATTTTCCAGCTCCGAAAATTGTGATTTAAGGGCAGAAATGAACCCGGGAAATGGTTTCAGATCAAATAACGGATCCTCGTGATCGATGTTTAACCGGTGGTCGAAAGGTCGGAGGGAAAGATCTTCTTCATCCATTTCACAGAAAAGTTTTCGACTGGTCTTGTCTCCCAGCCGGTTCTTGCTGCCGTGCTCATATCCGAAAGCCTTTTCCAGTCTGATGTACCGGTGTGTTCCATGGCATAGGAAATGAATCTGGAAGAGCTTCTGGTGCCGGCTGTAGTCACGCAGGAAATTCATGAAGATCTCGAAATCGACGCCGGTTTCAAGAAAACGGGTGATCTTGTCGCGGAATTTACCGTAGCATTCGTGGCTGATGGTGGCTTCGGGGTAGATGGCATGAATGTACCCGGATAGGTGCGACACGTAAGTTACCTGTTCGTTTTCCAGCGCACGGCGTGCCAGTGCGGATAGTTCTGTTCCGTTAAACCACATGGCTTTGGTAACGATCCGGCGGTTGTTGGTGAGAACTCCTTCATCGATCATGATAAAATTCTGGGAATGAAGGGGGGTCCCCATCAGGAAGATCTTTTCCAGCGGCACTTCGGCGACCACAAATAAGGCTGCGGCATACAGACAGGCCAATGAAACACATTCTCCGGCTCCGGTTTCATATCCCTGCTTGTACCGGAATGCATTCATGGCTTCCACCGTTTCTGTCTTCCAGTAAGGAATGATCTCAGAATCGTACTTGTCGAGCCCGAAATGACGCCGGATGTCCATGTCGAAATAATATTTATCACCTTCGTATCCGAAAAGGGCATTGGAGCGTACCAGCATTTCCATGTCGATAAACTCGCTGAACCGGCCGATTTCGGTTTGTTTATCGGTTAATCCCCAGGTATCGAGATCGAGATTGAAATTGTAATGATCCATGATGTACTGCTTCACCCGGTGGATCTTTTTCATCGGTCCCATCTTTTTGATCCCGGCAAACCAGGAATCCTGACGCCATTTCCAGATCTCGGGCGACATGATATTGGCCAATACCAGTGCGTGCAGTAATTCCGGGAAGAGGAATATCTCCATATCACTGAGGGTGAAGGCCGAGCTGTATTTTTCAAGTGTCTTCTTATCCATAAACAAAATCAGGTATTAGGCATTGGGCGTTGGGAATTAGGGAAAAAGATTCAATTCAAAATTTTCGCATTTTCAAATCCTCAAATCGTTTTCTGTTTCCCGTTTTCCGTTCTCAATTTTCCATTGTCCATTTTCCATTGTCAATTCTTGTCCGCTCTTCGTCCGCCAGTTCCCGGTTGCAAAGGTACCAAAAATAGAAAAAGGCTGTCCGCTTGCACGGTATAGCCTTTTTCGTATCATATTCAAAAGATTATTCAACAATGAGTTTGGTGACCTGGTGCTCTTCATCCGCATCGATCCGGAGGAAATATACACCCGGTTTAAGGGTCGAAATATCCAGACGGGTTGCACCGTTGATGGACCACTTATCGTTTTTAATAACCACGTTGCCAAGTGCATTGAGAATGGTGATATCCGCGGTTATATTCCTTGCGGGAATGATGGTGACACTGGAGCGTGCCGGATTCGGGAACAGTCTGAAAAGCTTGTTGTTGGCTTGTTCGGCAATCCCTACGCCGACATCTACGGTCACGTTAAATTCGACAGAGTAGGATCCGCCACCGCAGGAGTTGATTCCCTGGACTTTGATGGTTGCGGGACCGCTGTAAACAGGGTTCCAGGTGGCTGTTCCGGTTGTCGAAACCCCGGTGATCGTACCGGCATTCTGTGGGGTCAGTTCCCAACTGTAAGAGGTGGCATACGTTCCGCCGGTGGTGAGGTAGTCGGCTACCGGTGTGGCGCCCGAATAAATCTGTGCCGGGCCGACCGGTGCACCGGGTGCCATCGGAGCTTGAGGGTCAATGGTGATGGAGGCTGATCCGGTCATGGGGCTGGTGCAGAGACCTGCAGCGGCGCTGACTGTGTAAGTGCCGGCGCTCAACTGATTCCCGAAGGAGATGGAACTCCCGGTTCCGGGAATCGTTTGGGTAGTAGCTGTTCCGTCGAGGTAAAGGGTATAATTTGCCGTGGTTTGTGAACCGTTCAGTTCAACAGGTAACCCGGTGCCGCCGGTAGCGCAGTAAACACCTCCACCCGAAACGGTAAACGCGGTCGGGCCTTCGGTGATGGTTATATTCAGCGGATTTGACCACAATCCTTCACAGCTTCCGTTGACGCCCTTGACTTTCAAAGTCGCGGATCCGGAGAAATTACTGGTCCAGTTTACCGTTACATTGGTGCCATTCGGTATGATCGAGCCTGCCGTGTAGGGCAAAAGTTCCCAGTTATAAGTGGTGGCGCCGGTAGCGCCGGTAGTCGTATAACTGCTGCTACCCGGGTTCATGCAAAGGCTCGTCGGGCCTGTTGGATCGGCGGCCTGTCCCGGATAGGGATTAATGGTCACATTGAGATAGGGCGACCAGGAGCTGTTGCCGCAACCATTCAGTGCGCGGACCCGAAGCTGGGCAATCCCGGTGAACACTGCATCCCAGTCGATAATACAACTTGCGCCATTGTTGGTGATAACGCCCGCGGAGGCAGGGATCACCTCCCAGGTATATCCGGTGGTATTGGCTACAGGCAGGATAGAATAGGTTTCATTCATCGGATCCTGGCAAAGCCCGTTGTTTCCCTGCGGGGTGCCGGGTGTCGTCGGGATCGCGTTCACGGTAATATATGCCGATTTGGTAAGACTGCCGTATTGGTTAGCCGAAGGATTTGTGGCCACCAGCGTCACATCATAGGTCCCGGCGGTGTTGTAAACGACCGAAGGGTTCTGTACAGTAGAGGTGGCGGGGGTTCCACCGGGGAAAGTCCAACTCCAGGTTGTGGCGCCAACCGATTGATCCGTATACTGAACCGTAAGCGGAGTGCAACCGGTCGTGGGCGTACCTGTATAGGCAACAGGCAGCGGCAGGTAAAGGCCGTCGAGGGCGACTTTTGATCCGTTGTAGATTTCTTTTGTGGTATTGTCCTGCACGAAGGCGATCAACTCACAATTGTTCGTAATCCAGGTAGGATCCTTGGTGAATTGGAGGTTGAGCACTACCGTATTGCCAGAGGAGAAGTTGATGCTGGTGCCGTTGGCATTGGGAATCATGGTCCGTTCCACATCATTGACTTCGGTTTGGTTAAACCAGGTATAGGGAATGTCGGACTCAGTAAGTACGAGATGGGCCCTGAGGTCTGTTCCGGGAACTGTTGCAAGTTTGGTTATGGTCAGGGTGATGTTGTAAAGGTTACCGGTGTTGGTACCTGAGATATCGATGGTAAGCGGTGACGGGACGGCATATCGCTGATTGTACAGCGGAAGGTAAGTGGGGTAGATACTTGTAGAAGAGTTTCCGCCGACGTGGCTTAAAACACCGTCAAAAAAGGAGGTAGGATACCCGGTAATGCCGTAGTAACCGGTACGGGTTGCCGCATAGGTATTGGAAAACGGGTCGGAGGAAGCCTGGTAGTTGTGGTACTCGATCACGCCAACTTGACATCCGTTGGCGAGCAGGTCGGCGGCTCCCATGGCTGCGCCGGGGCAAAAGGTACAGGTTACGCCCGTACCGATCTCGAGGATCACGATGTTGCGTTGGACCTGGGCCCATGCGAACACCGCTGAAAACAACAATGTAACAATCAGTAACGCTTTTTTCATAATCATAAATTGTTAAGATAAGGATTGCTGGGATGAAAGGAATTTCTCTTCAAAAATAAATAGATTTTTTGTATGTTTGTCATGAAAATTAAGCACCATGTACTATTCCGGACAAGAAATTATTGACATAGCCGTCAGGATTGAGGAAAACGGCAATACTTTTTACAAAGCGGCCGCCGAACTGATTCACGACCAATCCGACATCAGGGGATTGTTTTTCGACCTTGCTGAAAAGGAAGTCATGCACATTGCCGTCTTTCAGAAATTAGCCGAAAAATTCGATGCAGAGAGTTTTGATTTCGGGGTTCAGGATGCCACCGATTATATAAACCATCTTGCCGAATCACATATTTTCGGGAAACCTGAAGCAGGCAAGAAACTTGCCGGGTCTATCAAGACCCCGAAAGAGGGACTCGAGATCGCCTATCAATTTGAAAACGACAGCGTTGCTTTTTACACCGAATTGTTGAAGTTCACCCGGAGCAATTCAAAGGCTCTGGTACAGCAGATCATCGATGAAGAGAAAGAGCATGCAGCAGAAATAAAGCGGTTTCTGTAGTTTATCTCTCCGCTTATCAAAGAATTCCGTTCAGAAACACCGGGAGCAACCCGATTATGACCAATATCAGGGTCATGAAGATTAAATTGATTCTGTAAGGAGTGTCCGGATTCAACCGGACGCCGGTCGGTTCTTTCAGGTACATGGCGATGATGGGTTTGAAATAATATTCCACACTGATAGCCGATCCTGCAATGGCGATAAGAACCAGCCACAGCCAACCTTCCCCAAGCGCCGTGGCGAACAACAGGTACTTCGCAAAAAAACCCGCCAATGGCGGAATTCCCGTCAATGAAAGGAGGGCAATGGTCAGGCAAAAGGCTTCGAGCGGATTTTTCCTGGCCATCCCGTTCATCGACGAAAAATAGTCATTCCCATGGGCTTCCCGAACCAGGATCAGAACGCCAAAGGCAAGGATGGTTGCAATTGAGTACGACAGGGTATACAAAAGTAAGGCATTGGCCGAGGAGGAGGCAAATGCAACAATGGCCAGCATCATGTATCCCGAATGACTGATGCTCGAATAGGCCAGCATCCGCTTCAGGTTTGGCTGATATATCCCGGTAAGATTGCCGAGCAGGATGGTCAGTACTGCTAATACCCAAAGGGTTTGTTCCCATATACCGTGAATCCCGTACATGGTCTGCGAAAAAAACCTGAACATTGCCACAATGGAAGCAGTCTTTACCACCGATGCCATGAACGCGGTGAGAAGTGTGGGGGTTCCTTCATAAACATCCGGAGCCCAGAAATGAAAAGGAACGATCGCGATCTTGAAAGCCAGTCCGGCTATGAGTAGAAACAGTCCGGCCCGGAACAGCGGAGGCAAGCCTTCACGGGCATGTTCCGCGACAAAAAGGTAGATCGAGTGAAGATCAAAAGAACCGCTGGAACCATATATCAATGCAATCCCGAACAGAAGAAATCCGGATAAAAATGATCCCAGCAGGAAATATTTTAAGGTTGCCTCATTGGAGGTGATCGCCTCTTTGTGGCTTCCTGCCAGCACGTACAAGGCAATCGACAGGGTTTCGATCCCGAGGAACAAAATGATCAGGTTGCCGAAAGAGGTCATCATCACAGCCCCGACCAATGCGAAGATCATAACGCCGAAAATATCATCGAGCGGGCGCTGAACTCCCTGGTAATAGTGTGCTGCAAAAGAGAAGATCAGGAAACAGGAAAAAATCAGGACAGCGCTGAAGGCAACTGCAACATTGTCGAATACCAGCATCTGGGAGTAATAAGAACGCGCCGTGTTCCAATCAGCCAGTGTGAACCCCAGCGAGACCAGCAAGCCAACCAGGATCAAGGGTAACAAAAACCGCTTCTGTTTTAAAATCCCGAGAAATAAAACCAGGATTCCCAAAAGGGTCAGTGAAATTATGGTCGACATACTGGGAAAGTCAAAATTTAAAAGTCAAAAGTAAGGAGTCAACAGGAATATTCAAAATAGGGATTAGTTATTAGCGAATAGCGATTAGGGGAAAAGGGGCTCATTTTCCGTTTTCAATTTTCCATTGTCAATTGTCCATTGTCATTCATTCACCTTCCACTCATAGATCCCGGATGAAAATTCTTTTTGCAGTCTGACCTCGAGTTTGAGGGAAGTCGTTGTCACGGGGCTGAACCGGATCTTGTTCAACTGATCTTTAACGACAGGGTAATTCCCTATTGTTTCGACCGGGATCCATTCGTCACCCGACCGGTAGAGGATCTGCCACGATTGAGGGATCCGGCAACCGCTCTGCGGACCGTCGTCGAACCAGTATACCGAACATGCGGAAACGCGCGACTCCTTTTCAAAATCATACCGGATCCAGACGGTGGTATCTTTTTGCGGCCACCAGTGATGATAAGGAACATCAGGGTCGCCGGAAGCCGAAGGCAGGTCCTGGTCGTGAAGAGCCCTGAGGGAACGACCCTGTTTGGAACCGCTGACCCTGCTTGTGCTTGCAAGGGTCGGCGATGGTGCGGGACGCGCTGCCGATGGTTTTACGGCCATCCAGACCCCCATTTCGCCCGGGCCGCGGTTTGCCCATGCATAATAGGGAATCGCGGTAAAATCGCGAACCCCTGCAATTTTATGACCCTCCTTCGTTGCCACTGCGACTTTTGCCTTTCCCTTGATCACCATAACCCCGTCGAGTAATTGTGGTTCAAAAGCCACAGAAACACCGGAATCCTTGTCCATAACCAGATCGAGCACATGTCCATCCCGGTTATCGGCGCCTTCGAGACAGTACACGATCGGTCCGCGCTGCAGGGCGATTTTATCGCGGTCGGCAGTTACCCTTGCATTCGCTTCAATTTTCCTGACTGGCATGAGAAGGTTCAGTTCGATCCTGTCGCCTTTTTTCCAGCGGTTTGCGATCAGGGCATATCCGTTTTTCATCGTATGACCGGCCGGTTGATCATTGACCCGGATCGTGAAGGGATTTTCGGTGTCCGGAACAAAATGGTACAGGTCACCCGGGACAGCCTCTCCCCTGGCCCATCCCGGAATCCGCAGAGCCACTGTGAAATCGCGGTCCTCCGCCGGATCAACGGTAATAATGATCGTTCCTTCCCGGGGATATCGGGTCGTTTGGGTAAGCAGGACTTTACTGCCGTTGAAATCTATTTCAGCCCGGTTCTGTATGTACAAATTCACATAAATCGACGATGGATTCGTGGCATAAATGTACCCCGGAACCGATGGAATGAAACGACAAATATTTGCCGGACAGCAGGCACATCCGAACCATTCGGACCGCTCGTGCTGGCCGTGCGATTCCAACGGATTGGGATAGAAAAAACGGTCGCCGCTGAGCGAGATTCCCGACAAGAGTGCATTATAAAGCGTACGTTCCACTACATCCATGTATTTTGAATCACCCTGAAGCAGGAACATCCGGTAGTTCCAGAAAACATTTCCGATCGAAGCACAGGTTTCGCAATAGGCCGACAGGTTGGGTAAATAGTAAGGGTCTCCGAATCCTTCATTATCACTTCCGGAACCGATTCCACCCGTAATGTAAAACTTGGTGTAAACAAGATCCTTCCAGATCCGGTCGAGCGCATCCGTATAAGCTTTGTTCCCCGTTATGGATGCCACATCGGCCATCCCTGAATACATATAGGTTGCCCTTACGGCATGTCCCACAATCTGATCCTGCCCGGCGACCGGCTTATGGGCCTGGTTGTACACTTCCCCTCCGTTACGAATATCAAGCAGGTACTGCGCCAGCTCAATGTATTTTTTCTCACCGGTAATCCCGTACAACTTTACCAGTCCCATCTCAATAACCTGGTGACCCGGGTAATATTCCAGGCGTTTTCCGATGAAATCGTCATAAACCAGATTGGCGCTTTTCAGGGCAACATCAAGGAGGGTTCGCTTACCGGTTGCCTGGTAATGCGCCACGGCAGCCTCATAAAGATGACCAAGGTTGTAGAGTTCATGGCTGAGTTCCGGGTCTTTTTCCCACCGTTTTTTTCCAACCCAGGCATGCATGTGATTTGAATCGATCGTCCGGTTGGTATACAGATATCCATCGGGTTCCTGAGCAAGACGGATATAATCGATTAGCGTATCAAGAGTCTGCGATAATTCCGGGTCGGGAAAAGTCTGCAGGGAATAACTGGCCCCTTCGATGATCTTGTAAACATCGGAATCATCGAAGGGATAGAGCGAGCAGAAGGCGCCCTTCTCCACCTTCCCGGCAATCATGAAGTTTCGGATCCTGCCGGTCTCCCTGCTTTTCCGGATAGCAATCGGAATCGTGACATCGTGGTTTTTCCGGATCCTGGGGGCCCAGAAGGAATCGCCAACATGCACGGAAGTGAATGGAACAGCTGAAATTGCATAGGATCCGGCGTTCTGGCCTTTTGCCTCAAAGGCAAGAATGCAAAGGATCAGGGTCATGATAGAAAAGTATCTCATTGGCGAAAAAATCCCGTGATTTCAGTTATTTTGATCCTATCGGTCCACCCTTCAGGTCGCCGGGTTGATACCCGTTTGGGCGGAGTGACTACCCAATCCAAACCATTGGCCCATCACTTTTCATGACATAGATCGATGACGGTTGAATCGACCTCCTCCTCCAGGATCCGGATCCCGTCGCCGGTCCTTCTGAGGTGATACCAGATTCCCCCGTAATGCAGGATGAGCGCCTTTGGCGCCTGGTGAAGCGACAGGATCTTGGCAGGATCGAAATCGCCAAGCAGAATGAGGGTGTCGGAGATCCTTTCGGACGGGTCAGGCGGGCGGGTCATTGAAAATCATTTACAGTTCGGTCACTCAAATTTCTGAAGCAACATACAAGTCTTTAGTTCACATGTCACAAAAATACAAAACCCTGATTACTTTTGCAGATGAAATCAAAAAGAGATCCTTATGAAGCATAAATCACTCCTGATAGTCTTGTTTATCATGTTTACCCTTAACGGTTCCGGACAACAGAATCCGGGTGGGGAGCCGTGGAATTTTCTGATCGGGACCTGGAAAGGCACCGGGAAAGGAGAACCCGGGAAAGGCGGGGGCACCTTCTCCTTTACCTATGACCTGGATAAGAACATCCTGGTCAGGAAAAGCCATTCCGAATACCCTGCAACCGCACAAATGCCGAAGACCGTGCACGATGATCTGATCATCATTTATCCTGATTCGACCGGTGTTCCGGCAAAAGCCATCTATTTCGACAATGAAAAACATGTGATCCACTATTCGGTGACCTACCACGACGAATCCATCATCTTTACCAGTCAAAAAACCGGAAATACACCCGTATTCCGTCTCACGTATACCCCGATAAAAACTGGAAAGATCAACACCCTGTTCGAATGGTCCCAGAACGGGACAACCTTCAAGACTTATGTCGAGGGAAAGAGCACGAGGATTGGGGAATAGGCTCCAGATTCAACGATACCTTTAAACTGATGCGGGAGAGTTTTCAGATCGAATCTGATTTTCTTTATCAGAACCGGTATTGAATTCAAATTCTATCGGAGATATTGCAGCAAACGGATCACATCGGGAAGCGCGGTGTCGAGGAGGAAGGATGGAAAGACACCGATCCAGAAAATCAATACAACGATCGGAATGAGCGCCGCAAGTTCAGCCGGGGTCAGATCCCTGATTTCGCTGTATGATACCTGCTCAGGCCCCAGCATGGTACGTTGATACATCCACAGCATGTAAACCGCACCGAAGATGATGGTCAGACCGGCAATTGCCGCCATTACCGGATTGGTTCCGAATATACCGATCAGGAGCAGGAATTCTCCCACGAATCCGTTGGTGAGCGGAAGGGCGATGCTGCCCAGGAGGATGATCATAAAGAAAGCTGCCAACAAGGGAACCCTGTTTGCCAATCCCCCGAGTTCACCTATTACGCGTGTTCCGGTCCTTCTTTCAATAATATCGAGGATGATGAACAATCCCACGACGTTGATCCCATGCGATACCATCTGGATTATGGCTCCCTGCATGGCTTGCAGCGAAAATGCAAATACCCCGGCCGCAATCAGTCCGACATGGGCAATGGAGCTATATGCCACGAGCCTTTTCAGGTCGGATTGCCGGATGGCAATTACGGAAGCGTAAACGATGCCGGTCACCGCCAGGATCAGGACCACCGGTGCCCACTGTTGAATGGCCAGTGGAGTCAGGGGCAGCATCCACCGGATCATTCCGAAAATGCCCATTTTGAGCATGATCCCGGCAAGGAGCATGCTACCGGCGGGCGGCGATTCGGTATAGGTATCGGGTTGCCAGGTATGGAACGGAAATACCGGGATCTTTATGGCAAAGGCCAGGAAAAAGGCGGCAAAGATCCAGGATTGTTCGGTTGATGAAAGCATGGCCCGGGTGAGCGCCCCGAAACTAAAGGAGTGTGGTTCCGGGGTTTTCAGGAATAGCCAGATCAGGGCCAGCAGCATGAACAGACTTCCTGTAAAGGTGTAAACAAAAAATTTAAAGGTGATCCTGATCCGGTCGGTTCCGCCCCAGAGGGCACAGATGAACCAGGCCGGGATCAACGCCAGTTCCCAGAAGATGTAAAAAATGAGTCCGTCGTAAGCGGAAAAAACTCCCGTCAGCGCCATCTCCATCAGAAAGATCAAGCTGTAGAACGCCTGCGGGTTTTCGTAATGATGGCTGAAAGTCGAAAGAATGATAAGCGGAACCAGGAAGGCGGTCATCGCGACCAGCAGCAGGCTGATACCGTCAAGGCCTAATCTCAGGCTGAACATGGTCATGGAAAACCATTCCGCGTTGAAAAGCAAATTACAGTGACAGGATGTTTTAAATTGAATGAAGGCGGCTACCACCACTCCGAATTCAACCAGTGATCCGGCCAACGCCAGCATCCGGACATTTTTTTCTGTCCTGGCACCGAAAACGGCCAGTGAGAGGACCAGGGGAACCAATATGATTACAAGGGTCAACATGGGTCAGATCAGAATATTGAGAAATAACATCAGGATGATTCCCAGGATCATGATGAACATATAAAAGCCCACATTACCGGTCTGAATGTACCGCAGGGTGTTGCCGGTCCGGACCACCAAATTCCCGAAGCTGTTGACGATGCGGTCAATGAATCCCACTTCGATAACCCGGTGAAGGATCGTCGACAGCCAGAGGAGGGGTTTTACAATGATCAGTTCGTACAATTCATCCACATAATATTTATGCGAAATAAGGTTTACCAGGAAGTTCCGGTGTACCTGATCCGGTAAAAATCCTTTTTCACGTTTTACGAAATGGTGATACGACCACGCAATTACCGCAATTACCGAGACCAACGTTATCCCCATGATCATCCATTCGGTGGCGTGCGAAATCCCGGTTACCGGTATCGGGTGATACTTTGATCCGGCGAACACGGGGGCCAGGAACTGAGCAAGCAGGCTGTTTCCGCCAAAAATACCGGGAATGTTCATGAAACCGCCGAAAGCAGTCAGAACCGCCAGCAAGATCAGTGGAACCGTCATCACACCGGGTGATTCGTGCAGGTGATGGCGTTGATCGTCGGTTCCTCTGAATGCCCCGAAAAAAGTGAGCCAGAGCAGGCGGAACATGTAAAAGGCGGTTATCAGGGCGCCGATGAACAGTATGAACCACATCCAGGCGCTGTGATCCAGGGCATGGATAAGAATCTCATCTTTGGAGAAAAATCCCGACAGGGGCGGAATCCCGCTTATGGCAAGGGTTGCAATCAGAAAAGTCCACCAGGTCGCTGGCATTTTTTTCCGCAATCCGCCCATTTTTCTGATATTGTGTTCACCGCTCAGGGCATGGATCACACTGCCGGCCCCCAGGAACAACAGGGCTTTGAAGAAGGCGTGGGTAGTAAGATGAAACATCGCACCGGTGAAGGCCCCGACGCTGAGGGCGGCAAACATGTAGCCCAGTTGACTGATGGTTGAATAAGCCAGGATCTTTTTGATATCGTTCTGGAACAGTGCAATCGAGGCAGCAAAGATCGCAGTGGCAAGGGCTACACTTCCCATCACGACCTGGGTGACAGGCGACAGCACGTAGAGAATGTTTGAGCGGGCAACCATATAAACCCCGGCAGTTACCATGGTTGCCGCATGAATAAGTGCAGAAACCGGCGTCGGACCTGCCATGGCATCGGGCAGCCAGGTGTATAACGGGATCTGGACGCTTTTCCCCACAGCCCCGATGAATAATAAGAGGGTGATGGCTACCATCACCGGTTCGCCGGCCTCCATGGGAGTAGCTTTCTCAAAGATCTCCCTGAAATTCAGGCTCCCAAAAGTGGTGAAGAGCAGGAACATCCCCAGCAGGAAACCAAGGTCGCCGATACGGTTCATGATAAAGGCCTTTTTTGCCGCATTGTTGTAATCCTGGTTACGAAACCAAAAGCCGATAAGCAGGTAGGAACACAACCCGACACCCTCCCAGCCGATAAACATGATCAGATAGTTGGCGCCCATCACCAGCAGCAACATGAAGAAAACAAAGAGGTTCATATAGGCGAAAAAACGGTTGTAGCCGGGATCATCCTTCATATAGCCCACCGAATACCAGTGAATAAGAAATCCCACTCCTGTTACAACCAACATCATCAGCAGAGAAAGGGGATCGGTGAGAAATTCAAATCCGATCGCGAGCGGACCCACCGTAAGCCAGTTAAAAATCAGATGAATTTGCGGAATGCCATTTCTTTGAAAATCAAAAAACAGGATCAGGGTCAACAGGAAGGATGCAAGGATGGTTCCGGGTCCGGTCACGGAGACGATCCGCCGGGGCAACGAACGGAATCCTGCCCCGAGGAAAAGGAATCCGAAGAGCGGAAAGAGCGGGATCAGGGTTATGAGTATTTTCACCATTTCAGTTTATTCAGCACATGGATATCGATTGAATGCGTGGTCCGGTAGATCAGTACGATGATGGCCAACCCGATGGCCACCTCTGCGGCGGCCACTACCATGATGAAAAAAACAAATATCTGTCCGGCCGGATCGTTGGTATAAGCAGCGAAAGCCGCCAGCAACAGGTTGATCGAGTTGATCATCAGCTCGATCGACATGAGGATCACCAGGGCATTCCTTTTGATCAGAACCCCGATCACCCCCGTACAAAAGAGGATCGAGCAAAAGATGAGGTAGTAGTCAATTGGAATGGCAGTCATCGTTGTCATGCATTTTCGGTTTCATCCGTTAATAATTTTACATTTCATTGGTCAGATTTGTTCTTTTTTCCCTAACAGTACGGCGCCGACCATGGCGGTGAGAAACAGGATCGACGACAGTTCAAAAGGCAACAGGTAGTCGTGATAAAGAACCCTCCCCAGGTTTTTAACCAGTCCGATCTGCGTCAGGGAGGGGTCGGCCGTAGTCATCCCCTCGTATCCCCTGAAGACACCGATCAGGGTGAGCATCAACATTCCACCGGCAATAACCGCCATTATCTTGACCCATGCAGGTTTTGGTGACCGCTCATCCTTATTCAGGTTCAGGAGCATTACCGTGAAGAGAAAAAGTACCATGATGGCCCCGGCGTAAACGATGATGTGAACCACCGCCAGAAACTGGGCGTTTAACAGGATATAATGTCCTGCAATGGCAAAAAAGGTCAGGGTAAGAAACAACACCGAATGGATGGGTTTCCTTGACGCCAGTACCATTGTTGCACTGAACAGGGCCAGGATCGTCAGAAAGTAGAACAGATATCGGGTGAAAAGCATATTATTAATTCAAAATTCAAATTAGTGATTAGCGAACAGGGAAAAAGGGGGCTCATTTTCCGTTTTCAATTTTCCATTGTCCATTTTCAATTCCTTTCATTGTCAATTGTCCATTGTCAATTTTTTTTGTCCACTGGTCCGCTGGTTCTTCTACCTGTTATGTCTTTTATTTACATCCTTCTTGAATTCAAGCACCTCCGGGGTCTGCCGTTTTGTGACATCGATCCGTTTTCCGGGGTCCATGGGTTCAACAAGTTCGTTCTTCCCGTAAATGAACCTGTCGCGTGAAAATTCCGACGCGACCAGTTCTTTTGTGAGGAATATCGCCTCTTTCGGACAGGCCTCTTCGCAATCGCCACAGAAGATACACCGGAGCATGTTGATTTCGTAAACAGCGGCGTATTTTTCTTCGCGGTAAAGGTGTTCTTCGCCCGGTTTCCGTTCCGCTGCTATCATGGTAATCGCTTCGGCCGGGCAGGCCACGGCGCAAAGTCCACATGCTGTGCACCTTTCACGTCCTTTGTCATCACGTTTCAATACATGACGTCCACGGTAGATTTCCGGGAATTCACGCTTTTTTTCGGGGTACTGTACCGTTGTTTTCCGGCGGAACAAATGCCCAAAGGTGATGCGCATACCCTTCAGGATTGCAGGCAGGTAGATGCGTTCCCAGAAGGTCATCTGCTTTTTCGATACTACTTTCGATCGGTCGGTCAGCGGAGTCATGAATCTTTGTTCGTGGGGTTTTTTTGTTCCCGTTCGTTTATTGTTTCAAAAGGCTGAAATAAGACCACGAGCCCTTTTCAGTTCCGATCCCTAAAATATAATGACCTGAAGGAAAATTCGTGAAATCAACCTGATAATATTTCGTAGGTGGCAGTAACATGCGTTTCACCTCCTTACCGTCGCTCGTCAGGATCCTGATCATGTTGAAAATGGCTGATGACGATCCTCCTTCGATGGTCAACGATTCTTTAACCGGATTGGGTGAAAGTTTGAACGCACCTTTTTCTGATTTGCCGATTCCGACGGGGTGTTGTTTCACAACGAAATAGAGAGAGTTGGCGATGTTGATGTCGTTCCATTCACCGGTGATTCCCAGGGTTCCCGACCCCGATGGCCAGCCTCTCAGGGCGATGGCCGCGGCATCCTGAGAACCTCCAAAATCATCCGGTTCCTTGATAATCCCCGTAGAGGTTCCTCCCCAATTGTTGTAAAATCCGCCGACCGGAGCCCCGTTCCCCGCGCCGGCAGCACCTTGCCCGGTCCAAAAGGTCCGGCCGGCTCCGCTGTTGGTTCCATCCCAGTTCCACGTTCCTTCCGTAACCTTATCGGTGGCTCCGATCCACACATAGGCAACCCCTCCGCCGTCGGGAACCGAAACATAGGTGACCGACACCCCGGCCCCATTGATAATTGCATCATAGATTGCGGCCTGCTCCGATTCGGATTCGATTTCCACCAGCGAACCTCCGAGTTCTACCGCGCACGCCGCCGCGGCTGTCCAGGTCTTCATCTCCTTGACCACATTGTAATTGACCCCGTTGTACGTGAAGGTGTAAATGTTCGCCGAACCGGCACATGGCTGACCCCAAACCCCGGTCGACGTAAATGCGATCAGGGCCAAAGAAAAAAATGATACCAGTGTTTTCATGGCTTTGACAATTTAATGGATGAATAAGACACTTCGTTTTGATCCATCATCGGGTGAGCCAATCTTTAGTTTTATCTCAGAGACTGTATAAAATTTACGATTGAACATGATTTACGATTTACGATTGTACATTCGATTTCGGTTTAACAGTCATCGATTTTACCTGCTTATTAAAATTACGATTCCCGTAATCAACACATTAAAAATTGCAAGCGGGATCAGGCTTTTCCATCCCAGCTTCATGAGCTGATCATAGCGAAACCGGGGTAACGTCCACCGGATCCACATAAAGAGAAACCCGAAGATCGTGATTTTCGTGAAGAGTACCATAAAACTTACAAAAGCAAATACATTGGGCGAAAGGCCAAGCTGATCCAGCCCCGGGAAATGATAACCGCCTAAAAACAAGGTGGCCATGACCGCCCCGGAGATGAACATGTTGATGTATTCGGCAAACAGGTAAAATCCAAGTTTCATGCTGCTGTATTCGGTATGGTATCCGCCCACCAGCTCTGTTTCACATTCGGGAAGATCAAAGGGGGCCCGGTTCGTCTCTGCAAAAGCACAGATCAGAAAAATGAGAAAACCCAATGGCTGGTAAAAGATATTCCAGTTGAAGCCCAGCTGCTGTGCTACGATCTCACGCAGGCTCAGGGAACCGGTCATCATAACGATGGTGATGATCGCAAGGCTCATGGCCAGTTCATAGCTGATCATCTGTGATGAAGCCCGAACCGAACCCAGTAAAGCATATTTGTTATTGGATGACCAGCCTCCGATCATGATCCCGTAAACACCGATCGACAAAATGGCAAAAATGTACAGGATCCCGATGTTGATATCGGCGACCTGCAGGGGGTACGACTGACCCGCCACCACGAGGTCGGGGCCCCACGGAATCACGGCGCTGGTAAGGCATGCAATGAGCATCGTAAGTGAAGGCCCCAGGATGTAAAGAAACTTGTCGGCAGTCTGAGGCATGAACTCTTCCTTGAAAAAGAGCTTGATCCCGTCGGCCAAAGGTTGCAGTAAACCCCACGGACCTGCCCGGTTGGGACCATGCCGGTCCTGAAACCAGCCTGCAACTTTCCGCTCAACAAGTGTCGAATACATCGCGACTACCAGACTGAGGATCAGGATAAAACTCGCGAGAATTGTCTTGTATATGATTGTTGTCAACATCAGGAGATCTTGTTTCCTATTAATCCGTGCTTTCCATACGCCCTTCGATCGGCCGGATTACCGACGGTTTCTTCAATGTTTCATAATGGTTAACCGAAATTACCGATTTTCTGCTGATCTGCCTTGGCCCCTCGATAATCCATGCGTCTGGGTCTTTCTTTTCGAACCGGCATTCGTTGCATATAAATGATTCGACCTCACCGAACTGATCCTTGCGGCCGGTGATCCGGTAAATCTCATTTCCGAACATCCAGGCAGTGACTTTCCCTGAACATTTGGCGCATTCACGGTGCGCGTTCATCGGTTTCAGGAACCATACCCGGCTTTTAAACCGGAACGTGCGGTCGGTCAGTGCTCCGACCGGGCAGACATCAATCATATTTCCCGAAAAATCATTTTCAATGGAATTTTTGATGAAGGTCCCTATTTCTGCCGCATCGCCGCGATAGAGCACCCCGTGCAACCGGTTGCCGGTCAGTTGATCGGCCGTGTAAACACACCGGTAACAGAGGATACATCGGTTCATGTGAAGTTTGATATAGGGTCCGATGTCGGTTTCGTTGAATTCACGGCGTTCCTCCTCGGTGGCGGTCTGTTCCATGCCGAAACCATAGCTCAGGTCCTGCAGGTCGCATTCACCGGCCTGATCGCATACCGGACAGTCGAGCGGGTGGTTGAGCAGCAGGAATTCCACAACTCCTTTCCTGGCTTCGATGACTTCGGGGGATGTCAGGTTCTCAACCACCATTCCGTCCTGTACCGGTGTGCTGCACGAAGCCACCAGCTTGGGCATGGGTCGCGGATCTTTGGCTGAGGACTTCGCCACTTTGACCAGGCATGTACGACATTTCCCACCGCTCCCCTTCAGCTTTGAGTAATAACACATTGCCGGAGGTACTACCTTCCCTCCTATTTTCCTCGCAGCCTGAAGGATGGTCGTCCCCTCTTCAACCTCAATAGTTATGTTATCGATGGTAACCTTTATCATTCAGTTCAAAATTCAAATTAGTGATTAGCGAATAGCGATTAGGGAAAAAACAATAATTCTAAGTTCACAATCTTCACATTCTCATATTTTCAAATCCTCAAATTTTCATTCGTAAATCTTAAATCAATTAGCACATCAGCACATTAACACATTTTCTTTTTTTCATTCGTAAATCGTAAATCTTGTCAATCGTAAATCATTTCAATCTTGTCAATCGTAAATCAATTTGTCCGTTGATTTCTGCACTTTCCCGGATCGGTCACATGTTCTTCAAACTCCTGCCTGAAATGCCGGATGGCGCTGGCAACAGGCCAGGCCGCAGCATCGCCCAACGGGCAAATGGTGTTCCCCTCAATATTGCGGGCGATCCTGACGAGCAAATCAATATCCTTCAGGGTACCACCCCCATGTTCAATCCGGTAAAGGATCTTCTCCATCCACGCCGTTCCTTCCCGGCAAGGTGAACACTGACCGCACGATTCATGCCGGTAAAACCGGGTCAGGTTCCAGGTATTCCGTACGATACAGGCATCTTCGTCAAAGGCAATGAAGCCTCCGGATCCCAGCATGCTGCCTGTGGCAAAATCGCCTTCGGCCAACGATTCATAAGTCATCAGCCGCGGTTCGCCTTTCGCCGTGCTGAGTATCAGGTCGGCCGGAAGGATCGGGACCGAAGATCCGCCCGGGATCACTGCTTTTAAATATTTACCGTTCCGGATCCCTCCACAATAGCGATCTCCATAAATAAATTCCTCAACCGGCAATCCCATTTCAATCTCGTAAACACCCGGTTTGTTGATGTTCCCACATGCCGAAATAAGCTTGGTTCCGGTACTCTTTCCCTTGCCGAGGCGTGCATATGCTTCGCCCCCCATGTTGATGATCGGACCGACTGATGCGAGGGTTTCGACATTGTTAACTACCGTCGGACATCCGTACAATCCTTTGAAGGCAGGGAATGGCGGCTTGATTCTCGGATTTCCCCTCTTTCCTTCAAGCGACTCCAAAAGGGCTGTCTCTTCGCCGCAAATATAGGCGCCGGCACCCGGGTGGACAAAGATATTCAGCGAAAAACCACTCCCCAGAATGTCGGAGCCCAGGAAGCCGTTCCGGTGCGCTTCAAGGATGGCCTTTTCAAGGATGCCGACCAGGTATTTGAATTCGCCGCGAATATAGATATAACAGGTTCCTGCCCCCAGTGCATAGGCTGAAATGATCAGTCCCTCGATCAGCCGGTGCGGGATATGTTGCATCAGATACCGGTCTTTGAAAGTTCCCGGTTCACTTTCATCGGCATTGCACACCAGGTACCGGGGCTTGTCGGATCGTTTGTCGAGAAAACTCCATTTCAACCCGGTAGGGAATCCGGCACCACCCCTGCCGCGTAATCCTGAACGCGTCACCTCGGCGCTCACATCCGCAGGAGTCATCGAACGCAATGCCTTCTCCACAGCCTGGTATCCGCCATGAGCGCGGTACACGCCGAATCCCTGAATTCCTGGGACCTCAATATTCGCTAACAGAATTGATCCTGCCATCTGATGTCATCCGGATTATTCTTGTTTGCATATTCCCGCAGTTCCTCGAGAATCTGGTCAACCCGCCGCGGGGTCAGGTTTTCAAAAAAGCGTGTGTTGACCTGCATCACCGGACCGGTTCCGCAGGAGCCCAGACATTCCACCTCACGGAGTGTGAAAAGCCCGTCGGGAGTGGTCTCACCAGGCCCGATCTCTAAAACTTCCCGGAGGTACTGCCTGATTTGATCGCCGCCTACAATGGAGCAGGGACCGGTCCTGCACACTTCGATCACATATTTACCGGTCTTTTCAAGATAAAACATCGAATAAAAGGTCGCTATTTCATAAACCTCGATGGGTTGCAGTCCCAACAGACCAGCAACATAATCCATGATATCAACCGTGAGCGATCCTCCCGACTCCTCCTGGGCGATATGTAATACCGGAAGCAGGGCCGACTTTTGCCTCCCCTCGGGATACCTGGCAATCAATTGGCGTACCTTCAGCAAGGTAGCGGCTGAGAACGAAAACTGCTTTCCTTCCCGGACGAACTGTGGATGACTTATTTTATGAGTACCCTCCATTTTCTAAGCTAAGCAAGGATCAAAGGACAAATTGATTTACGATTTACGATTGAAATGTGCTAATGTGTTAATGTGAAAATTTTGAATTTTTTCTAATCGCTATTCGCTAATCTCTAATCCGTTCTTTGAATTTTGAATTATTGTTTTTCTCTAATCGCTATTCGCTAATATCTAATCGCTTCTTTGAATTTTCTTACGCATCCAGTTCTCCCGCGATTACATTCATACTGCTCATGGTTAATATGGCATCTGACAGCACGCCACCCCGGATCATCTCCGGGTAGGCCTGGTAATAGATGAAGCAGGGTCTCCGGAAATGCAGGCGGAACGGCGTTCTACCGCCATCACTCACGAGATAGAATCCGAGTTCGCCGTTGGCTCCCTCCACGGCATGATATACCTCGCCGGCGGGGGCTTCAATTTCACCCATCACGATCTTGAAATGCCATATCAGCGCCTCCATCTTCGAATAGACATCTTCTTTGGGTGGCAGACAGAATTGGGGCGCATCCACCTGAAACTTGCCTGCCGGAAGGTTTTCCAACGCGGCCTTAACCAGTTTCAGGCTTTGCCAAAGCTCTTCCTGCCGAACACAGAAACGGTCGTAAGTGTCGCCCTGTGTTCCAAGAGGAATCGTGAAATCAAAATCGCTATAACTGCAGTATGGATCCACAACCCTGACGTCATAATCCACGCCGGCTGCCCGCAGGTTCGGACCGGTGAACCCGTAATTCAGGGCCCGTTCGGCGCTGATGGAACCCACGCTGATGGTACGGTCCATGAAGATACGGTTCCGCATCAGAAGCTTCTCGAATTCGTGCAGAATTTTAGGAAGTCGGTCCACGAATTCCCTGATCTTTTCGATGGCTGCACCCGTGATATCCCGTTCAAAACCACCAATCCGTCCCATGTTGGTGGTCAGGCGGGCGCCCGATATCTCTTCATAAATCTCGTAGATCCGTTCACGTTCCTGAAAAACATAAACAAAGCCGGTCAATGCTCCGCTGTCCACTCCGATTACGCTGTTACACACCAGGTGATCGGCAATCCGCGCCAGTTCCATCACGATGATGCGTAAATAATCGATCCGACGGGTGGTTTTGATCCCTAAAAGCTTCTCCACTGTCATATGCCATCCGATGTTGTTGATGGGTGAAGAACAATAATTCAACCGGTCAGTTAACGGAGTGATCTGATAATAGGGCTTATGTTCTGCGATCTTTTCAAATGCCCGGTGGATATAACCAATAGTCTGTTCTGCATCGATAATCTGCTCCCCGTCCATTTTCAGCACATTCTGAAATATACCATGCGTGGCCGGGTGCGTGGGCCCCAGATTCAACGTAGTATAAGAACGTGTTTGCTCTTCCATTTTCAATTGTCCATTGTCAATTTTCAATTGTCAGTTGTCCATTGTCTCCCGCTCTTCCGAAAAACCGGTCGTCTTTGTCTTCCCGGGTTGCATCTTCCAGCGGGTATTCCTTTCGCAAGGGATGGTAGTCCATGTATTCCACATTCAGAATCCGGATCAGATTCGGATGTCCGGTGAAATTGATCCCGTAAAAGTCGAACGTTTCCCGCTCCATCCAGTTTGCAGCCGCAAACAGGTCGGTGACGGATGGTACCTCGGGATTCCCTGTTGTGACAAAGGTCTTTACGCAGATACGTTTCCGTTGGACCATGTTGTGTAAGTGATACACCACTCCGAGCGGCAATCCGCGATCGGGATAGTGGATCCCACACAGGTCGGTGAGAAAATTAAACTGCAATCCCGGCTCCTCCTTGAGAAAACGGATTACCTCATGAATTACCGGCGAAGTGACCGTGATGGCAAGCATTTCAAAAGTTTGCTCCACCTCCAGGATATCCTTTGAAAAATACTCCTGTAACGGTCCGGTGATTTCTTTGTCATCCATTTTAATCAGGTATTGGGCATTGGGCATTAGGTATTAGCGAATAGGGAATAGGATTTTCATTTCCCGTTTTCCATTGTCCATTGTCAATTGTCCATTGTCCATTATCAGTCATTCAGTCAATTAACAAACCATAATTTCATTTTCCCTGAGCGTTAACTCACGATTTTATAATCCCATACCGTGTCAGCAGCTCCTTGTATTCGGGTGAGTACCTGCGTCGAAGCGGTTCGTTTTCAACCAGTTCCTGTATTTTCATAAAACCTTCGATGATCTGTTCGGGGCGGGGTGGACAACCTGGAACATATACATCAACAGGAACCACCCGGTCGATTCCCTGGAGCACGCTGTAGGTATCAAAGATCCCGCCGCTCGAAGCACATGCCCCCACTGCGAGGACCCAGCGCGGTTCGGCCATCTGTTCGTAAACCTGTTGGACCACCGGGGCCATCTTCTTCGCGATGGTTCCCATGACCATCAGCAGGTCGGCCTGTCGCGGACTGAAACTGAGCCGTTCCGAGCCGAACCGACCCAGATCGTAATGGGCGCCCATGGTTGCCATGAATTCGATACCGCAACACGATGTCGCAAAGGGTAATGGCCAGATCGATTTGCTCCGTGCCAGTCCTACCACCTTGTCGAGGGTCGTCGCAAAAAGACCGGGAGCCTGATAGCCCGGTGGAGGATCCACTTTGTTATATACCGGCGGTTGGACTGTCATTTATTTCTGATTTTTCTCTTTATTCTATTGCTTGATTTTACCTCTGAAACGCAAATTCCGTGGTGCCGTGGTGCCATGGCGCCATGGTGCCATAGTGCTGTGGTGCTGTGGTGAAAAAAACCACTTGTCAGGTTCTCCGCCTGTTCCGTGGTGAATTGGTATGAAAATTGGATTCATTTTGAATTCTGACATTTGAATTTCAACTGTTCATTCTTCCCAGTTCAGCGCTCCTTTACTGATGATGTAATAAAATCCGAAAAGCAGAAATCCAAGGAATACCATCATTTCCCAGAATCCATCCCATCCGAACTCCTTGAAATTAATGGCCCAGGGATAAAAAAAGATGATCTCCACATCGAAAAGTACGAAAAGAATGGCGATCAGAAAGTACTTCACTGAAAACGGAAACCGGGCATTGCCCTTGACTTCGATGCCGCATTCAAAATTTTCATCCTTTCGCAGGGTGCGGATGCGTTTTCGTTTCCCCCCGATGACATGGCTTAAAACCATTGTCACCACCACAAAACCCAAGGCCACGGCCGACTGGATCAAGACCGGCAGATAATCGGAAGGTATGTAAATTTTCTCCATTATTTAGAATAGTTCTTGACAAATTTACACTTTTTTTACTTGAATCCAAATTTTTACCCGGATTCCCGGTTTTCACGCATAATTACTGATTTACAAATATTTATAAAATTTTTAGAATCGGGAAAAGAAAAAAATCTCCTTTCCGGCCCGGGGAGTTTTTCAATATTTATATTTTTGCCAATGAATCGGCTTGCATGACGGATGCAGATCCTGCATCGCTACAGACCCATCAATTTCATCATCGTTTTTTGATCTACCATAATTCAGGACTATGAATGCAATGCCTTTGATCATCGTTACGCTTGCTATTTTCGCACTGGCTTACCGTTACTATTTTGGATTTATTGCCGCCCGGGTTCTGACTCTCGACCGCAACCGGCTGATGCCTTCGGGCCGTCTGTACGACGGACAGAATTACTACCCGATGGGGAAGTGGGTGTTATTCGGTCACCATTTTGCCGCTATTGCCGGGGCCGGGCCGTTGGTCGGGCCGGTGCTGGCCTGCCAGTTTGGCTATTTCCCGGGATTTGTATGGATGGTGGTCGGCGCGGTGCTGGCCGGTTCGGTACACGACATGGTGATTCTCACCGCTTCGGTCAGGCACGACGGGAAATCGCTGGCCGAGATCGCCCGGGCCGAGATCGGGAAGGTGACCAGCGGCGTTACGGCTTCCATTGCCACTTTCCTGATCATCATCATCGCCATTGCAGGATTGGGCCTTGTGGTCGTCAATGCCCTGAGCGAATCCTCCTGGGGACTGTTTACCATCGCTTCCACCATACCGATTGCCCTTTTCATGGGGATCTGGATGTTTCAGTTCCGGAAGGGACGGGTTGTCGAGGCCACCATCATGGGGGTCATCCTGCTGAGCGGGGCCGTAATCTTCGGACGTTACATTCCCGATTCGCCGTTTGCATCCTGGTTCATGTTTGATCATAAGACCCTGGCTTTGTTGCTGGCTGGTTACGGATTTTTTGCCTCCGTGCTTCCCGTGTGGCTTCTGCTGTCGCCCCGCGATTACCTGAGCTCCATCATGAAACTGGGTGTGGTGGCCATGCTTGCAGTTGGCATCATCATCGTGATGCCGAACCTGAAGATGCCGGCGTTCACTGAATTCATCCACGGCGGAGGACCTATCATACCGGGAACCCTGTTTCCCTATCTTTTTATCACGATCGCCTGTGGCGCCATTTCAGGATTTCACGCTTTAATCAGTTCGGGGACCACCCCGAAGATGATCATGAATGAAACGCACATCCGTCCTATTGCCGTTGGTTCCATGCTGGCCGAAGGGATGGTGAGCATCCTCGCAATGATCGCGGCGGCAAGTCTTCACCCGCTCGACTATTTCCAGATTAATGTTTCGGCTGAAAAATTCGCCCAGATCCTGCCCCAGCTTCAGGCGATGGGTTTCACCCAAAGCGAATTGCCAAAACTGGCTGCCGAAGTCGGCGAAAACATTGCCGGCCGTACCGGCGGGGCGGTCTCACTGGCTGTCGGGATGGCACAGATTTTCTCTTCCATTCCCGGGCTCGACAAGCTTATGTCGTACTGGTATCACTTCGCCATCATGTTCGAGGCGCTCTTCATCCTCACCACCATCGACGCAGGAACCCGGGTCGCGCGCTTCGTTCTTCAGGAACTGTTCGGCAAAGTTTACAAACCATTCAACCAAACCAACTGGCTTCCGGGGAATCTCATCTGTAGTGTCCTGGTGGTCTGCTGCTGGGGGTATTTTATTTACACCGGTAGCGTATCCACGATCTGGCCGATGTTTGGGGCCGCCAACCAGCTTCTGGCGACAACCGCCCTGGCCATCGGCACATCCTATATCATTAACCATGGAAAAGCCCGGTACGCCTGGATCACGCTGGCACCCATGATCTTTGTCGGCATCACCACCATTACCGCCGGCATCATGAATGTCACCGGGATCTACATTCCCCAGATCGGAACCCCGAAACACCATGTCCAGGGGATGATCAACCTGGCGCTAACCCTTGTGATCATGGCCTGCGTGGTGATCATCATCCGGGATGCACTCCCCGCCTGGATCAGAGAGATCCGGAAATCGAGACACCAGGGCGGAAAAGGCATGGAAACTGTCGCCATCGATCCCAACTCCGCAGTGAAAGACCCCAATGAAGAATCTTAAAAAGTTTAAGCCATGGACCATCTGCTGACCATCCCCGAAGAACTCTTTTTAATTACCGTCAATGCACAGACCGGCAGGCGGGCTTTTCTGAAATCGAAAAAATTCGACATCATCCTTTCCGCCGCCATCCTGATGGATCTTGCCTTGCACCACCGGATCGATACCGACCTCGAATCGGTTATCCCCGACCGGCCCGAACCGACGGGTCATCCCCTGCTCGACTCGGCGCTTACCCAGATCCTGCAGGAAAAACAACCCCGCAAGATCGACTGGTGGCTGCTGAAACTGGCTGAAAAAGGATCACGGTACCGGGAGATGCTGGTGAACGGACTGGTACAAAAAGGGCTGCTGCGAATGGAACGGGAACATGTCTTTCTCGGATTCTCCGCCAGTAAGTACCCGATCCTGATCCAGGATCATGAGGTCACAGAGGTTAAAACCCGTATAAAATCATTGATTCTCAGCGATGACCTGCCCGATTTCCGCGATGTGGTTATCATCAGCCTGGCCTGGTACGGAGGCTTGCTTAACCTGCTTCTTACCGATGAAGCAATTCAAAACCGGATGGACCGTATTGATCAACTGGCCCGGATGGACCTGATCGGACAGGCCGTTTCCCGGTCGATGCGCGAACTGACGCAGACCATCGTTCTGCGCATGCGGGCCAAAGAGATCCTGGGATTCCGCACACCGGAAGAAAAACTCGATGAACTGGTTGAAGAGTTGAAAGCCCTGATGCATATCGACAATGACAACGACCTTCCCGAGTGGCTCCGCAAGGGAACGGATCAATACGGTAAAACCCTCGATTACATAAGGAAAACCGGCACCAACGAAATCGTTTTCAATGCGAGGACCGGAAAATACGGATTGAAAGCCGGGGCAGGAACCGGAGAAAGCTTTTAGGATTTTCGATTGCCAGGATTGACGATTTACGATTTAAATAATCATCAATCGTAAATTGAATCAATCGTCATTTTTTTTCATGGCTTGTGCCTTCATTTCAGCGGGCATTTTTTCAATGGCATAGCGCAGTGCAGTCCGCGGCATTTCAGCCTTATAGTTCGTAACAA
Source organism: Alphaproteobacteria bacterium (assembly GCA_009928665.1). Classification (GTDB taxonomy): domain Bacteria; phylum Bacteroidota; class Bacteroidia; order Bacteroidales; family FEN-979; genus CAIVAT01. The sequence continues at coordinate 37,223 of SACF01000027.1, forward strand.
AACGGAAGATCTCATCCAGATGCTCTTTACTTGCCACCTTCAGCATCCAACCATAGCCTTTCTGCACCATATCGTCGTGGTCTAAGAGCAGGATGGTGGCAATCTCAAGGATATCCGGTAAAAATTTTCCATGTCGTCCGGGCACGATCAGCGAAACGGCCGATGCACGCCGCATCCAGCGGTTCGGCGACAAAGCCCAGCGCTTCAGTCCGGCAATAAATCCGGGATACCGGTCGATAAACGATCCGATGGTATGGTTGCACAAAGTGTCGCACGAAGCCCAGTTCCCGACATAGCGGTCGACCCACCGCTCGAAAACCTGAAAATCATCCGGTTCAAATTCCTTCCTCATGCTGTATGCCCAGGTACAGGCGATGAACGATTCCTCCATCATCCCCGATTGCCACAAAGATTCGCACAATCCGAAAAGTTCGCTTTTCGATATTTTTCCCAAATCCCGGTAATACCTTTTTCCAATTTCTGTCACCGTTGCCGATTTCATGCCGTACATTTTAACCGGCTCTTTGAAATACTTTTCTCCCTGAGCTTTAACGGCCGCATCGGCATTTAATGTAAGTTCTTTTCGCAATTCAACGAGGATGTAATGCATAGGTTCCTGTTTTATCCGTTTCTAAATATACTTTTGCTCATTGAGTTTGCGATTTTTCGCAGACTCACTCATCATAACGGAATCTGAGCGCTTTTGCTTTCGCAACATCACAAAGATTCAGTTTACAAATCTAAAGATTTTGTAATTATTTATTTTTGCAGAAAACCGCTGAGATGGCTGTCACCAATCATACCGTTGGTTCCGGGGCGTTTACCTGGACCGATATTGAAGCGCCCACCGAGGCCGACATGAAAAAGGTCAGCAAAACTTACAACCTCCATCATTACACCCTCCGCGACTGCCTCGAACCCGACCACCTGCCCAAGTCGGAAGAGTTAGGCAATATCCGGTTTATCATCACCCTTATCCTGCTGGGTAAACGGAACGACTCGCTGCACACCATCCAACAGATCAGCACCAAACTGGCTATCTTTTACAACGATACCTTCATTATAACCGTTCACCGGCTGCCTCAGCCTTTTCTCGAAACCATCCGGGGTGTATGCGCCGATCCTTCAAAGTGCCTGAGTTCACGCGAGCTGGTGACCCACATCCTCTGGCATGTGCTCCATTCGTACGATCAGCCTGCCATCGCACTTTCCGATGAAGTTGATGTCTATGAAGCGAAGATTTTCCGGCAATCGCTCACAGCGGCAATGATGCAGGATCTTCACTTCATGAAACAGCGGGCCTCGGTATGTCTGAAACTGCTCCGGCTTACCGGTGAGGTGATCAACTCGATCCGCACGGCAGGCGGCGACTCCGTAGCGCTTCAGGATGTCCGCGACCTGCATGTCAAATTGATCATGCTCTATGAACAGGCCCATGAGGATGTCACCAACCTGCTCAATATTTATCTGTCGCTCTCCTCCCAGAAAACAAACCAGGTGATCCAGATCCTGACGCTGTTTTCCATCTTTTTCCTGCCGATCACCTTCATCGTGGGCGTGTACGGGATGAATTTCGAGTTCATGCCCGAACTAAAAGCCAAATGGGGCTACCCGGCCGTGATGATCTTCATGGCCATCGTTACCCTGCTGGTCTATATATGGTTTAAAAGAAAAAAATGGATGTGATCCGGCCGCCTCTATAATTTCACGATTTTGCGTGAAACGACTGTCGTTGTAGTGGTGATCCGGATCAGGTAGATACCCGAAGCAAAATCTGAAATCCTGAAGATGACCGTGCGGCCGGTCGGATCAGCCGGTTCGGCTACAGCCATGCATTCGCCCTGCAAACTGACCAGTTCTGCCCGGAGCGTGTTTTCAGGAAGGAATACCTGAACTGCATCGGTAGCGGGATTTGGAAAGACCTGCACGGCATCGTTCAATGTCATTTCCGGTTGCGCCGAGGGCACATAATTTCCCAGGGAATCGGTTTTCAGCAGGTACAGTTTCATCGTTTGGGTGTTATTATCCCAGATGCTGCCGGAAAGCGCAAATCCGTGGTCGTTGATACCGGTCACTGAAAAAACATATTCGCTTTGATACGACCCTACTTTTTTTGACCACAGGAGGGTTCCCTGGTCATCAATCCGGTAAAGGATGATCTTGGATTCATCGAGCGAGTCCTTTGCGTTGACCCCCGCAAGCAGGTAACCCCCGTCCGCAACAGCGGTCGCACCGAGGACATCGCCGGGCGACAGCAAACCAAATTCCCTGGTCCACAGGGTATCTCCTTGAAGGTCGGTCCGGACCAGGAAAAACCTGTTATTTCCATCCGGGATCCATGAATGTCCGACGGCTAAAAACCCGCTGGTTCCTGCCGACAGAATAAAACGGCCGATATCATACTGCGACCGGTCATAGATCTTCGTCCACATTGAATCGCCCGTTGCGCTGAGTTTCAACATAAAAATATCCTCGGGGCCGGTCATGCCGGTCTTCACGGTTCCCAAAATCACGATTCCCCCGTCGGGCGATTCCAATACGGAGTTACCCGAGTAGCGTTTCCCGGCGGTTCCGAAGATCCTGCTCCACAGGATGGTCCCGTCGGCAGTAGTCCTTAATGCTACAATTTTGCTGTCGGAATACATGGATCTATCTGCGGTCCCCGCGGTGCAGATACTGCCGTCGGCCGTCAGGCATACTGATGTGGCTGAAGGTTCGTAACCCTCCCCACCGGTTGTGGCCCACAACGGGAAACCATCCTGGTTGGTTTTCATCACCAGCATGCTGTTGTCTTTCTGACCCGCTAATACCAGTCTCTCGTCGGAAGCCACCTTCACGTCGGAAATGCTGGATAAATAATCGTTGACCTTAACCAGGCTGCCCGTGACAGAGAACTGTATGAGCAGTTTCCGGATCGTTCCGTCATTTTCCTGGGCGATTACCGCGTATCCCTGGTCGGGTGTCTGAACGATAACCGCTCCCAGCGATTCGGATGAAGAAGGGAAATAAGGAGGAAACACCTTTTCAAAGGTGGTCTGGGCTGTCAGGCTCCACGACAGCATGAGGCCCAAAACCAAAAACAACATTCTTCCCATAAACGGTGATTTTATAGGGTTTGTTAAATATTCGCATTCAACCTGACGATCACACCCAATTCTTTTATCTTCCAAAATCCATAATATAGCATCATCATGGAGATGCCTTAATTCCTGCCAATTCAGCCAATTTTATGACCGTCTTCCAATTCCGGGTGGTTGCTTTGACCTTCAGTTTGCGTTCGAAAAAAGAGTTGGACCATTTCGTGTTTCCATATCCTCCCGGACAGTAAAGATATATGTTTTTATCCTTCATAATATAACGGTCTGGACTATTATCAGATAAGGGGATCAGATTGCTCTTTCCCTTGTCCGGGATCTCCTCCAGGAAGGTTACATGCAGTTTGTCGTGATCAATGTCAGGTTCCGACAGAAAAGGATTTCCGGCCATCGTGTCCTGCCACTCCCAGGCGTCCCGCGTGATTACCGGTACCACAAACCCGAATCGTTCGCGGATGGCCGTTTCGATCTTTGAGGTAACCGTTGCGGCAGGTTTACTTCCTTTGAAAACCACATTCCCGCTTTGGATGTAAGTCAATACCTCCGCCATACCCAGGTCTTCGAACATCTTTTTCAAATCCTGCATCCGAATCAGGTTGTGACCGCTTACATTGATCCCCCGTAAAATCGAAATATAGCTCTTCATGGCCGATTTGAGAAATGAGTTCCCTCCGGAGCCCTGACACTCCGCCAATGCCCGGAGTTCTGTTCCGGCCTTATTTCGCGGGCTCCCAGAAGCAGACTTTCGGCGAGGTGATCTTTCCCGAGGTTTTGAGTTTCTTCATGGCTTTATCGACCTCTTTCCGGTCGATCCCTCCTAATTCGGCTATCTGGCCTGCACTTAACGGTTTCCCGGCTTTTTTGATGGTGTTTAAAACCTGTTCTTCGAGATCCATAATGAATGTTTAAAGGTTAGGCTTGTAAAGGTAATTTTAATTTGTGTTATGGTGAGCGGAAAACCATAAAATCAAATCTTCTTTTCCGATACAGATCAGATTGGGATCGTCCGGTTCAAAGAGTTGAATTACGGGATCTCGATCTCCCGGGGATCGTCAGGGTTTCCGATTAAAAACCAATCCCCGGCGTCCATGGGTGAAGAGGTAATCTTATCGATGGGGACCTTCATATATTTACCGGCTGCTGAAACCGCGACCGAACCGTCGGGCAGGAGGATTTCGCCGGAGCCCTCGAAAAAGCGGTGATCATCCCTCGAAACCCGTCCCACGATACGAAGTTCGACACCGAGCGGTATGGGTTTGCGGTACTTGGTGGTCAGTTCGAGGGTCACGCCCCATACCTGATCCTCTTTGCCGTTGGCGATAGCCCGCCCGATGGTCTCATCGAGTATGGTAGCTGCAAGTCCGCCATGCATGCGGCCCGGGTAACTCTGGTGTTGTTCCGAAGGCGTGACGATGGCGACCAGTTCATTGGAATCGGTTTCATAAAAAGAGGCATGGAGGCCGAAGTTATTTTCCAGCCCGCACACAAAACACATCCTCGAATTGTATTGTTTCTTAGTAACCGAGCGTTTCATTTGAGAATAATTTCATATTTAATGTGCTCATACTTATTTTTTTCGGGCCACATTGAATATCCATTGTTATCACCAGAGATTTGCATGTAAAGTGTACTGATGGATATTTCATTTGTCAAATGGAATATCCATTATTATCATTCGCGATTTGCATGAATCTGGTTCCTATGGATATTTCATGGGAGATAATTTCCGGTAAAAATAGGATTTTTCTATGCCTGTTCCTCCCGTTCACTCCTTGTTAAAAACACGGCAAGGATCGGTTCGGCTGCTTCCCGGTCTGAATCGCTGATGTACAGTTCGGATTCGGAAGGAAATCCGGCTACGAAACCGGCTAGCATGCCCGACTGGTATTCGTTACGGATCATGGAGCTGATACCGGCTTCTTCAAGGAGTGCCCGGAGGGCAAGGGCATCGATCTCCGAACCGGTAAAAATTCTGATGCTATGGTCGTGGTCGTTCATGGGTGAATAAGGAGGTTAATAGCCAAACATTCGGTTCAAAGATAAAACAAAATTACAAAGGGTTCAAGGTCAAAGCAGATAGAGAAAGAGACCGGCGTTTGAATATCTTATTCACTTGGGCAATTCAGTCTTTTATGCATCTTGTCGAGAATGCATTGGAATGATTGGAATGATACTTCGACACACTGGGATTGATAATATTTATCCCGCGGGCAATTGATTCGCCAGCATTGAGGATGGTCGAGGTCCAGAAAAATGTTCCTTCATCCGGGAAAGCATATAGCATATTCTGATATAATAGCCCTGACAATAGTGCATTAAAGTTCGAATTTGCAACGGATTTCAACGAATCGCCTGCATTCCCAGGCCCACCTGACCCAAGAACCATCGCCTCCCATTCCAACGCAGTAGCAATGTGCCATTCAGGGGGACACAATCCCTGGACGGGCTCTATTACCGAATACTGCATTAACTCATTCCATTGGTACAAGGCTCCCCACTGGGTACAATTATTCTCATTATTGGCAAAACAATATTTTTCGGGAATACAATTATCATACTGCTGGTGAATCCGTGTGACCTGGATGCCATAATTCAGGTTTTCACGCATCCAACATTTATTTCCAATCAATTGTGTTGTGTATATCCGGTTGTCGCGTATATCTGTAAAACTCTCCCCACAACTGAAATTTGCTTTTGAAGGAAGTACTGTGATTTGCTGATTTGCCGTATCTGAACATAAATGTATGTTTGTATATGCATACATGACATTTGTTTGGCTCTGTGTCCCCGGAAGCAGAGTTGGATTAAAAATTCCTCCCTGAACGCAATCACCAAAGTACATTCCTCCAAGGGGGAGACCTCCTTTCAATGGAAAAGGTCGTGAGGCATTTGTCGTCAGTAATGGACAAATATTTAAGGTAACGACAGGCTTATCAAGCAAATGCATTACAAGTTCATTTGAAATGGCAGGATTTCCAGTCACACAGGAACCATTTGAAATCAAAACACAAGTAATCACATCCGATTCTAAGGGATGGAAGTTCAATTGTGAAGTACTATTTCCCGTAATCGCACCATTCACTTTCCATTGATAAACCGGTGCGTTTCCTCCGTTGACAGGGAAGGCTGTTATCGTTGCTGTAGCTCCCGCGCATAGTGGATTTTGGGCTGCCGTGATCGTAAGGCTTACTGTCGAGATAGGTATGACCTCCATGTTCAAAATATTCGAACTTGCAGGATTACCGCTCGGACAATTAATATTTGAAGTTAGAATGCATTGTATCTGGTCTCCGTTGGTCGGAACATAAAAGTATTCCGGAGTGTTAATGCCTGTTGGAATGTTATTGACTTTCCATTCAAAAACCGGAGAGGTTCCCGCATTGGTTGCTGTGGCTGTAATAGTCACTATGCTTCCTGAACACAGTGGCACAGGAGAAACAGGGGTAATATTGACCGAAACTGGCAGATAGAGATTGACGGTCATCCAGATTGTATTAGACAGCGCAGGGTTTCCATTCACGCAGTTTGCATTGGATAAAACCTCGCAGATTATTTCATCATGATTTGAAGGTGAATAGGAAAATTGTGAACTGTTAGAGCCGACATTCAAGCCATTGACCCTCCACTGATATGCCGGAACAGACCCTCCGTTCACAGTCATTGCCGAGTAATTTACTATTGTGCCTTCGCAAACAGGCCCTTCTGGATTTGCAGTAATTGTCGCACCAACTGTCAACAACGAAGATACCCCCATGGTTATCGGATTCGAAATCGCGTAATTGCTGATTGTACAAACTTCGTTGGAAGTCAGTTCACAAGTAATGATATCCCCATCCGAGGGTATTATGGTAATCACCGGCGTGTTAGTACCGACAATTGTTCCATTTACTTTCCAGAGATAAACAGGAGAAGAGCCCCCATGGGTTATAGTAGCGGTGAGGGTCACCGTTTCACCTGAACAGACGGGGTTTTCCGATGTGGATATAAAAATGGTCGGGGATACTAATGGGAGCACACCGATTACGATAAGATTTGAAACAACAAATCCTTCCGTTGAACAAGGAAGGCTGGAGGTTAAAAGACACTTAACCTCATCACCATCTTGTGGAATAAAAGTAAGCGTTGGTGTGTTTGACCCAATGTTTATCGAATTGAGTTGCCATTGATAAACCGGTAATGTTCCGCCATTGACCGGGGAAGCAGTTACTGTAATTTCCGAACCCGCACATACCGGATTTTCAGGAAGACTAATGGTTAGGCTGACGGGAAGGACCGGGTTTATCTCCATTTTGATGACATTGGACTTTGCAGGATTTCCGGTTGAACAGTTTTCATTGGAAGTAACAGTACAAAGGACGAGGTCACCGTTACCCGGAATATAAGTGTAGGTAGGGCTATTCGATCCGGCATTTGCCCCGTTGACCTGCCACTGATAGACTGGAGCCGTCCCACCGTTGACCGGAAAAGCCGTAAAGGAAACTGCCGTTCCGGAACATGCAGGATTCTCAGAGGCGGTAGTGGTTACACTCACTGGCAGAGTGCTATTGACCGTCATCGTGATCGCATTCGAAGTAGCCGGGCTGCCCGTAGCACAGTTGGCATTGGAGGTCAGTATACAGGTGATCACATCACCGTTTGCTGGGGTATAGGTGTAATTTGTGCTATTTGTTCCAACGTTCGATCCGTTGACCTGCCACTGATAAACGGGTGTTGTACCTTCATTGATTGGGTTTGCCATGAAAGTGATACTGGTTCCTGAACAGACAGGATTTTCTGATGCAGTTATCGATATACTTACTGGCAGGTTGTCTTTGACCGTCATCGTGATCGCATTCGAAGTGGCCGGACTGCCCGTAGCACAAGTGGCATTCGAAGTCAGAATGCAGGTGACTATGTCGGTATTCGACGGCGTGTAGGTGTAGTTTAGACTGCTAGTTCCCACGTTCGAACCATTGACCTGCCATTGATAAACAGGTGATGACCCTCCATTGGTTGGCGTTGCTGTGAATGTGACACTCGTTCCCTGGCAGACCGGATTTTCCGAGGCAGTGATAGTTACGCTGACAGGAAGATTAAAATTGACAACCATTGTGATCGCATTCGATGTTGCAGGGCTACCCGTTGCACAGGTGGCATTCGAGGTAAGAATGCAGGTAATGATATCACCATTTGATGATGTGTAGGTGTAATTCGGGCTGTTGGTTCCAACATTCGAGCCGTTGACCTGCCATTGATAAACAGGAGATGATCCACCGTTGGTCGGTGTTGCCATGAAAGTGACGCTGGTTCCTGAACAGACAGGATTTTCTGATGCAGTTATCGATATACTTACTGGCAGGTTATCATTGACCGTCATCGTGATCGCATTCGAAGTGGCCGGACTGCCCGTAGCACAAGTGGCATTCGAAGTCAGAATGCAGGTGACAATGTCGTTATTTGATGGGGTGTAGGTGTAGTTCGGACTGTTTGTCCCCACATTCAACCCGTTTACTTGCCACTGGTAAGCAGGGGATGATCCACCATTGGTTGGGGTCGCCGCGAAAGTGACACTCGTCCCTGAACAGACAGGATTCTCTGAGGCGGTAATCGATATACTTACCGGCATGTTGTCGTTGACCGTCATCGTGATCGGATTCGATATGGCAGGACTACCCGTAGCGCAGCTGGCATTGGAGGTCAGAATACAGGTGATGACATCGCCGCTTGCCGGGGCATATGAGTAATTTGTGCTGTTGGACCCAACATTCAGCCCATTGACCTGCCACTGGTATGAGGGGACTAATCCGCCGTTAATCGGGGTTACTGTAAAAGTAACACTGGAACCCTGGCAGACCGGGTTCTCCGATGCAGTTATTGTTACGTTTACCGGCAGGTTAGGATCAACGGTCATTGTGATCGGGTTCGATATCGCTGGGCTACCTGTTGCACAAGTTGCATTAGATGCCACAATACAAGTGACTATGTCGTTATTTGATGGTGTGTAGGCGTAGTTCGGACTGTTTGTCCCCACATTCAACCCGTTTACTTGCCACTGGTAAACGGGTGCTGATCCTCCGTTGGTTGGGATGGCTGCATAAGTAACGCTGGTTCCCTGGCAAACTGGGTTCTCTGAAGCAGTGGTGGTGACGCTTACCGGCAGATTGGGATCAACGTTCATTGTGATCGGATTCGATATCGCTGGGCTACCTGTTGAACAAGTTGCATTAGATGCCACAATACAAGTGACTATGTCGTTATTTGATGGTGTGTAGGCGTAGTTCGGACTGTTAGTTCCCACATTCGATCCATTTACCTGCCACTGGTATATAGGGGTTGATCCTCCGTTAGTTGGGGTGGCGGTGAATGTGACACTCGTTCCTTCGCAAATCGGGTTTTCTGAAGCTGTTATAGTGACGCTTACCGGCAGACTAGGAGTTACTGACATCACAATAATATTCGATGTATCTGGATTATTGACTGCGCAAGGATCGCTGGAAAAGACAACACAATAAACGCTATCTCCGTTAAACGGGACATATGAGAAAGATGAATCGACAGAATTATACAGTATAAAAACTTCTGAAGCAGTCAATGCCCTGTCATATATCCTGATATCATCAATCTTCCCATTGAAATAGCCGACATTGGGATCTGTGTACGGCGCAATACCCCAGGGCGCCACACAAACCCCTATCGCCAAATCTTTACCTGAAACATAAGTATCATTTACAAAAATGTTGTCGGTAGCCACGACCGATCCGTTTATGTAAATTTTACTTCCGGCAGAATCGGTTGTAATGACCCAATGGTACCATTGGCCAATAGGTTCATCTGTGTAAGTTGCTTCAATGAGATTTCCTTCACAATGTGACTCCAGAACATATTTGGGTCCACCATGATTTATGCCCTCAAACCAGGATTGTCCGCAAGAGTAACCGCCATATGCAAGCGTAACGGGATGGTTTTCAACCGAGATTGCATTAAACCACAAGGATACTGTTCTTTCTGCAGTCGGCAAACTATCTGCCTCCATAACAATATAATTATCAATGCCATTAAAATAATAGGCGCTGTTTGCATTTCCGAAACGATCACTGGTTAGTGATGCTCCAACAACAGTTCCATTATTCCCGTTGCTGGTTTCATCATTCGCATCCCCGTTAAACGGATAACATGCAACCAATCCATTATTCAGAATATTACATGGCAATGATCCGGATACCAAACTGTCATTGACAAACCAATGATACGTAATCGAGTTTCCTCCATTGGTCGCGGATGGAGTATATGTTACAGTATCACCATAGCATACAGTATCATTGGAGGCTGTAATTGACACGCTTATTGGCAATAATGGATTCACTGTTATTGTAATGGTGTTGGAAGTATCCGGATTCCCGGTTACACAAGTTTCATCAGAAACCAATATGCAGATAACCTGGTCATTATTCAAGGGTATATAAGAGAATGAAGGACTATTCAATCCCTGGTCGATAGCATTTACTTTCCACTGAAAAACCGGATTTAAACCACCGTTGAACGGCGTTGCCGTGAAAGATGCTGTATCATCATTGCACACAGGATTCTGGTTAACAGATATAGTTATGCCAACCGTTGAGTAGTTGTAACAGGTATCTTTGACACAGCGTACCGATGCGCTCATTGCTTTGTTGCCCGTGTTTTCAGATGAAATGGTGGTGTTATGGAAAAGTCTCCGGCTCCAGGCATTCATGGAATTATCCTCGGTTGCGGTATAGATGAATGCATAAGAAAGTAAGTAATCAAATCCGCCACCCGGCCATCTGATCCCCCCCGGAAGCGCGGTGAAACCTGTCGAATTGTTCGCTCCTGTGTTGGGAGGCAACCAACGACAATATCCCATCTCTTTCAATGGGCTGCCGGCAAGTGATTCTCCTCCCGTATGCATAATCAAGGTATCCCATTCAGCCCTTCCTGGAATATGCCACCCCGGTGGACATATCCCTTGTCGTCCGCTTGGCAGTTCGTTGCTTGATGTGGTATATTGCATCAATTCATTCCACTGATACAGGCCTCCATGAACATTGCAATTACCAGGATCATTGTTGAAACAGTATTTCTCGAGTATTCCATTGTCAGTTTGATCGGTGGCGCCGTCGATCATTGTTCCAATGTTCAGGTTTTCCTTCATCCAGCATTGGTTTTCGATCTGAACCGTATGGTAAATCTTACCGCCATAAGTGACTGAAGGTGTTCCCGGACAAGGAATTCCGGGTTCCGGAAGGATTTCGATGGTCATCATATCCTCACTCGAATTTCCACAACAATTGGTGATCATCCATTTCAGGATATAGGATGTTGCATGAGTTCCTTCAAATCTTGTGACCGGATCATTGACGTTGTCGAAAATCCCACCAGAACCGGTGACAATTGTCCATGTTCCTGTTTCTTGTGATCCCGGAGAATTGGCATTCAGAATGGTACAGGAAGCGGTCAGTCCCATTTGGTCCTGACCAGCATTCGATATAGTGGTTACCGGACAATAATCTTTTAAACAACGCACGGATGCCCCCATCTGTTTTGTTCCGGTATTGGGACTGATTACCGGAGTGTCATAAAAAAGGCGTTGGCTAAAAGTATTGATGGAGTTATCTTCAGTGGAAGTGTAATAATAAGCATAAGGCCCCAGGTATGCGAATCCGCCCGCACCAATGCGATACCCCCCTCCGAATGCAGAAAACCCTGACTGATTGGTGGCTCCTGAATTCGGCGCCTGCCAATAATGGGTTCCGGTCTCTTTTAAGGGCCCACCGGCTACAGATCCTCCTCCAAGATAATCAATCAAAGTATCCCATTCGGCCATGCTGGGCAGGTGCCATCCTGATGGACAAATCCCCTGGCGGCAACTTGGTGTATAAAAGCTGCTGGCAGAATAACCCATCATCTCATCCCACTGGTACAGTCCTCCATAAACACTGCAACTATCTTCTATATCATTGTAACAATATTTCTCGATGATGCCGTTATTAGTCTGGTTTACCGATCCGTCAACTCTGGTCCCTATGTTCAGGTTTTCCTTCAGCCAGCATTGGGTTCCGATCTGAACCGTGTTGTAAGTTTGACCATAATCAACCGTTGGTATGCCTGGGCATGGATTGGAGGTTGTTACTTGTATGGTAATGGCATTTGAGGTGTCGGGGTTGTTCGTAGGGCAACCAATATCGGATGTAAGAATACATTGAACAATATCCCCGTTTGAAGGGGTGTAGGTGTATGTTACTGAATTGGTTCCAACAGGGATGTCGTTGACAAGCCATTGATATATTGGTGCATTGCCTTTGTTTACAGGGCTAGCAGTAAATGTGACAGGGGTCCCGCCGGTAACCGGGTTGGATGACGCGGTAATGGTTACTTCCACTGTGTTGACTGGAAGGATCACCAGATCTGTTCCGGAGGTCGATGCGGTACACCCCGCCGAAATTCCTTCAAGTGAGATGGTGTGCAATCCCGCAGGTATTGAATTTACGATTAGTGTCGTTGATGGCGATGGCGTTCCCTGGGAAATCCCATCAATAAAAAATTCATAGAGATCAGCTCCTGACCCAGTAAGGATTACATTATTTCCGTAACAAGCCGAATCGGCGCTGATGGTCAGATTGATTACCGGTGTGCCGGGATCATTCAGTGCGATGGATTCCTGTCTGGTACATCCTGCTGAATCGGTAATGGTGACGAAATAGATACCGGCAGCAAGTCCGGTTGCTGTCGGCGTTGTTTGCACGGGATTGGTGCTCCAGACAAATGAATAAAAAGGAGAAACTAAAAAGGGTGTTCCACCTGATGGGTTTGCTGTGGCGGATCCCGTTGAGGAATTACAAGTGGTCGGATTGGCGCCGGTTACGGTTAGCGATATATCAGGATTAACCTGTATCAGAATCGTGTCTCTCGAATCGCATCCATTGCTGCCAGTCACCCGGAAAATATAGTTTGTGGTGTTCACTGGAGTTGCCGTTGGATTGATGATGGTATCGTTACTGAGTCCCGCTGATGGCGTCCATTGATACTGATAGGGCAGAATTCCACCTGATACTTGTCCATTAAGGTTAATGGCCTCGCAATGACATATAAGCTGGTTGTTTCCGGCAACGGAAACAGGTGTTGCGAGGGTATCGACGACGATGGTATCGGTGTAATTACAATTGGTGGCATAGGTGGCGGTTACCCAGTAGGTTCCCGGTGCGTTTACGGTAAAATAGGGAAGTGTGCTGCCGTTCTGCCACAGGTAGGCATACGCTCCGTTGAAATTGAAGGTACTGAGTCTGTCTCCGATGCAAATACTGGTATCAGGTCCTAAACCATAAATATATCCCGGTGAATTGGTGAAAATCCAGCCGGTGGTATTTGATAAATTAGTGCTGTAGCTTCCCGCATAAAATGTCGCTCCACCGTTAGCATTTATATCCCGCAATTCCATAAAGTCGCCCGAAACGATCCCTCCTGGTTTGCTGATATTGGCCTGAATGCCGTTTGCCGTTGAACGCATGATAATTGGATAACAGTTATTACCGCGAACATACAAGGAATCATGAATGAATTGAGTCTTGTTCTGTTCAAGATTGATTATCATCCCGGGAGAACATATCAGGGTATCAAATTGGTTGTTCCGGTAGATATTTGTATTTGAAGTGAGAATTGCTTTCCCAATGACGTGACCATTCTCTGAAGAATTAGGTTCATTGAGTTGC
>SACF01000125.1 GCA_009928665.1 Alphaproteobacteria bacterium
ACGGTCTGAACCGCAATCATTGCTTTGCCCTTGTGTTCGTAGCGGACGATCAGCAATTTGCTGCTTGTCTTTTCGGCGGTGGGTTTGGGGGTTCTCGCTTTTTTGGTCTTGGGCTGTGTCTGGATGGGGGCCTGTGTCGCGGTGTTCGCAAATACGAGCATTGAGGTTAAGATGGCCTCATCATCTATTTTTTCGACAGTTTCAACTACCTTTTTTCTAAGTATGCTTATTTTGCTCATTTGGTATCACTCCTTTATTACTTTCCTGGAGGAATCTGAGTCGATTGCCTCATCAGGGTAATTAGGGGTCAGTGGACGCACCCAAAGGTTAGGAGGCCAATGGAAAAAGTGTCGCCCACTGTTGACGGGTTGTGAAGGGAGTTCAGCAATCCCGCCAATAGCAGTGTCCGGAATCGAACCGGAAGTATGCCTGCACTGCTTCTTTGCCGGAGCCCTGGCCTTCCCCTGTGCAAAGGGCTCATCGTCGTTATCGGTCCGGTGCTCGTATCTGGCCCTTTCGCTGTCGGCTACTCGGGCATACGAGCTAGATCAGAAGTAAGGGCATTTGGGAATCTTTGGCGATTACCCTATGGCTCGGCTGGGTTTTTGGTGAGATGGCGTCTCGAAACCCGGCTTACACTAATCGCCGCATCAGGGCTAGTCAAATCCTCTGAATCGATCAGATTTGGCCGTATCAGAGTTTGGTCAATCGGTTAGGTGGAAGGGGTTTCTTTTTCGACGGCATTGCAAAGGGGAATCTGCAATCGTGATCATTTTTCCTTCCTCGGCTCGTCACTCTGGACTGATCCATTGCTCCGATTGACTCCGAAGGGTTGATCTGATCTTTGAGCTTGTGGCTTTTGGGTGGAGCCATTGCCGTTTATCGAAGTTCCGCTTCGATTTTAAGCCCAGCCTACGGAATGAATACCGATTTGCGGCTAGGACGGCTAACCATTGTTGCGCGGATTGATTGCTTTTGGCTTTTGGAGGCTGATGGAAAAATCGGGACTGGGATGCCATCTATTGCCCATATCCGTATTTCCTGCTCCGAAGTTGCTCTTAATCACCTCTTGGTTATTCTGTGGTCACAATGCCGATACATGATGATTTTGATTCTGATTTGAAACCTGCACCGCCCAGCAATGTAGATCTCATTTCCCCGGAATTCGGAGAGATCGCCGGTTTTGGCCTGCCTGCTCTATGCCGGTTTTGGGTTTTAGGTGCTTGGGAGGTTTCCCGCCCTCGCACAATACCTATCTTAGGGCTTGAGCATATAAGCCTTGCTGAACAACTATGCCCTACTGTGATCGATATGGTGATATCTTGTACGTTGATGTACATATTTGTACATTGGAAAGGATGGTTGGGGTGGTCGATTTCCGCGATAATGTCGCTTGATATCGGTTTGATGTGGCGGGATGGCGACGAAAGGCGGGAAAATCGGCAACTGGCGGCTGTATATATCATGTACGCGCGCGTATATCTATATATAGGGGAGATATTGCCGCCTGTTATCGATTATATGGGATATATGCGGTCGATGATGGCTACTGATAGCGATATATGGGATATATGTGAGGTATGTGTGATATATTCGAAAATTAATAAAAATGAAAAAGATGAAACGAAAATTGATAAAATTAAATTAATTCAATTTACTATTATAGGACTGATCCTGATATAAAGCGATAAGGGGAGGGGCCGAACCCCAGTGCACAGAAATGGACATTGGCGGCGAGAGGTTGGCAATGGTGCTTGAAGATATGCATTGGGACCCGGAGATGTGCATTGATGTACGAATATGTACATTTTGGCGTTGGCAGTAATATAACCCTAGAAATGCCTCAACCCGCCTACGGAACTATTGACTCACCAATGTACATATCTATCCATCTAGGGTTATATGAGCGCCTTGTAGTCCAGATCTGAGCATGGTTGAAGAAGGCAATCCCGGTATGCCTGGCCTGGCACCCACATCCAGCAATCTCCTAATATCAAGTTCATATGAGGTTCATATCGTCACTAGTGGTCGATTATGTACATTGCCGGGCTGGAATTATCAGGAACGGCCCGATTCAAGCACCAATGCGCAAATATGTACATCAGGCCGCATATACCAGCATCCCCCAACCCGCGAGCGCGACAATGTACCTTTCCAGACATTAAACCCCCCATATTTCCACTAGTGTAAACCCCAAGACAATAATGCTCACATTAATACAATAACACACAGCAGCGACCGAATTGGTCGGCATTAGCCGACCCTTCCCCTCCAGCGGAGGGGATTGAGGGGAGGAACCAGAAAGCTCCTACGTCACTTTCCGGTTGGGAAAAAAGATTGTATCAGAATCACATGCACCAACATAACCAAACCAC
>SACF01000126.1 GCA_009928665.1 Alphaproteobacteria bacterium
GTTTTTGGACCCGGTGTCTGTGGCCAAGGCGTCCAGGGCCAGAAAGCACATCGGCAGGTTTCATACGGTAAAACCCAATCGTATGGAGGCCGAAGAACTCAGTGGCCTCACCATTCTCAGTGAAGAGGATTTGAACCGAGCCGGGGATTGGTTTTTGGCCCAAGGCGTTACCCGACTCTTTATTACATTAGGCAGTGGAGGGGTCTATTTTCGGGAAGGCAAAGAACAGGGACTGATTCCGGTTAGAAATACGATGTTGAAGAGTGCCACCGGAGCGGGGGATGCCTTTAGCGCTGCAGTGTTGCTGGGACATTTACGCCAGTGGGATGTGAGGAGGACCGCAGAAATCGCCATGTCCGCATCTCAAATTGCCATGGAGAGTATAGCGCCGGTGAATCCTTGTATGGGAATGGAGCGATTGCTGAAAGAGATGGAAAAAGGAGAAAAAGCCCATGCGTGAGTTTATCGATATTCATCCAGATGTAAGGACGGCCTTGGATCTGGGCAAGCCGGTGGTGGCTTTAGAGAGTACTATCATTGCCCACGGAATGCCTTATCCACAAAATGTGGAAACGGCCCGTCAGGTGGAGAAGGTGATTCAAGATAGGGGGGTGGTTCCTGCCACCATTGGCATCTTACAAGGCCGCATTAAGGTGGGACTGACCCCGGAAGAAATTGAATACCTGGCTCAGGCCAAGGATGTGGTGAAGGTAAGCCGCCGTGATTTTCCGGTGGTGTTGGCCGACAAACGAGACGGCGCCACCACGGTAGCGGGCACCATGATTGTAGCGGCTCAAGCGGGTATCCGAATTTTCGTTACTGGCGGAATTGGGGGCGTTCATCGAGGTGCCGGAGAATCTTTTGATATATCGGCGGATTTGGAGGAACTCAAGTCCACCGATGTGGTGGTGGTTTGTGCCGGTGTGAAATCCATTTTGGATATCGGGGCCACGCTGGAATATTTAGAGACAGCAGGGGTTCCTGTTTTTGGATATCAAACCGGAGAGTTTCCGGCTTTTTATAGCCGTCAAAGTGGTTTCCACGTAGAGTACTCTCTCAGAGACCCGGGGCATGCAGCGGCGGTGATTCGTGCCAAGTACAAAACGGGGCTGGGTGGCGGAGTGGTAATCGGATGTCCCATCCCGGAGAAATGGGAGATTCCATTCCAAAGGATGAATGGTTATATACAGGAGGCTTTAGAAGAAAGTAGGGCCAAAGAAATAGTGGGGAAAAGAGTGACCCCTTACCTGTTAGACCGAATCAAGGAGTTGACGGCAGGAGAGAGCTTGAAGACGAATATTCAGTTAGTACTGAACAATGCCGTAATCGGGGCGGAGATTGCCAAGGCATATAGAGAAAACAAATGAAAGGAGGAGCCGGTATGGAAATGAATGCAAAAATTGATGCTATTCTAAAGAATTTAAAGAAAAGAAATATGGAAGGATATTATGCGGAGACCAGCAAGGAGGCTTGCCAAATCGCATTGTCTTTGGTGGAGGAGGGGAATGTGGTTTCCTGGGGCGGCTCCGTGACTCTAGATGAAACGGGGCTACGGAAGGAACTGCTGGAATTAAAAGGGGAAGGAAAGATTTCTATCATCGACCCCTATTCGGAAAAAGATCCGGAGGTAAACTATGAACGACGTCGACAAGGACTGCTTTCCGATGTGTTTTTCTTGAGCTCCAATGCTATGACCACAGACGGCGAACTGGCCAATATCGATGGTACGGGAAACCGGGTGGCAGCATTGACCTTTGGACCGAAAAAGGTGGTAGTCTTAGTGGGGAAGAATAAGTTGACGGATAACTTGGAGGATGCCATCACCCGGGTCAAAGAAGTGGCTTGCCCGAAAAATGCGGTGCGATTGGGCCGAAGAACGCCCTGTGCATTAACCGGGAAGTGTTGTGACTGCTTATTACCCAAAGAAACGCTCTGTTCCGCTATTGTGACCACACGATTTAACCAGAATCCCGGAAGGGTTCATGTGATTTTGATTGATGAGGATCTGGGATATTAATAGGCCGTAGCATACCATATCATCAACAGCGAAATGATTCATGTAATCTGGAGTACCCAGCCCGCCGTTGTGAGACATATTGAAACGCCGTTCCTTCCATTATATAGAGATGGTTGGGACGGTTTTTTTCAACCTGTATCGGAATAAGGGAGAAATGGAACACACGGATGCGTGTTCGGTTGATAACTGGTGTAGTCGTTGAAAATATGGACTTTCGCCTGTGCACAACTTAAAAAAATGAAAAAAGCTTAAAAAAAGCCTTGCAATCTGTTTTTCGCTGTTATATATTGTAGAGGCTTGCTTATAGCGATGATGCGGGAAGTTGCTGAGCTATCAG
>SACF01000127.1 GCA_009928665.1 Alphaproteobacteria bacterium
CTCCGAGGCCTCCGAACCCGAATTGCATAGAGACACTTTTCCAAGACCGGGTGGTGCAATGGAAATGATTTTTTCGCACAACTCCTCCAATGCTTGGGTGGCAAATTGGCTGCGATACGTAAAGGAAATGGCCTCCAATTGTCGGGTGACGGCTTCCGTAATCTCTTGGTTTCCGTGGCCTAGATTCACGGTCATGGGACCGGAGCAGCCATCCAGATAGGTGTTGTCTTCCTGGTCTGTCACATAGACTCCCTCACCCTTTACGGCCAGCGGTATGGCTTCCTTGTGGTCCGGTGTAATAAAATGCCCGCTCATATCCATCACCTTTCTTCCCGGAAATATGAATTCCCCAAATCCATGGGAGGTTGATTTTCTTTCCCTTTCTTATGGGAACTGATGATTACGATGATAATAGTGGCCAAATAGGGAATCATATCTACCAAATACTGTGACAGGGAGAATCCCATGGCTTGAAGCCGAAGTCCCAATATGCTCAGGCCGCCGAATAGAATAGCCCCGAAAAAGGCTTTCAATGGATTCCAAGAGGCAAATATAACCAGGGCCACCGCAATCCAACCTCGTCCATTTACTACATCCGACTGCCAGATCGGCACCCGCACCAGAGCCAAATATGCACCGCCCAAACCGCACAGGGCACCACCTATTAGTATATGAACATATTTATAATACGCAACGTTAATGCCGGAAGCATCCGCGGAAGAGGTATTCTCTCCCACCGCACGCAAGTTTAATCCCGGCTTGGTTTTATATAGGTACACGGCTGCCAAGATCACCACCAAATATGCCAGGTATACGAACACATCCTGACGGAATAAAATGGGACCCAAGAAAGGAATATCTCCCAGCAAGGGAATGGATTTCTTGGCAAAAAATGCGCCCACCTGAGGAGATACCATGGCGCCCAACATAGGTTGCCCCACAAAACTGGCAAATCCCGTTCCGAATATGGTCAACGTTAATCCCGTTACCACCTGGTTGGCTTGCAGTGTCACCGTTAATATGGCAAAAATCAAAGCACCTCCTGCACCACCACCACAAGCAGCCAGTAGGGCAATGATTGCACTTTCAGAATGCAAACCCGCCATGAAACCCATCACGGCACCCATCAGCATCATCCCTTCCACACCTAGGTTTAAGAGACCGGCTCTTTCCGTAATCAGTTCTCCCACTGTGGCAAAAATCAAAGGAGTGGCTGCTACGATACAAGTGGCTAAAAAGCTTTCCATACTAAGCCACCTCCCCTTTCATTTTCTTCCATCGGCTTCCGGGAAGCACCCGATATTGGAGGAAAAATTCTGAACCCAATACAAAGAATAGTATGGTGCCCTGCACCACATTGGCAACGGCGCTGGGCACATTCAGATTCACTTGAATATATGCGCCTCCTTGTAACAGCATGGCAAATACGATACAAACGAAGAAGACGGATATGGCATTGAGCCGGGCCAGCCAGGCCGTAATAATGGCCGTAAATCCATACCCACCAGAAATTCCAACAGACAATGTCTTTTCCACGGCAGAAACCTGAATCATCCCCGCCAATCCACAAAGACCTCCGGATATAATCATGGCTATGACGATGACTCTATTGATATTCATTCCCGCATATCTAGCGGTTTCGATACTTTCCCCCACCACGGTAATTTCATATCCTTTTTTAGTATATTTCATAAAAAAGTACACTGCGATTACGCACAACACCGCAATCATCCAACCAATGTGGAGACCAAAAATCTTGGGCATAAGAGCCCATTCCGGAAAGGGGGCAATTTTGGGAAACCCATTGGCAGCGGGATCCATCCAAGCCTGGTATTGAAGATAGGTGACGAATTTTATGGCCACGTAATTCATCATCAAGGTGAAAATCGTTTCGTTGGTACCCATTTTGGCTTTAAAAGCCGCTGGGATAAAGGCCCACAGGCCTCCCGCCAATATGGCAGCTATCGCCATCAGGGGCAACGCAATTGCTTTGGGCAGCTCCGGGAAAAACAGGGCCACATAGCTGGCGGCAAACGCTCCCATCATAATTTGCCCTTCCCCTCCGATATTCCAGAACTTCATCTTAAATGCTACCAGAATCCCAAGAGAAGTAATGATAAGAGGTACCGCCTTGATAATGGTTTGATGAATTCTCATTTCAGACCCTAATGATCCGATGAGAATGGTCTTAAATATTTCCAGAGGATTTAGCCGGAATATCATAAGAATAGCACCGGCAAACACAAGAGATAGCAAAATAGCTGCGGCTCGAACCACCCATTCGAATTTTTTAGAAATGTCATCTCTTTTTGCAATTCTCAATAGATTCATTGAGGGGGTCCCTCCTCTTCG
>SACF01000028.1 GCA_009928665.1 Alphaproteobacteria bacterium
CTGGAAGCGATCTATGGCATCGATGATCTGATAAAATCGTTCGCGGTCTTATGTGACAAAATGCCCGGGAGGGCGCTCAGGCTGACCATTGCCGGCACGGGTACCGGGGAAAAGACGCTCAAAGCGCTCACCGGGAATCTCAATCTGAGCCATCTGGTAACCTTTACAGGAAAGATACCACATGATCAAGTTCCCGGGTTGCTCCGTACTTTCGATATCTTCATGAATCTTTCGAAACATGAGAGTTTTGGAGTTTCGGTACTGGAAGCATCTTCCTGCGGAATTCCGGTCGTGGCGACCCAAACCGGAGGGCTTGCCGAAGTCATCGAAGACCATGAAACCGGGATCCTGGTGCCGGTAGGTGATCCGGAAAGAGCCGCACAGGCTGCTGAACAGCTTATTGCCGATCCGACGCTCAGGGAGCTCATGGGGCGTAAGGGCCGGGAGCGGGTCATCGAGCTTTTTGACTGGAAATCGAACGTTGATACCATGATTCGGGAGTATCAGGAAATTTACCGGGGCACCTGATCCGGAAATTGAAACATAAAGTCCTCTCTGAATTATCCTTTCTGATCCATTGATAGAACTCATATAAGATGTTCCCGAAGATTTCCGACCTGATCAATTTTATTACCGGCAGCCGGATTGATCTTCCTTTTCAGACCTATGGTTTCATGCTGGTGCTCGCCTTTATCTCAGGCGGGATGGTGCTCAGAAGCGAATTAAAGCGAAAAGAAAGAGCGGGATTGCTTGCTTCAAGGATCCGTTTCACTGATCCGTCGCGGCTTGGAAGCTGGATCCTGATCATTTTTCAGGGAATCCTTGTTTCGGTCATACTTTGGAAATCGGCGGGGATTGTAATGGAGTACAGCCGGTTTACATCAAATCCGGGAAAATTTATCTTTTCTTCATCCGGCAGCATACCGGTATTAATTCTTACGGCTATCATCTACCTGGTTCTGATGTTTTACCGGTACCGGGTACTTAAATCTTCCCGGGGGCGACCCGTTGAGGAAACCATTCATCCGTACCAGAACACCTGGGGTATCCTGATCGTGGCCCTGGTATCGGCTATTGTCGGATCAAAGTTGTTTGATATCCTTGATAATATTGAGGTTTTTTTAAGAGATCCCGTGCAAAGCCTCCTTTCATTCAGTGGTTTCGCCTTTCTCGGAGGACTGGTTTCCACAATCTTTGCCCTCATCCTGTATATGCGGGTGGTGAAGCTTGACTGGAAACAGGTGATTGACTGTTCAGCCCCTGCCATTTTGATCGGGTACGCGATTGGGAGAATGGGTTGTCACCTTTCAGGCGACGGCTGCTGGGGGGTTATCAATACATTCGCCCAACCTGAATGGCTAACCTGGCTGCCCGATTGGACCTGGGCTTTCAGATATCCACATAATGTCATAAACCAGGGAATTCCGATCCCCGGATGTGGTGGCCCTCATTGCAGGATTCTCGCGGAACCGGTTTTCCCGACAGCATTATACGAATCGTTGTATTCGTTATTTTCATTTGGACTAGTCTGGAGTTTGCGAAAACGAATCAATTCGCCTGTCGTGCTTTTCGGACTTTTTCTGGTAATTCACGGAACCGGACGCTTTCTCGTTGAGCAGATCAGGATAAACAAGCAGTACGACCTGTTTGGTTTATTACTTTCACAAGCCGAAATAATTTCAGTAGTGTTGATCTTTGCAGGTATATCTGTAATGCTCTATTACCGCCGCCAGGGCAAAAATATCCCTGAACCCCGGTAGTCACATCCCTGCCTTATTCCCCCATTCCACTATTCCTCGATTCCCCCATTTCTCCATTCCCCCATTCCACTATTCCACAATTCCACTATTCCACTATTCCATAATTCCATCATTCCCCCATTCCACAACGCAACCATCCGCCAACTCCACCATCTCACCAACTCACCAAATCACAACGTCGCCATCCCATCTTATCATCCCTTCAACCATTCTTTCAAATGAATCCCACACTTTTTATAACCGGTCTAAATAACAATTGTATAATCTTTTCAACATGACCATTCATCCGGTTCGATTTGTAGTATATTTGCATTCCATGTTCATATGTCTGAACATTTGCACAAAGTAACCCTTAAAACCCAACAAAATGAAAAGAAAATTTACATTCAGCTCTTTGATCAGTAATCCCAGGTTGACCGTTCCGACTCTTGCCGGAATTTTATTTATGATCTCTGTTGTACTGATCGGTTGTTATCAGTTCCGATGGATTCTTCAACCCAGTACAGGGTTTACAAACAGCTTTTTTGATGTACCCATCGTCGGGGAGCGTGATAACGATCCCGGCCTGACTGAGGATGATTGGGCCAACACCCTGAGAAATATCGGCCTTTTCGGTGTCATGGTACCGGATGGCTGGACGGTTGATGACAGTATTCCATACACCATTATTTCGAAAAATGCAGCATTGTCCAACTCCGGATTTCTGGTTTATAATGTTGCCCATTCACAAACCCTGCAGGACACCATACCTGCACTGCCTGGTTATCATTGGTGGGGCGCAATCACCGACCGGATTGCAGAGCTGACTTCTTTGGATAGTTTTTATTTTACGCCAAGGATTCGCACCAATGCGACAGCAGGCACTTTTTATTTAAGGTATGCCGTGGGCGATAAAGATTACTGGGATCGTAATCCTGCTGATCAGTACAATTACGGAGGAGGTCTTTCTGATCCCATTGAAATTGTTATTTCGCACGGAGTAGGCACCCAGGATCTCTTAAACAATGCCAATATTTCGATGTATCCGAATCCAACGGAAGGCATACTCAATGTGGATCTTGAAGGGTACAAATCCGAAGTGATCGCGGTGAATATATACAACACAGCGGGAATGATGGTTAAGAAAGGTGAAATATTGAGCAGTTCAAGCACCTTTAATCTCACAGAGCTTCCAAAAGGGATCTATGTTGTCGAGCTCAGGAACGGAACATTCAAATCACGCACCAAGATCCTGTTGCGTTAAACTGTAACGGCAGCAATAATTCTTCTTGTCAAATCGCGGGGAATCAATGTTTGTCAGAACCATTGCGGGAGAGAAAACCCATAAATTCATTCGCTCCCGTATTGGTAACAATGCAAACCCTGGTGTTGTGTATTTTCTTTGCCAATACGTTGGTTCTCCATTATGGATTGTACTGAGGATCGCGGGTTGAAAAAACCGATTCGAGTCTTAGACCATCTCAAAGCATTCATTATCTAAGAGTTACTTTCCACTCCATTATCAATCATTAATCGTGATTAATCGTACATTTAATTAGTCTGCTATCCCTAATAATTGTCCAATGAGTTTTTCGATCGATCACAAAAGCAGCCTCCCGTTACACGCTCAGGTCGAGCAATTGCTCCGTGAGCTTATCGCTTCGGAAGAGTACCGTAAAGGAAAGTTCCTGCCCAATGAGATCAGTCTTGCAAAACAACTGGGGATCTCACGAAATACCGTCAGACAGGCGACAAACAAACTGGTCTACGAAGGATTGCTGGTGCGAAAGAAAGGGGTTGGAACGCAGGCAGCCGGGAACAGTGTTGATACCCGGATCAACAACTGGCTGAGTTTTACCCAGGAGATGAAATCAAAAGGCATTCAGATCCGGAATTTCGAAATTTCGACCGAATGGATAGAAGCCCAGGATGAGATAGCCCAGTTTTTCAGGATACAGCCCGGAAAAAAGATCCTGAAGATGACCCGTTTAAGAGGAAGGATGGAGTATCCTTTTGTTTACTTCATCTCCTATTTTCATCCCATGGTTGGCCTTACCGGCGATGAAGATTTCACAAAGCCTTTATATGAAATCCTGGAAAAGGAGCACTCGGTTATTGCAAAGCTTTCGAAAGAAGAGATATCTGCGCGGGCGGCCGATAAATTTCTCGCCCAAAAACTAAAAATAAACACCGGTGATCCGATCCTGAAGCGGAAGCGGTACGTATTTGATCCGGGGAGCAGGCCTATCGAGTACAATATTGGTTATTACCGGGCCGATAGTTTTATTTATACCATTGAAAGTGAGAGGGATGTTTAACCAAGCATTCCTGAAATCTGTCAACCACCTGAAAAGAACCTTATCAATGATGAAAAAAACCATAGTATTGTTACTGCTGCTATTGCCATTTGCAGCCTTAAGTCAGCACCGAATTATTACCGGAACCGTAAAGGATGCAGCCGATGGAAGCACCTTACCCGGAGTCACCATCCTGGAAAAGGGCACCGCCAATGGCACCACAACCGATTCGAAGGGTAATTTCAGCCTGAAAATCAATGAATCCTCTAAGTTTCTTATCTTTTCATTCATTGGGATGAGAACGATTGAGGTGCCGGTGAAGGAATCCAATGTTATGCATGTCAGCATGGAGGCTGTCAACACCACGCTCGACGAGGTCGTCGTGATCGGTTACGGAGCCGTAAAAAAGAGTGACCTCACTGGTTCCGTTGCAAGCGTTAAAGCCGATGAGTTAAAAATGATTCCTGTCAATTCTCTGGACCAGGGAATCCAGGGAAAAGTCACCGGGGTTCAGGTTACTCAATTGTCGTCGCAACCGGGTGGCGCCACGATGGTGAGAATACGTGGCGGTAATTCCATCATGGCGGGGAATGAACCCCTGTACGTGATCGACGGGGTGCTTGTCGAAAGCCAGGTCGACCTGTCGTGGATCGGTTCACCGGCACAGAATGGTCTGAGCTCCATCAACCCGAATGACATTGAGTCGATGGAGATCCTGAAGGATGCTTCCGCAACGTCGATTTACGGAGCCAAGGGGGCGAATGGTGTGGTTCTCATCACTACAAAAAAAGGAAAATCGGGTAAGGACAATATTACTTTCGAAACCTACTTCGGAACACAGATCAAGGCAAAGGATATCGAGGTTATGAATGCCTCACAATTTGCGAGGCTTTATGATGAAGCCGGTTACAATGCCGATTCCACTTATGTGCCCCTGTACCCCAATCCCGATAGTTTAGGGGCCGGCACCGACTGGCAATCGGAGATATACAGGAATGCTCCGATCCAAAACTACCAGGTGAGTTTTTCTGGCGCCAACGATAAAACTTCATACGCTTTGAGTCTGGGATATTACAATCAAAAAGGGATCATTTACGGTTCCGATTTTAAGCGTTATTCCTTCCGGACCAACCTCGACCGAAAGATGACCAAGAAATTAACAGGCGGCACCAACCTGAGTTATACGCAAACCATGTCAAACACCGTTCCGACCGACACGCCGGGAGGATTTTTCCCGGGTGTCGTGAACACGGCCTTGATTTTTAATCCGGCGCTTCCGGTGTATGATTCAACCGGACAGTACACGCTTACTGATCCCAACGCGGATGCCTGGCTCGACAATCCCGTGGCGGTCACCCGCGATGTAGATGCCGTGGATAAAGTCAGCCGGTTCCTCGGGAATGTCTATCTGGAGTACACCATTTTCCAGGATTTGAAGTTCAGAACCAATTTTGGCGCCGACATTTACCATTCGGTGCAGGATATGTACACACCGCGGTATGTTTACTCCGGTTCGTTCAATGATGGCCAGGCCCGTTTTGCCACCACCGACCTTCAAAACTATATTTTCGACAATACCCTGACCTATAACCACACCTGGAACAAGATTCACAAATTCACTGCAATGGCCGGGATGACCTATCAAAACAACACAACGCGGACTTTTATCGATATCGCCACAGGATTTCCGAACGACATCCTGGGGTATTACGGCATTCAGAATGCAACCAACATGCCGACCATCTATTCCTCCTTCACCGAATCAGCGGCTGTGTCGTATCTTGCCAGGGTCAACTACAATCTGAAAGAAAGGTATTTATTTACCGTGACCTGTCGTGTTGACGGTTCCTCCAAATTCGGTTCGAATAACCGCTTTGCTACCTTTCCTTCGGCTGCGGTTGCCTGGAGGCTTTCGGAGGAGAACTGGCTGAAGGAGGTTCGTTGGATCTCCAACATGAAGCTCAGGATGAGTTATGGACTAAGCGGGAATGACCGTATTGCCAATTATGCCTTTATCAGGACGATTTCCTCATCGGTTTACTACTTCAATAACTCTTTTCCGGGTACGGGTTTTGCGCCTGATAATCCGGGAAACAACAACCTGAAATGGGAGACCACCGCACAATTCGATGTCGGATTGGATGTAAGTGTGGTTAACGGCCGGATTGCCGCAACGGTTGATTATTACAACAAACGAACTTCCGATCTGCTCTACTATTCGAATCTTCCCTGGGCAACCGGTTACAGCTCCTACCTGAACAATATCGGAAAGCTCAGGAACAGCGGGGTAGAACTCGCATTGAATACCATGAATTTCGTCGGGGCTTTCAAATGGAACAGTTCTCTCAACGTGTCGATCAACCGCAATATGGTGACCGACCTGAACGGATCGGAACTGTACATTAACAACGACACGTACAAACTGAAGATCGGGAACTGGGCGGTGATCCGGGAGGGCGAACCAATGGGCAGCTTTTATGGTCTGCGGGCTGACGGAATATGGCAAACCGCTGAAGCGGAAACAGCCGCCAAGTATGGCGCAAAACCAGGAGATTTTAAGTATGTCGATAAAAATAATGACGGAAAAATCAATTCCGATGACTGTGAGATCATCGGTCATGCGCTGCCCGATTTCACATGGGGTTTCAACAATACCTTTTCTTTCAAGAATTTTACGCTTGATATATTTCTGCAGGGAAGCCAGGGAAACCAGATACTCAACAGCAACCGGTTTGAGCTGGAATCGGGTAACGGTTTGTCGAATGCTTCTGTAAACCTGTTGGACCGGTGGACTCCGGAAAATCCGAGTAATGTTTATCCCCGGGCAAACAGGAATGCAGACTACCTTCACATGTCGGATCGGTATCTGGAGGACGGATCCTACGTCCGGATCAAGACCATTACACTGTCGTATGACTTACCGGAGAAGGCAGTCAA
Source organism: Alphaproteobacteria bacterium (assembly GCA_009928665.1). Taxonomy (GTDB): domain Bacteria; phylum Bacteroidota; class Bacteroidia; order Bacteroidales; family FEN-979; genus CAIVAT01. The sequence goes on from SACF01000028.1 coordinate 6,974, forward strand.
TGCCATAAGGCTTTCGAAGATAAAAGTTTATGTGACTGCACAGAACATGTTCACGTTCACCAAATACACCGGGTTTGATCCGGAGGTTGGTTCATTCGGTCTTGACAACACCCGGTTGGGATACGATTTCGGCTCCTATCCATCGGTGAAGACCTATATTATCGGGGCAAGTATCAGCTTTTAACTAAACCTGTCACGGGTAAACCAAAAGACAAATCAAAAGACAAACAAAACAATAAGCATCTAATAAAACAGGAAGGCAATGAAAAAGATATCGACCCTCTTTGTATCTATCCTCATTCTGGCGGCAGCATCGTGCACCAAGGAACTGGATCAGGAGCCACACCAGATTTATTATGACAATTATTACCAGACAGGCGATGATGCGCTGACCGCGGTGAATGCCGTTTATGATGTGCTCGGATCGGTCAACCAGTATTCGAGTTATTTGTGGCTGATCCAGGACATCGGCTCGGACGATTGCAATGCCCGGGTGACCCTGAATGATCCGAATCTGCATGATATCAACAATTATTCACTCAAGACCGACAACAACTATCTCGCTAAGATTTGGCAGGGATCCTACCTTGGGATCAGCAGGGCAAACATCGTGTTAGACAAAGTTCCCGGTATTTCGATGGACACTGCGCTCAAGGCACGGATTCTTGGCGAGGCGCGTTTTTTAAGGGCACTGAACTATTTCAACCTCGTCAGGTTGTTTGGCGATGTACCGTTGGTCACTGTTCCAGTATCGGCCAACCTAACCCCTGAAGAACTCTATCCTCCGAGGACTCCGGTCATGAAAGTGTATGTCCAGATCATTGCTGACCTGGACATCGCAGCCGCAAAACTTCCCGCAAAATACACCAATCCCAACGACAAGGGACGGGCCACCAGTGGGGCAGCGCTCGGTGTTCTTTCAAAAGTTTACCTGACCTTGAAGGAGTGGGATCATGCTGTTTCCGCTGCCAGGCAGGTGATCGAATCGAACGTTTATGCCTTGCACCCCGATTACGCCACAAACTGGAAAGAGGCCAGCAAGAATGGGATCGAGTCGGTGTTTGAGGTTCAATTTTACCGGAAAGTGACATCAGAAAACTCACAGATGGTAATTTCGGGTCTTCCATCTATACCCGGGCTTTTCGCGGCAGGGGTTGAGATCATGTTGCCTACCGAAGATCTTCTGACAAGCTTCGATACCAACGATTACCGGAAAGAGGTGACCTTTTTCGATCAATACTGGCAATACACCTTCGAACCGCACATCTGGAAATACTGGGATCAGGTTGCGTATAAACCTGCCGCTACCAGCGCCTCCGGGGCTGATTTCATGGTGATGCGCTACGCGGAAGTACTGCTGATCTTTGCCGAGGCGCTGAATGAAGCCAACGGTGGCCCAACCGCCGAAGCTTACGAGGCCATCAACAGAATCCGCGAACGGGCCAGGAACGGCAATTCCTCTGCCCTCCCCGATCTGAGCGGACTGAGCCAGGATGAGTTCAGAAAAGCCGTGATGCTGGAGCGCAGGCACGAGTTTGTCAATGAAGGTCAGCGGTGGTACGATCTCGTGAGAACCGGGACGCTGATCGAGAATATTAAGAAGGCCAAAGGCGACAAGTCGAACCCCGCCTCTTTCAATTATCTGTTCCCGATACCGCAACGGGAAAGGGATATAAATCTGAATCTGACACAGAATCCAGGATACTGATAGAATTTACGATTGACAAGATTTACGATTTACGATTGAATTTCGGGTTTAAATCGGAAAAATGAGAACAGGCTTAAAGATATTATTCCTCTTTTCATTCCTTGCTGTAACAATCAGCGCCGGGGCGATCATTCGTATGCCGGTCATCTTCCAGAACAACATGGTGCTGCAGCGCGACAAGGAGGTTGCAATATGGGGTTTTGGCTCAGCCGGTGAAAAGGTGACCGTCATTTTCAGAGAATTGAAGATCCAAACAACTACAGACGAAAATAGACGGTGGTTGATTCACCTTCCTTCGCAGAAAGCCGGTGGTCCTTATGAAATTTCCATCTATGGTGAAAGCAATGTTATTGAACTGAAGAACATCCTTTTCGGCGATGTCTGGATTTGCGGCGGGCAATCGAACATGCAGTTCAGCCTGGATCAGATCGGGTACGTTCCGCAGGACACAGCCGCGATCAGTCAATCATCCATTCGGATATTCACTGCCCACATCGGCATGGATTATATCCCTGTTGACGATCTGAAAGGGGGTGTTTGGAAACAAGCCACAGCCGCAACAATCCGGAATTTTTCTGCAACCGGTTATTTCTTCGGGAAGTTCCTGTACGACAGACTTAAGGTTCCTATCGGGCTGATCAGCAACAACCTTGGCGCCACTTCCATTGAGACCTGGATGAGCCGGGATGCGCTGGCTCAATTTCCACAATTTGATGAGTTTGTAAGGAAGTACCTGGCCCCAGGGAAAAGCGCCAGGGAGGTAGAAGACAATTTTACCAGTATAAAGTCGGAATGGGAAAAGAAATATTACCTGACTGGCAAGGGGTTGGAGGAACGCTGGTATCTTCCGGAAACGGATACTACCGGATGGAAACAGATTGAAGTCCCCGGCTGGTGGGAGAATCAGGGATTGGCCGACTTTGACGGGGTGGTTTGGTTCAGGCGTCAATTCGACCTCCCTCCAACCTTCACGGGTGATACACTCTTTTTACCATTGAACCAGATCGACGATTACGACATCACCTGGGTCAACGGGCAGAAGGTTGGTGAAGGGTATGGAAACCAGACCTGGCGACGATATAAAGTTCCCGCCGGGATTCTCAAACCAAAAGGGAATACTCTGGTCGTCAGGGTTCTTGATGCCGGAGGCCGGGGAGGTATGTACACCCATGCCATCTGGTGGGAGCCGTATCTTGTGGGCACCTGGTCTTACAGGACCGATTGCAGCATTGATGTGACCAAATTCCTGAAACCGCATGTGGTCAACATGTCACCCTTTTCTACTCCGGCGGTACTCTACAATGCCAATATCGCTCCGCTCACCCCGTTGGCCATCAAAGGATTCATCTGGTACCAGGGCGAAAGCAACGCTGCCCGGTCTGTAGAATATGGACAGTTGTTCCCGGCTATGATCCTTGACTGGCGGTCGAAATTTGGCCAGGGAGATCTGCCGTTTCTTTTTGTTCAATTGGCCAACCATCATCCTGAGTCAGACGTACCCTCGGAAAGTACCTGGGCTGAGCTCAGAGAAGCGCAGGCTGGAGCTTTGAGGCTGAAAAATACCGGTATGGCTGTGACGATTGACATTGGTGACGCTTACGACATTCATCCCCGGAATAAAATGGAGGTCGGCCGTCGGCTTGGTTTGCTTGCTTTGAATATCGCTTATGGAAGACAGCTTGTGTGTTCCGGGCCGACCTTCTCAAAAGCCGAAGTTCGATCAGACCGTGTGATCCTGCATTTTAACCACGAAAACTCACTCGTTTCAAAGGATAAATACGGATATGTCAGGGGGTTTGCTGTGGCCGGAAACGACCGGGAATTCCACTGGGCCAAAGCGATGATCCATCAGGGCGATCTGATCATTGCGAGTGAAAATGTGAAGGAGCCTGTTGTTGTCCGCTATTTATGGTCCGACAATCCAGGGAGTATCGATTTGTACAACAAAGAGGGGTTGCCGGTAGCGCCATTCAGAAGCGACGATTGGCCGCTTTCCACTGCCGGCCGGGTTTATTCCGAAAATCCATGGGAGCAGAATTGATCGACAACGTTGCCAATAAAAGTTAAATTAAAAGTAAATCATAATTGAATAAACACCGGATACCATGTCGATAAACCATACAATTGCAAAATTTGGCTGCCACCTCAATTCCCCATCAATCCATCGGGTATCCAAAAGAATAAATTCGGTCATCATGCTGCTGTCCATTACAATGTTGTTTGTGACCATCGCCGGATTGGAAGGGTATGCCGGAACCGACAATATTGCCCCGAAGGCAATAGTAACCGCCTCAACTTTCCTGAATGACCGGTTCAAACCCGGAAACGTTACGGATGGCATGATCGGTATCCCCGGTCTCGGGGAGTGGGCCTGCGAAGGGGTGACCACTTCGTGGGGATATGTTAGATTTCCCTGGATCCAGCTTGATTGGGATCAGCCGCAAACCATCGAACGGATTGTTCTGTATGACCGACCTTCTCTGAAGGAATTCACCGCGGGTTGCAAACTCCTTTTCAGCGATGGCAGTTCCATTTATGTCAACGAAATTCCGAATGACGGAACTGCCAAGGCGATAACATTTCCACCCAAAACTGTAACATCAGTGAGGTTTATCACTACCGATGGGAATGGTAAAGATATCGGGTTTTCGGAGATCGAGGTTTTCTCTGCCAGAATCAATGCCAGTGATTATGTTGAATGGGTTAATCCCTACATCGAGACCAACCGGGGCCGCTACATCTTTTTCATCACCGGCTCCAGGCCCTTCGGTATGATCTCAGCCGCCCCGCACACACGCAACAAAAACCAGAACGGGGGAGGCTATAATTACAATGAACGTGAGTTACTCGGTATCGGCCAGATACACGCCTGGATGATGTCGGGGATAGGCATCATGCCAGCGGCCCCTTCGGTCAACCCAACAGGCTGGGAATCTGCCTGGAAATCGGTCTTCAGCCACGATGATGAGATCGTACAGCCCGGGTATCACCGGATGTTCCTCCGCAGCCCGGGTACCTGGGTCGAGCTGACTGCCACTGACCGGGTGAGTTTCTACCGCTTCCGGTTCACGCGAGAAGAAGAAACACAGATCTTGGTCGACCTGGGAAGTCACATCAGCAACAGCACCATGTGCAACCTCGACGCACGGAGGGTGAACGACCGCGAAGTGGAGGGATCTTTCAGCTCTACCAACCGTTTCTGGGGGGGACCGAAAGAGGTAAAAGTATTTTTTATCATTCAGTTCGATAAAGCCGTTAGCGCTCTCGACGGATGGAAAGGCAAGGATTATCTGAAGAATATAACAGGATTGAAAGGCGACAGCGCGGGGATCTCAGCCAAATACAGAGTCAGGCCCGGGGATCTGCTTCAGATGAAGGTCTCCATCTCCTATACCAGTATCGAAAATGCAAGGAATAACCTGCTGACGGAATGTACCACCTGGGATTTCGACGCTGTACGGTCCGAAACACGGCGAATCTGGAATGAATGGTTGGGCAAAATCGACGTGAAAGGCGGAACTGATGCCGACCGGATCAAATTCTACACCGACCTGTGGCATGTTCTTCTGGGCCGTCAGAAGATCAACGATGTGTCGGGCGATTATCCCGACCGTACCACAGGCATCCGCGATGGTTCCTTCACCGATGCCGTTTTCAAGGTAAAGCAGGTTCCGAAACTGGAAAACGGGCAGTTGAAATACAACATGTACAGCTCCGATGCCTTCTGGCTTACCCAGTGGAACCTGAACATCCTGTGGGGATTAGGCTGGCCGGAGGTTCAGGATGAGTTGTCGGCCTCGATGCTGCAATACGCCGACAACGGAGGATTACTCCCCCGGGGGCCCTGTGGCGGAGGTTACTCGTACATCATGACCGGCGATCCGGCGGTCAGCCTCATCGGAAGCACTTTTCAAAAGGGATTATTAACAAAAGCAGATCCGGAGCACGCCTTTGAGGTCATGAAGCGGAACCAGATGCCGGGTGGCATGCTGGGAGATCCTGAAGCGGTGAAGTTTTATATAAAGAATGGCTGGTGGAAAGACAACGCCGGGATCACCATCGAAGCAGCCTTCCAGGACTGGGTCGTTGCCCAGATGGCCTTTAAACTGGGAAAGAAAAGCGATTTTAGGGCCTTTATGAAGCGGTCACAGGGCTGGAAAGCCTGTTTTGATCCAGGTCAGAAATTGTTGTTCCCGAAGGATGTCAATGGGAAGTTCATCCACCTCAATCCGTTGAACGGTCAGGGTTGGGTGGAGGCCAATGCCTGGCAGGCCACTTTCGGCGTATCACACGAAATACCGGGCCTGGCCACGCTGATGGGAGGCAACGAAGTGCTTTGCGACAAACTGAACCACGCCTTTGAAATGGCAGCGCCCCAGGATTTTGTATTCGACTACAACGATGGATATGTGAGCTACGCCAACCAGCCTGGGGTTTCGAATGCACATGTCTTCAGCCATGCCGGGAAACCCTGGCTGACACAGTACTGGGTGCGCCAGGTCAAAGAACAGGCATACGGCGGTATCACACCCGACCTGGGATATGGCGGGCACGACGAAGACCAGGGCCAGATGGGTGGGTTAAGCGCTCTGATGGCAATCGGGATTTTCAGTTTGCAAGGAAATGCCGCGGTGACGCCGGTTTACGAGATTACCAGTCCGGTGTTTGATACCGTTATAATCAACCTGAATCCCAGGTATTACAAGGGTAAGGAATTTACCATCGTTACCCATCAGAACACGAAAGAGAATATGTATATTCGGAAGGCAAAATTGAATGGCAACGACTTGAACAACTTTTGGTTTACACACGATGAATTTGCCCGGGGCGGGAAACTTGAGATCTGGCTGGGAAAAGAACCGAACCAAAACTGGGGAACCGGTGAATTACCGCCGACAGCGCAATAGAGGAACAATTGTCAATGGACAATTGAAAATGGACAATTGACAATGGAAAACAGACAATTGATAATGGACAATTGACAATGGACAATTGAAAATGGAAAACGGAAAAAGATATGAAGAATTGAAAATGCCGAAAAGAATGCTGACTAATACGTTCCCTATCGCCTAATTCCCTATGCCTAATGCCTGATTTGATATCAAACTACAATAAATATCCGGAAGTAACGGTTCATGGCTGGGAAGGACATTTCTGCAACGGTTGGGATGCAATCATAAACCGGCTGCAGACAGAGGTGTCAGGAATCCCGCTCCGGAAAAAGACCGTGGTAGTCGAATGCTATCAGGGAATCTGTGACGGTGAGGTGCTGGAGGCTTTTTCGGAAGGGCTGAGACCCGATCTGACTATTCTCTCCTCCGAAGCATTCCTGCCTGAATGCGTGATCAGGACCATGACCCAGCCCGATGTGACCGACGACCGGATCTTCGGCCGTTTGACCGCGCTGAACATGGAAGACTTTCTGGACCCTGACCGCCTGGTTACTGCGAGGGCAAAAATCGAGTCGCTTAGGGAGGGTGTTGTCCTGATATACGGACCGGGCGCTTCGCTCCTTTTCCATGATCCTGACCTGCTGATCTATGCCGACATGGCCCGCTGGGAGATCCAGCTCCGGATGCGCCGCAACGAGGTCTCAAACCTCGGGATCAGCAACCGGGACGAAAATATCGAAGGAAAATATAAACGTGGCTACTTTGTCGACTGGAGGGTCTGCGACCGGTTGAAAAGAGAGGTCATGCCTAAATCGCACTTCATCCTCGACACCAACCGCAGGAACGCTCCCGGGATGATCACGGCGGACGCCTTTTTCGCAGGACTAAGGCAAACGGCGAATCAGCCATTCAGCGTCGTTCCCTACTTCGATGCCGGTCCCTGGGGCGGCCAGTGGATGAAAGAAGTGTGCGACCTGCCCGACGATTCACCCAATTATGCCTGGTGCTTTAACTGCGTGCCCGAGGAGAACAGTCTTTACCTGAATTTCGGAGGGAACCGGTTTGAAACCCCCGCCATCAACCTAGTCTTTTTCCGGCCCGAGGAGTTACTTGGTAGGTATGTCAGGCAACGTTTCGGCGACGAATTTCCCATCCGCTTCGATTTCCTCGATACCATGGGCGGAGGTAACCTGAGCCTTCAGGTACATCCACTCTCCGGTTACATTCAGGAGCAATTCGGCATTCATTACACCCAGGATGAAAGCTATTACCTGGTTGAAGCTGGCGAAGGTGTAAAAGTTTATTTAGGGCTGAGAGAGGGTGTCGACCCAAAACAAATGATCGAAGATCTGATCAGGTCGGAGACGACTGATATCCCGTTCAACGATACGCTGCACGTGCAGTCGTGGCCTGCCAAAAAACATGATCATTTCCTGATCCCGGGAGGCACGGTACATTGCTCCGGCAAAGATTGTATGGTATTGGAAATCAGTGCGACGCCGTACATTTTCACGTTCAAATTATGGGATTGGGGGCGCCTCGGACTCGACGGCAAGCCCCGGCCCATCAACATCGGTCATGGATCAAGGAATATCCAGTGGAACCGGACCGAACCCTGGGTTCGACAAAACCTGGTGAACCGGTTCGAAAAGATAGCTTCGGGCGACGGTTGGTACGAAGAGAAGACCGGGCTGCACAAACTCGAATTTATCGAGACACGCCGGCACTGCTTTTCGAAGAGGGTTATACACCATACCATGGGCGGGGTGCATGTGATTTGCCTCGTCGAAGGGCGCGAGGTCGTGGTTGAGAGCACCTCCGGCTCTTTCGAACCCTTCGTGGTCCATTATGCCGAGACATTCATCGTTCCCGCCGCGGTAGGCGAATACACCATCCGCCCCTTCGGAGAGTCGGAAGGAAAAGAATGTATCACCATCAAGGCGTATATAAGAATGGACAATTGACAATGGACAATTGACAATGGACAATTGACAATGGAAAAATGGAAAATGGAAAATGGAAAACGATTTGAGGATTTGAGGATTTGAGAATGTGAAAATTTTTAATTATTGTTATTTTCCCTATTGCCTATTGCCTAATGCCTATTGCCTATCGTCAAATGGCCAATGCCTAATGCCTGATTTTGAATTTTGAATTTTGAACTATAATTCTTTCCCATGCTATTATCCAACGACAACCACCTGATCCTCACCCTCGATGCGGGAGGAACGAATTTTGTATTTTCCGCCTATCAGGGCGGACGTGAAATTGCTAATCCAATCACACTGCCATCTAATGCGCATGATCTCGACCGGTGCATTGACACCATTTATTCCGGATTTGAGAAAGTTAACGCTGAACTCCCCCGGATAGCCGACGCCATCAGCTTCGCGTTTCCCGGTCCGGCTGATTACTCCCTGGGAATCATCGGCGACCTGCCCAATTTCAAGGCCTTCAACGGCGGAGTACCATTAGGTCCCATGCTGGAAGAGCGCTTCGGATTGCCGGTATTCATCAACAACGACGGCAATCTGTTTGCTTACGGAGAAGCGCTCGCAGGATTCCTTCCCGACCTGAACCGACGGATCATCGATCATGGCGGCATCAAACAGTTCCGCAACCTGGTCGGACTGACGCTCGGCACCGGATTTGGCTGCGGTATCGTGCTGAACAATATCCTGATGGAAGGCGACAATTCGAACGATGCCGGAATCCATAACACATCCAACCGGTACAATCCGGTCTGGAATGCCGAAGAAAGCATTAGCACCCGGGCCATTCAGCGAGTTTATTGTGAAGGAGCAGGACTCCATTCGACATCGTTGATGCCTAAAGACATTTACGAAATAGCGGTGGGCTTGGCACAGGGTAACAGAGAAGCTGCCATTCGCTCCTTTCAGATTTTCGGAGAGGCCCTGGGAAATTCGGTTGCAAACATGATCACCCTGATCGACGGTATCGTGGTGATTGGCGGTGGGTTGGCTACAGCCTGGGATCTATTCGCTCCCGCCATGTTCAAGGAGATTGACCGCATGTACTTCAGTCTGTCGGATGAAGAATATGCCCGCCTCTCTGTAAAAGTGTACAATCTGGAAGACAAGAACACTTTTAAAGAATTTGCAACCGGATCAATCAGATCCATTTCACTTCCTAACGGCAACAGAACCATAAGGTACGATGAACTCCAGCGGGTCGGGGTTGGATTGTCGAAACTAAGCGCCAGCAAGGCCATTGCCATCGGAGCAAACGCCTTCGCCGTGCAAAGGCTCACGGGGAAGGATTGACTGAATGACTGAGTGAATGAAAATGGACAATTGAAAATTGAAAATTGATAATGGACAATGGACAATTGACAATTGACAATTGAAAATGGAAAACGAAATATTGAAAATGTGCTAATGTGCTAATGTGCTGATGTGCTGATGTGAAAATTTGAGAGTTTGAGAATTTTGAGCTTTGAACTTTGAGCTTTGAACTTTGAGCTTTTTTCACAAAAATAGCCAATGCCTTATTTTAAATTTTGAATTAATCACTGCAAAAGCCTATGAACCCAATTAAACTCCACTTTTCACGCCTGGCCATGCTCCTGCTGCTGGTCTGCCTGATTCCGAATCCTGGAAAGGCTCAGGAACCATCAACTTCCACTAAGGTTCCCGATACGCCATTTGACCGGAAGTTCATGAAGATGTTCGCCCGTGATTGCTGTGGTGTGACCGGTGCCGACGGGGAGTACTCCGTTCTCCTGCCCGACGGGCGCACAGTCTGGATCTTCGGCGATTCCTTCCTCGGAACCGTCAATCCCGACCGTTCAAGAGAAAAACGCAAACCATGGTTCATCCGCAACAGCATGGCCGTGCAGGAAGCCGATACCCTGCGGTCGCTATACCAGGTGATCGACGGATGGGAATCGTCGTTGGTCATCCCTCCCAATGCCCCCAGAGGGAAACAGTTTTCAGAGGATTCGCTCTGGTACTGGCCTGGCGATGGCTTCATCGAGAACGGTAAACTCAAGGTTTTCATGACAGGATTTTACCAGGCCAAACCGGGCGACTGGGGATTTGCCTGGACCAGCGCCAATATTGCCACCTTTTCACTGCCGGAGATCAAACTCGAAAGGATTGACCATTTCAATTATCCCGGAATTCATGAAATCCACTGGGGTCACGCAGTGTGCGACGGCGACGAACATCACACCTACATTTACGGTGCAGAGGATAAGAGCAAGAACCTCTATGTTGCCCGGGCACCGAAAGGCAACATCCTCGCACCCTGGGAGTTCTATAACGGAAGTGAATGGGTGAAGGACTCCCGGCAATCAAAACCCATGCTGGCCATACAGGGATCGGAACAATTCAGCGTATTTAAATTAAATGATAATTATGTTCTGGTAGTTCAGGAGGGTGGTTTTATGACCGGTGAGATCGTCTCCTACTATTCCGATTCGCCTTGGACGGGGTGGAAGAACAGGAAAGTCCTTTGCCACACCCGGCTGCCCGACGATGTCACTTCAACGGCCAACCTGTTTGCATACAACAGCCTGGCACATCCCCAGTTTATCGAAAACGGCCAGTTGCTGATTTCATCCTGTATCAACAGCTTCGTGGTGGAGGATGTTTTCAGGGATGCCAGCAAATACCGGCCGGTGTTCCTCAGGGTGCCGGTCAGCCGGATCTTTGAGGAATGAAATGCCCATGGGAAGCGGATCGTACAAACCGCGAATGATATTTACATGAATCAGCATATTTAAAACCCATGAAACGATCCCTTTTATTTCTCCCGGCCCTGATAGCCATCAGCCTGATCCTGAAGGCCCAGCACCAGCAAATCCTGAAATCGCCACACATCGCCATCGCCGACACAGTCTGGGTTTTCACCCCTTCCGATTATTCCAAAGACCCCGCAAAGCAGTTTCCGGTGGTTTACCTGTTGCACGGCTGGATGGGTTCCTATCACCAGTGGAACGACATCACCTCCTGCCAGTCGCTCGCCGACAGATATGGGTTTATCCTGGTCTGTCCCGACGGGCTTACCGACTCCTGGTACATCAACAGCCCGGCAATCAGGGAAAGTCAATACACTGATTTCTTTTTTCTCGATCTTTTTCCTTTCATTGCAAAGAACTACCGCATCGATGCCGGTAATGTTTTCATCACAGGTCTAAGTATGGGAGGCCATGGCGCGCTTTACCTCTTTGCACAAAAACCCGATCTTTTCAGGAGCGCCGGAAGTCTGAGCGGTGTTCTGGATCTGAATTTCTGCCGGACCGAATACAGGATTGATGATTACCTTGGAATAAAGAATAAAAAATCGGCAGACAAGATTCTGAACCGTTACACTGTTTCCGGGAATATCAAAAAAATCGCTGCCGCGGGGAAAAAGATTATCGTTTCGTGCGGAAGCTCAGACCCGTTTCTAAAACTGAACGACCATTTCAAGAAACAGTGTGATGCAAAGAAGATCGACATCACCTACCTAATAACACCCGGCGGACATGATTATCCATACTGGAAATCGGCAATCGGGGCTCATCTTGAATTTTTCCGGAGGATAGTTGGGGCAGGGCATTGATCCGGCCGTAGAGACAACGCATGCGTTGTCTCTACATTTGCCGCATGCATCCTCAATAATATCCTCCGATCTCAACCGGGTTAACGGAATACGGTATTTATTCTGAAATCGATCCATACTGACTGCCAGCGGTAACCTATCACTCACTGGCTGGTTGTAATCTATATCACCACCATCTTCACCACCTTCCCGCATCCGTTGTTCCCGATGAATTCAAGAAAATAGATGCCACATTTGGCAGGAGCAGTAAGATCGAGGGACCCATTCGCTTGCGGCAGATCGAACACCCTGGCCAGGATGACCCTGCCTGAAACATCGGTAATCCTGATTTCCCCCATCCAGGGAACAGCAGCATTCATTTCGATCTTCAGCCTTCCGTCACGGCCGACCGGATGCGGGACCACCCTTACCTCCAGGCATTCCTTGACATTCCCATCGGGAGGCGAATCTGCTGATGTGATCAAGCTCATCGGAACCCGTATAAACTTCGGCCGGTATGTGTCTGCATCTATCCGGTCGGTCCAGATGTTTTTACATTGCGATGGACATATGTAAGGTGACAGGGTATCCACCCGGTCATTGACATTGTACGAAACCAGTAATTCGTTATTTTCGATATTCCATGGATGAGCCTGACCATTGTAAGTAAGCAGGTAAGCGTCGTTGAACTTGCTTTCCTCGGTATATAACAAGGTTTTCCCGGTAAAGGGTCCCCAGGGATGATCACTGACATAAGAATAGATGTTTCTGCCTAAACCACATTCCAGGTACCCGTTCTCCTGGGTGATCAGGTAATATTTATTGTCATTTCGGAAAACACTGAATCCGGGAGAGACCGGATCACTACAGATTTTTTGCAATGCCACCGGATTGATCGACCACCCGGTGCCGGTGTAGAATTCCCACGGCTGAAAAGGATTACCGATCGGACACCTGGCAAGTACCGGTTCCCACACGATCCAGTTTACGCGGTTTCCGTAAATATATATCCAACCTCCGGCTGAATCCACCACAACCGCCCGTCCGAAGATATGGTCCGTTCCTGCCTGTTGCACCGGGAGCATCGGAAGTTGGTGAAGGGCCGGGTATGTTAGTCTGGCAACATAACAACCCTCGTAGTCAAGGTTAGAACTCTTGTAGCGCTCCTGAAAAACATAGACAGTATCGTTGTACATGTATCCATGACCGGGCCAGAACAGGGAGGTATCGTTTGGCCTCAGTTTAAAGGTTGTCATGTTGACACCTGTCATGGTGGTATCAAGGATCGTCTTGAAAGAGGCGGGATTCAGGGAATCCTGCACCATGAAGCAGTTGCGTACCTGAAAGAGGCAAGGAAGCGTGTTGTTCGAAATGTTCACAGCCTGGGTATAGCTGTCGCCAAACAGCCAGATCACCCTTCCGTCGGGCAATGGTACTGAGATCGTGGCATCGCCGGCGGTCCATCCTCCGCTGTTGATCCGGAAATAGCCGGTATACAGGCTGTCGAAATATGCCTCACCTGTCGGTTGGCAATTGCAATTAAAAAAGAACATCAGTAAGATGATCAGTAAAGCGGGTCTCATCAGGGATTTCATCCTTTGTCAGGGTTTCAGGCATTAAAATTACGAATTCTCATTATTCCATATGCATCGCTAATCGGGAGAAGTCAGGTGATATTCAAAAATCTCTATTGCTAAATGTTCCAGAAAATGGGAGAACCTCAATTACAAAGTTAGCATATGTTCTGGCAATATGAAATGGGAGATATGAATTATCAGAGGAATAAAGAGACGTCAAAAATAACCCAAAAGTAAATTTGCACAGAAATTGCAAAGAGGTTACTTTTGCAAAAAATTTGGCGAGGTAGCTCAGTCGGTTAGAGCGTCGGATTCATAACCCGGAGGTCACGAGTTCAACTCTCGTCCTCGCTACCAAGAAAACAGCGAAATGGCGAAATAGCAAAAACTATTTCGCCATTTTTCGTTTTAGCCCCTGATTGTAAAAATTATTAAATTGCGCTCAAAACTGCCCCCACCCTATTTTCTATGTCGGAAAACCAATCGTTTCAACGCAGATTAAACCTCTTTGACTCCACCGCCATCGTGGTCGGCTCCATGATCGGGTCCGGGATTTTTATTGTCAGCGCGGATATTGCCCGCATGGTCGGCTCATCGGGATGGCTGATGATGGTCTGGATCATCAGCGGCTTTATGACCCTCATCGCTGCCCTGAGCTATGGCGAACTGGCAGGGATGTTCCCCAAAGCGGGCGGACAGTACATCTACCTGAAAGAGGCCTACAACCCGCTCACCGGCTTTCTGTACGGATGGACCCTGTTCCTGGTCATCCAAACAGGCACCATCGCCGCCGTCGCCATGGCGTTTGCCAAATTCACCGGGGTACTCTTTCCCTGGGTATCCGAATCGGTTGTTTGGTTCGACCTGGAATCGATCCGTTTCGGGGAGTTCGACGCAGGTCTCTTCCGCGTTGGACCGATGAATCTCGGGTTTGTCAAATTCGGTCCGGCCCAGCTTGTGGCCATCGGATCCATCGCACTCCTCACATGGATCAACAGCCGCGGCATTAAATCGGGTAAAAAAGTGCAAAACCTCTTCACATCCGGAAAATTCATCCTGCTGGCAGCATTTATTGTCGTCGGACTTGTGATGGCATCCAACCTGAATTCAATCCGTATCAACAGCCCCGACTTCTGGAATCCAATGCGTGAAGGCCCCGGCGGAGTTGACATTCCGCTTTCAGGGATGACCCTCCTCGCGGCGCTCGGGATGGCTATGGTGGGCGGACTTTTTTCATCCGATGCCTGGAACAACATCACCTTTACCGCGGGAGAAGTCATCAACCCGCGAAAGAACATTCCCCTCAGCCTGTTCCTGGGAACTTTGATCGTCACCATCCTTTATCTTCTCGCCAACGTGGTCTACATAACAGCCCTTCCGGTCAAGGGCGATCCCGGAGGAACCGATATCGCTTCGCGGGGCATGCAGTACGCGCTGAACGACCGGCTGGGGACCGCGGCGCTATCCGGAATTTTCGGCAATTACGCAGTCATTATCATGGCGGTGTTCATCGTGATCTCCACCTTCGGCTGCAACAACGGGCTGATCCTTTCGGGCGCCAGGGTCTATTACGCTATGGCCGACGACGGGATCTTTTTCAAAGGAGTTGGCCGGCTCAACAAAAAAGATGTTCCCGCCACCGGACTTTTGTTTCAGGGCGTATGGGCAAGCCTGCTTTGTCTCTCCGGAACGTACGGTCAACTGCTCGATTATGTGGTATTCGCCGTGCTGATCTTCTATGTCCTGACCATCCTTGGTATTTTTATCCTTCGCGTCAGGCGCCCTGATTTGAGCCGGCCTTACAAAGCCTTCGGTTATCCGGTCATCCCAATGATCTATATCATCCTGGCCCTTGTCATCATGGTCATCCTGTTTATTTTTAAGCGGGAATATACCTGGCCGGGACTGATTATCGTTATTCTTGGGGTTCCGGTTTATTTTATCTGGGCAAAGCGAAAAAAAAACCTGACCAGGCTGTGAATCAGGAATCCTCCTGAAGATAAAGGCTATTGTGAAACCTACCCATTCGAAAAAAACAAGCATTGGCATCAGCAGTTTGAATCTGTTGCTGTTTTCCGGTTTGTTCGCCCTGACACTGCTGTCGCGGCAGCCGTTAAAGGCACAATGTAATCTCTCGAACCAGGCTTACGGCGATGGTGAAGAGGTCACGTTCGTCGCCGCTTATAACTGGGGACCCGTTTGGGTCGATGCCGGGCTGGTGACCTTCAGCGTACGTGACGAGGATTACTTTGGAAAGCCCTCCTATCACCTGAAAGCAGTCGGAAAGACCTTCAAATCATACGATATTTTATTCAAAGTCCGCGACTATTACGATTCCTGGATCAACCGTGAGACCCTTGAACCGATTGGTTTCAAGCGGTACATTTACGAAGGGGGATACACGTTGCTGAATACCCTCTATTTTGATAAATACCGGAAGGCTGTTATTTCCAACACCAAAACCAACGACAATCCGCAGCGGGCCGACACGCTTCCCGCGCGAACATGCGGGTTCGACATGCTTTCGGCCATCTATCATACCCGTACGCTTGATCTGGCTTCGATGAAACCCAATGAACGGCATTTCGTCACCGTGGCCATTGACGATGCCTGGTACGACATCTATATCAAGATGATCGGGAAAGATGTGGTTGAGGGATTGGACGAAAAACAATACCGGTGTATTAAATTTTCCGTGAAAATGGTTCAGGGGACGATTTTCAAGGGGGATGAGGATGTGCTCGTATGGGTGACGGATGATGCCAACAAAGTCCCCGTTTACATTGAGGCAAAGATCATTGTTGGGACCGTGAAGGTTTACCTGAAGGCAATGAAAGGTTTTAGGAACCCGGTGACCTCCGTGATCAGATAATTCGAAAAGAGACATAACGATATCAAAGAACTATGATCATTATTGCTGATAGTGGCTCAACCAAAACTTCATGGGCATTGATGGAGAACAAGTCGTTGAAGACGCTGCTTCCATCAGCCGGGCTCAACCCCTATTTTCACACCTCAGAAAGCATCGACGCGGTCCTGAATGTTGAATTGATCCCGTATATCGTGACCGATCATGTGCGGGAGATCCATTTTTACGGGGCGGGATGCAGCACGGAGAAAAACGACACATTGATCCGGGAGGCGTTGCAGCTTCATTTTCACAAGGCGGCAGTGTTTGTCTACCACGACATCCTGGGAGCAGCGCGGTCGTTGTTTGGCGACCAACCCGGGATCTCCTGCATCCTGGGTACCGGATGCAATTGCTGTTATTATGACGGTGATAATATTTTCAGCAGGGTGGACTCCCTGGGCTACCTGTTTGGCGACGAGGGGGCCGGCTCCTATTTGGGGAAGAAGTTTCTGGGCGCCTACCTTAAAAGGCAGCTTCCGGCCGATCTGGATGCCGCATTCCGCGAAACCTATTCGCTGACCCTGGAGGACATTCTCAACGCCCTGTACAACCTCCCCTACCCCAACCGGTTTCTGGCCTCCTTCAGCCATTTCATGGCGCCACGCCAGGACCATCCTTACATCTATGCCCTGGTGAAGGATGCGTTTCATGCATTCTTTGAAGCACAGGTCAAACATTATGACCGTTATGACCAGCTTCCGGTCAGTTTCACAGGTTCTATCGCATATTGCTACCGCGACATCTTAGAAACGGCAGCCCGGGAGGAACATATTCATGTAGGAACGATCAGCCAGGCTCCGATGGAGGGGTTGCTGGCGTATCACAGTGGTGTAATGCCGGGTTGATTATTACTTCCCGCTCCCGTAAAATTCGATTAACCGGGTAAATATCAGGCTACAATGCGCTGCTTTTTGAAACTTTTCGCTCTTTGTACACTATCGTTCCTGCTCTTCTGTCATAACGGGTGTATTGACAGATCGAAGCGGGATGCAGATTTGGTCGTAAAATCACGCCTTGTTGATTCCATTATCATACTTCATAAAAATGCGCTTACTCTCAGAGTTACAGATCCGACGAAAGCGCTTGCATGTGCTTCTGATGCCCTTGCGTTAGCCACCAGCGCACAATCCGACTCATTGATTATTAAAGGATTGAATGTAAAGGGATTGGTTCTTTATTCCTGCAGCAATGATTCTGCCGGATTTTACTTAAACCAGGCCATGCAGTGGAGTGATTCAACCGGAATTACATTTGAACGCGGTGGCATTTTTCTTAACCTTGCATGCCTTTCACTTGATGCAAATGACTATGAAAATGCCATCATTCAACTTGATTCTTCTATTCATTCGAGCTACAGGTTGGGTCAAATATCTCTTCTGGCCTCGGCCCTTACTGTTGTCACCTCCGTATATGCCGCCACCCATGATACTGCTAATGAGAAATTGTACACTGATTCCGTGTACAAATTATCGGCGCGCTACCAATTGAAACGTGAATGGGCTATTTCATACGGCAATCTTGCGCGTTTCCAATCTGATCCTGACAGTGCCCAAAAGATGCTCAGAACGGCTATACAAACCTTAAACCAGTTGGATGGGAATGAGGTTGAGACCGGGAATTTTTTAACCAACCTGGCATTGCTGATGGACAATCCCGATTCTGCCCTGACTTATTACAACCAGGCAATCAGCATTGCAAGGCAAGGCCATCTTGATAAATTAATGATCGGAGCGTACAACAATATCGCTTATGCATATCTGGACAAGAATGATGTTGCATCAGCCGTTGAAATCATCCTGCATCAGGCTATACCGCTCGCTGATTCGACTAAAGACCACGACTGGCTTTCAACTTTGTTTGATACGTATGCCGATATTTTGATTAAAAAAGGCCAATATGCCGATGCCATAACCTGGCTTCGACGGTCGACCTATGAAAGGACCCTTGCAGAAAAACAACTGGCTTCCCGGCAGGTTCGGGGACTTTCAGCGCTGCTGGAAACCCGTAGTAAAAACCTGATCATTCTGGAAAAAGAACAATTGCTGCAACGTAAAAGCGAACATATCCGGAACCTTTGGACTATCGCGGGTATTGCCCTTGCAACGTGCATCATCCTTATCATTCTGTTAATCCTGCACCGGCAACGAAGCCGGAACAGGATGCAGAAATTAAAATTTGATGCGGCACGAAGGGTCATTGAGGCCCAGGAACATGAAAAAGAGAAAAACGGCATTGAGTTACACGACGCCATCGGGACCCTGTCGATGAAGGTAACCTGTGCAGTGGAAAGACTGTCGGGAGATGAACATCGTGAAGCTGCTATGATCACTGCGTTCATTAAGGAATTTACAGATTCAGTCAGAGACATGTCACATCACCTGAATGGAAAAACTCTTGCGAACCAGGAACTCAGGTCATTATTAACCAGTTTGTGCACGGAATATATCCAAATGGGGAACGTGAAACTCAACTACCAGATCAATGAACCGGTTACTTTCCCGCCTGACGCTATGAAGATCCATATCTACCGGATAATTCAGGAGTTGTTGAACAATGCCCGAAAACATGCCGGAACTTCGGAGTGCCATTTATCAATAGATTTTCAGGAAACAATGATCACGATTTTATACCAGGATCGAGGTCCCGGTTTCAGGGAGCAGGATAGTCATGGGAAAGGTATGGGATTATCGAATATATTTGCCCGTGTAAACCTGTTGAATGGAACGGCGGCTCTTGACACTTTTCCAGGAAAGGGCGTTTATTGGAAATTGGAAATACCTGTCACGAATCAGTTATGATACGACTACATCTCATAGAAGACCACCCGATAATTTATGATGGATTCAGGCAACGGTTTCGTCATACGGAAGATGGAATAATGGTTACCGGACATTCAGGTTCGGTAAATTCCTTTATCAATGAGATTTCACCGGCTGCATTCGATGTGATCATCCTTGATTTATGGTTACAGGGTGAAGACCCACTGGAAAATATAAAAAAAATAAAATTTGCATTCCCGGATAAACCGGTAGTAATTTTCACCTTTGATGAATCATTATACTGGATCAACCAGATGATGACCTATGGCGCAAACGCCTATATTTCAAAAAAGGCAACTAAAATGGAACTGAAGGAAATCATCGGATTAGCATATGCAGGCAAAATCATATATCCAACCATCGCACAGGATGGAAATAATCCCGATATCCAAAAACAACTTTTTCAGTTGAATTTAGTTCTTAAACCGACTGAGCAGCATATTCTGACCCGGTTAGTTAATGGGTGTAGCGCCAAAGAAATTGCAACAGAAATGAAGCTCACTGTTTCGGCCATAGAAAAAACTTTAAAAAAGCTCAGGAAATCGTTCTGTGTAAAGACCAATATTGAATTAATCCGCCTCCTGATTGAACGAAAACTGATCTGAGCCTCCTTTTCGCGAAGATATTCCCGCATTTTCCGGGCCGGAATCCGGACCGTAATTATTTCCTCACTTATCAATTCATCAATTACTTATAACATTGATGGCTTGATTTTATTCCGATTTTCGGAAGGTAACAGTTCCGTTTTTAGCACTTGATTATCAATGCATTAACAACTATTTTAGCAGGACATACACCAACCTCTTAAATTCTTTGAATTATGAAACGAATTTTCCTGCTAACGATTCTTTGTTTTTTGTCCGGCGTCGGCCTGTCGTATGGTCAGAATCCCATCCCCTCCTACAACGCGCCGGTGCTTTCTGTTGCCAATTTTCAGGAAGGAGCGCCGGGCTTTGACACCGAAGAGTCAACAAGGGGCAAACGTACCCTTATTGTTCATTCCAACGGTGGGACATCCTCAACCGCCACAGTTTATGTTTACAGCCTTGATTTGCAAACGATCTATGGGCCCTTTACACTGTACGGAGGGCAGACACTAAATATCGATATCGATACCCGTGAATGGGGCGTACTGGTGGAATCGGATGATCATATCACAGTGGATGTCTGGATTGAGGAGGACTTGCTACGTTCACCGACACCATGAAACCAGAATTTACTTATTTCTGAAAGTACGCTCCGGATTGTTCATCTGTTGCCGTTGATGCTCAATTTCATACCCGGTTCAACTGGTTCATATTTTCAAATTACGGGCCTGAATCAGCATCAAGCCGGCAGATCTATTGCATTGTCCGGCATTTAAAGGATGAATAACCTGATAAAAACACATGTAGTAGCCGATATATCAGATAAAAGGATTCAGGATCTATGAACAATAATTCCTTGCCTGATCAGACAGCTCACATACAGATAAGCATATGTCAATATGAATTAATCATGAAAAGTTCTATTCAAATGCTGGGGAAAAGCAACCTCGCTCCCATCGGCTCTTGTCTTATCCTTCAGAAGACAAGGGCCGAACCCACACTGAAGGTTAGCTACGTAAGTTGTATCGTAGTGAAAAAAAGCCAATCGAACGAAATATTTGTCGAAAAATCGTTCGTTTTATATTGACTAATGGGTACATTTTTTAAAATTCTTATGTAAAATGAAAACAAAAATATTTCTTGTCCTCTTAATGATGGGAGTCTCAACCTTGGGTTTTGCTCAAACAACCATCTACCCTACTCTTACTGCTGATGTGACTATCAATGATGCATCAACGAATTACGATTATTATTTGGTGGGTCAGGTGGTTACGACTGAACCAAATATTTATGGTATTTTCAATGATTTGAATAATCCATATCAAACACCTTGGTTTATACCTTTCATGACAGGCTCCGGGATTGCAGTACCAAAGCCTGATCCCCTTGAAAAGACCTTTTACACAATCCAGGTGACTTGTATTCGGGTATACAATGGTACCACAACCGAGTACGACAGGAGATCAGGCAGTTCACTTGCCCGCCTTGATGCAAATGATAATCTTATTGCAATTGATCCTATTGTGATCAACTTTTAGTTTCTTGAAAAACTGATGAGATGATCACTTTTAACTTCATCTCATCAGTTTTTATTAATTTTAAAAAAAATGTGTAATGCAGAACAAACTATTTGTTTTCTTGCTTCTGCTATATAATTTCACCGGGTACTCTCAAGGTGAATTCAATAATTGGTACTTCGGGTGGCACGCTGGAATGACATTCAATATGGGGACACCCATTTCATTACCAACAAGCCCTATTGCATCAAGTGGATTAGTTAGCGGATTCAGCATCTCCGATTCTGCCGGTAATTTTTTGTTTTGCTCAGAGGGAAAGAAAATATATGATAAATTTTTAAATGTAACGCCAAATGGCGCGGGATTATTAGGGGGAGGCGCCGGTTGCCAATCTGCAATTGCTTTGCAATTACCTGGCAACTCACAAATTTACTACATTATTACTGCAGGTCATGATCCTGGTGGGATTGGACCCATTGTAGGGTTGTACTATTCAGTATTTAATATGGACCTGAATGGAGGTTTAGGGGATATTGTTCCGGGAATGAAGAACATTGCGCTACCCTATGGCGATAGTGTCGTTGACCAGTTGACAGCCACCAGGCATGCAAATAACAGAGATTACTGGATCGTTGTATTAAATCATACAAAAACAAACAATTATCTGGCATATCGGTTAACCGCTTCCGGAATTGATCCGACTCCTGTTATTAGTCCTGCCAACTTTAAAACAAAAATGGGTTTCAGGGCAGACTGTGGATATTTAAAAATCTCTTTTGATGGTCGTCACTTAGTTTGTTCTGATTCAATGCACGAAGTCTGTACTTTCAATACTACTACGGGAATAATCACCCCAAGATTTACTTTTTCAGTAAATTATCCTGGTTTAAATCATATATTAATAAGTAAAGAATTTTCTATTAACTCACGATTTCTATATATATCCGGAGGAGCGAATTTGCCTTTTAATACGCCATTGTTCCAATATGATATGAATGCTCCGGATTCACTATCTTTTATACAAAGTCAGTATCTTTTGGGTTATGGGGCGGGAGCGAATATACAATCAGGCCCCGATGGTAAAATTTATATAGGCAACTATACCCCATTTGGGGATTCCGTCCATGTCATTAAGTTTCCATCATTGCCAGGGTCATCCTGTGCCTATGAGAAAAATTTTGTTCGTTTGGAGGACCCTCATAATTTTTGTTTTCCACAATTTGTTCAACGGTATAAAGCCTATATCCACCAAATTGGCACCTGTCAGAATGCTTCAATTAAATTCACCACCGACATCTGGCCTCCGGCCGATTCCATCCGCTGGAATTTCGGGGATCCGGCGTCGGGGGCGGCGAACCTTTCTGTCATTGCCAATCCTTCGCACGTTTATTCGGCTGCAGGAACATATACTGTCGAGTTGTATGTAAGGCACAACGACAACCGAACGGATACGACCTGGAAAACCATAACCATTCAGGAAGCGCCGACGCCCGCGCTGGGTCCCGATCAGAACATCTGTGCGGGCCAAACCGCCACGTTCGATGCAGGGGCCTGCGCCGGCTGCACCTATGAATGGAAAGACATTACTTCAGGATTGGTTATCGGTGCAAACCAAACCTACACTACCGGAACGCCGGGAGTTTATGGCGTTATCGTAACCGGTCCCAATGGTTGTTCCGGACGGGATACGGTACAACTTTCAATCGCTCCAACAGCCGTCATGAGCGTGACGGTTGCCGGTCCGCCCGGCACGATTTGCAGCGGCGCCGCTGTGCTGTTCACCGCAACGGCCGTCAACGGAGGCACATCTCCGGCCTATCAGTGGAAAGTCAACGGGATCAATGTTCCCGGGGCAACAAATGCAACCTGTTCCTATACACCGGCCAATGGCGATCAGATTGCTTGTGAAGTAACCTCATCAGATCCCTGCGTGGGCAATAGTCCGGCAACCAGCCCGCCGGTCAGCATTACGGTTTATCCATTGCCAACGGTAGCGGCCGTTGCCGCTCCATCGACTTCCATTTGCAGCGGCAATTCCGTTACGCTCACCGGAAGCGGCGCTGCCGGGTATGTTTGGAGCAACGGCGTTGTGAATGGAATACCCTTTGTTCCGGCCTCAACAGCCACCTACACCGTTACCGGCTCCGATGCATTCGGTTGCAGCAATACCGCACAAATCGTGGTCACGGTGAATCCGCTGCCCAATGTAATTGCCAATGCCTCTTCTTCCAGTGTTTGTGCAGGCAACCCGGTAATACTGACGGGAAGCGGCGCCGTAACCTACGTTTGGAACAACGGGGTCATGAATGGCATCCCATTCATCCCACTTACTTCGCAAACTTATACCGTTACAGGAACCGACGAAAACGGCTGCAGCAACACCGCGCAGATCACGGTTGTCGTGGTTCCTGCCGTCGCTGTCGGCCTCTCCATTAATGCCTCTGCAAATCCTTTATGCACGGGCAGTCCGGTAACCTTCACCGCAACGCCCGTCAATGGAGGATCGTTACCCGCTTATCAATGGAAAGTCAATGGTGTAAATGCTTCCGGGGCAACAAACTCAGGTTACAGCTATTTGCCTGTCAACGGTGACGTTGTTACCTGCTCGTTGAACGCTTCAGCTTCGTGTGTAACAGGTAATCCGTCCATCTCCAACGCGATCACGATGATCGTCAACAACAATCTTCCCGCGGGCGTTTCCATTGTCGCCTCGGCAAATCCCTTTTGTCCGGGCAGCTCCGTTACCTTCACCGCAACGCCCGTCAATGGCGGATCTTCGCCTGCCTTTCAATGGAAGGTCAACGGTATCAATGCTGCAGGGGGCAATGCCTCTGCCTACACATATTCCCCGGCTAACAGCGATGTAGTGACCTGCGTAATGAACTCCAACCTTACCTGTGTAACGGCCAATCCTGCGACATCGCCGTCAATCACACTAACCGTGCGGGATGCTCCGAATGTCATATTCAGCAGGTGTTTCGACACTGTAACATTCGTGAACGCACAGCCATTCAGGCTTACGGGCGGACTGCCCATCGGCGGCGTCTACACCGGTCAGGGGGTCAACTCCTCTTCAGGGATATTTACCCCCTCTGTTGCGGGAACCGGGATCAAGACCATCACCTATGCCTATTCAAACTTCTATTCCTGCATGGCGTCGAAAACCACCACGATCCTGGTAAAGCCATCACCCGTGTTTACCTGCGGAAGCACATTCACCGATCCGCGCGATAATAAAACATACTCCTCCGCGCTTTTCGGTTCACAATGCTGGATGGCTGTGAATTTAGATCATGGTACGACGATCAGCGAATTCACTGTGCAAACCGACAACTGTATCCCGGAAAAATATATACGTAATGCTTCATTCGCGTATTTCTCATGCTACCAGTGGGATGAACTGATGCGTTACGAAACCGCTCCCGGAACCCAGGGTCTCTGTCCTCCTGGCTGGCACATCCCTGCTTCGGCCGAATGGAGCGCCCTGATCAGCTATCTCGGGGGAGCCGCAACCGCAGGCAGCGCCATGAAAGACCCGTTTGCTGCCGGCGGTTTCCATTCAGAACAAACCGGCTTTCTTTACCTGAACTACCGCTGGGCCTTCTTTGACGGCATCTACGCCGGGGCCATGTATTGGACCTCAACCCCCTCCGGCTCTGGCCGCGCTGTGGCACGCGGGTTGAATGAAACCAATCACAGCGTTTCACTCTACCCGGCCGCAAGAGCAAATGCCTTTGGCGTACGGTGTGTGAAAGACGTGAATTAGCAGGAAAAAAGAATAATTTATTCAAAAATTTATTTGTACTTTTAAACTGATTTCAACAGCTTCCAAAAAGCATGTGCGGCATGCTCATAAAGGGCACAGCGGGTTGACCTGATGTTAGTTGCATCTGTTAATAACAAAACACAGTATGGAAATAAAACCTCATCCCAATCACCATTTGTATTTGCACATACTGCGAAAAATGTCGCCCGAACAGCGTTTGGCAAAAGCGTTTGAGCTTTCAGAAATGACTAAAAAGTTGTTTTTGCAGGGATTACGAATCCGATTTTTAAACAAAGACGAAATGGAAATCAAGCAAATTTATTTGGAAAGAATTGCAAAATGTTACAACCGGAATTATTGAATAATCTCTTTGCCGTTTTAAACGAAAACCAAATTGACTATATGGTTACAGGCTCCATTGTTTCCAGTTTGCAAGGCGAGCCGAGGGCAACGCATGATGTAGATATTGTCGTAAATATCAGGACTTTGGCAATTCCTGCAATGATAGCGGCATTTCCCCCACCCCAATACTATTTAGATCCACATAGTATGGAAGATGCTATCAGACACAGAAGCATGTTTAACCTTCTTGATACAAATGAAGGCGATAAAATTGATTTTTGGATATTGACAGATGAACCATTTGACCTGTCGAGATTTGAAAGAAAATACGAGGAAAATGTGTTCGGTTTTAAAATGAAAATTTCCAAGCCCGAGGATACCATACTTGCAAAACTCCATTGGGCAAAGCTATCAGGCGGAAGCGAAAAGCAATTTACCGATGCATTACGTGTATATGAAGTGCAGTATGGAAATCTTGATTTAAACTATTTGTTGTATTGGGTAAATCATTTGCAGGTATCAGAACTTTGGAACAAACTTACGGAAGAAGCTAACCCAATAGAATAATTTCAATGGGATTCGAGAACGTAATTCAGGATCGCTGAGGGCTCTTCGGGTGAAAACCAGGTTATCTCATCGTCTTTTTTAAACCAGGTCATTTGTCGTTTTGCATAGCGGCGGGTATGGGTCTTGATGTCGGCAATGGCTTGCTGAAGGCTGATCTTCCCGTCGAAAAAATCGAACAGCTCACGATAACCCACTGTATTCAAGGCGTTCAGGCGCCGGAACGGAAGTAAAGCGCGTGCTTCTTCCACCAAACCGTTGCGAACCATTTCATCAACCCGTTGATGGATGCGCTGATTGAGCAGGTCGCGGGGTACACTGAGGCCGATCTTCAGGATGCGAAAAGGCCTCTTCTCAGGCTGTTGATTGCGTAGGGAGGAGAAGGGTTTCCCGGTTGTGATACACACTTCGAGGGCACGGATCAGTCTGACCGGGTTCGCTGCATCGACCATCTGGTAATAATCGGGATCCACGATCCGGAGTTTGTCGCGCAGGCTTTGGATGCCGTTATCGGCTAACTCCTGCTTCAATTCCCGGCGAAGTTCGGGATCGGGATCAGGAAGTTCGTCGATACCCCTGCACACCGCATCGATATAAAGTCCGGAACCTCCTGCCATGATTACGACCTGCTTCCTCTGAAACAGGTTTTCAAGGATTTTCAATGCATCGGTTTCATAGCGCGATACATTGTAAGGATCATGGATAGAAATATGCTGAACAAAATGGTGCTTTGCGCATGCCAGTTCCACTTCGGAAGGTACGGCAGTACATATGGTCATTTCGCGGTAAAACTGCCTGGAATCGGCTGATATGATCTCTGTTTGAAAGTGGGTCGCCAGGGTGATGGCCAGTGCGGTTTTACCACTGGCTGTCGGACCGGCCACAACGATCAGCAACGGTTCACGCGAAGTCATCCGAGTCGCGGTCGTAGCCCGAAAGACGGCGGTCGAGGCTTTCGATGTCGTCATAATCCTCGAGGTGATCCATCTGCACCTCTTCCTCTTCATCGTGTGCCGTTTCCGTATGCTGTCCCTCGTAGGTGTAAGGTTCTTCGGAAATATTCATCGTTTCTTCCGGTTCGGCCGCCGGGACACCTGCTTCAAGAATCTCTTCCAGGTTGTTTTCGATGGCTTTCAGTTCCTGTTCATCTTCGACCAGATCGTTAAACTTTTCCAATGCCACGATGTCGCGCATCGGTTTATGGACGGGCGATTGACGTGGTGATGCGGGTGCTGTCTGCACGGGGACAGTAGGTTCAACAGGCTTGGGCAGTTCACCCGACTGTCGGATACAACGCGGGAGGGAAACCATTTCCTCACTGCGATAGATCCTGTAAAGCTCAATATGAAACAAATGGTGCACCTTCCCGTTCATCTCATAGATCATCCGCTGGTGGGGATCCTCGATGAAAGATTTAATTTTGGATGCTTTCATCAGGGGGTAGACCACGGTTTCCGTCACCACAATATCGAGATCCTCATCGTATTTCCGTTCTTTTCGTTTCTCATTTTTCAGGGTGATCTCTTTCTCCCTTTTAAACTTTTTATCGGTAATGAAAAAAGATGCCTGTTCGCAAAGGTGAATATCCACGGATTCGAGAATGGCATGATGAAAATCAAGGAAGGTATTGTTTGGGTGGATTTCAATCTCCCTAAAAAATCCGTCGATGGTATCGTTCGTTATGCGGAAGCGGTAAATCAGCATAATTTTCTTTTCAAATTCCGCATCAAAAATAAAAAAATATTAAACCTGAAAAAAGTTCGCTCCGTTTATATCACGATTTTCTTTAACCCCAATTTTTCGCCTTCACCGATCATAAACTTGTACGCAGCTTCATATTCATTCGGGATTATGCCTTCGAGAATCGCTTCGGTGATGGCATCCTTGATGATGCCGACCTGTTTTGAAGGCTGGATCTGGAAGGCAGCCATAATGATTTCGCCCGATATCGGCGGTTGCCAGTTCCGAAGGCGGTCTTTTTCCTCGATATCCTTGAGTTTCTGCCTGACCAGGATAAAATTGGAGATATACCTTTTGACTTTCTGAGGATTCTTGGAAGTGATATCGGCGTTACATAGTGTCATCAGGTCGTCGATGTCATCGCCGGCCTCGAAGAGAAGTCGACGAACCGCCGAATCGGTCACAACATCTTCGGCCAGAACAATGGGGCGCAGGTGCAACTGAACCAGTTTCTGAACGTATTTCATCTTTTCGTTCAGGGGCAATTTCAGTTTCCTGAAAATTCCCGGTACCATCTTCGCACCACGGAATTCATGGGTATGAAAAGTCCAGCCGGTCCCCGGAATATATTTCCTGGTGGCAGGTTTCGCGATATCGTGGAGCAACGCGGCCCACCGCAGCCAAAGATTATCTGAGACTGTGGCAATATTGTCAAGAACAGCGAGGGTATGGGCAAAATTATCCTTATGCCCTTTACCTTCGATGGTTTCGGTACCTTTCAATTCGCAAAATTCAGGAAAGATCAACTGCAGCAATCCCGTATCGTCGAGCAGCCTGAAACCGGCCGAGGGAACGGGCGCCTCAATGATCAGGTTGAGTTCGTCGGAAACGCGTTCCATCGAGACGATGGAAATCCGGTGGGCGTTGCGCCGGATCGCTTCAAGGCAAACCGGGTCGATGGAAAATCGCAGTTGTGTCGCGAACCGGATGGCGCGCATCATCCGAAGCGGGTCATCGGAAAAAGTCACATCGGGGTCAAGGGGTGTACAGATAACTTCCTGTTTCAGATCCCCGATTCCGTTGAAGGGATCGATCAGGGAACCGTAATGTGCCGGAGTTAGTTCGATCGCCATGGCATTGATGGTAAAGTCGCGCCGGTTCTGGTCATCCTCCAGCGTGCCATCTTCCACGATCGGTTTCCGGGAATCGAGCCGGTACGATTCTTTTCTTGCCCCGACAAATTCAAACTGGTATCCCTGGTAATTAAACATGGCTGTTCCGAAATTCCGGAAGAATTTTACCGGAATGTCGCCTTCCAGTTTTGATGCCACGCGGTTGGCAAACTCAATTCCGCTGCCCAGAACCACGATATCGATATCCTGTTTGTTATCGCGTTTGAGGATCAGGTCCCTTACAAATCCCCCGATGACAAAGGCCCGGGTGCCGGACTCTTCAGCCACTCCTGAGATTACCTTGAAGACCGGGTTTTTCAGATATTTTTTAAAAGTCACGGCAGTTTCGGGTTGAATGTGTTCCTGAATGACAGGGTTGCGCATGCAAAATTACGGAATCGTTTATAATTAGTCCGGGAAAAATTTACCGGTCAGGTTTGGGGGATCAAATCCGGAATTGTATCTTTGAAGCCAAATTTCAAAGCAACTAACTTCTTTTAATTTAGAAAATTATGGCAAAAAGAACAATTGTGGCGATGCCGGGCGATGGCATCGGGAAGGTCGTCCTCAACGAAGCGATCCGGGTTTTGGACGCAGCCGGTTTTGATGCAGAATATGTTCACGGTGATATCGGATGGGAATTCTGGTGCAAGGAGGGGGACCCATTTCCTGTCAGAACCCAGAAACTCCTTGAACAGCATAAGATCGGCCTTTTCGGAGCCATAACCTCCAAGCCCAAAGATAAGGCTGAAGCTGAGCTTTCGCCCGAAATGAAAGGGAAAGGTTACGTTTACTACAGTCCGATCGTGAGTATGCGGCAGAAATATGATCTTGATATCTGTATGCGCCCGTGCAAAACATTTAAAGGCAACCCTTTGAACTTCATCCGTCGCGGATTTGGCGGCGTTATCGAAGAACCTGTTGTCGATACCATGATCTTCCGTCAGAATACCGAAGGATTGTACGGGGGTGTGGAGTGGACAAATCCTCCCGACCAGGTTTACGATGCACTGCTGACCCATAAAAAGTTCAGGGACAACTTTGCCTGGTGCCCGAGGCCGGAACTCGCGGTTTCGACCCGTATCTTCACGAAGAAATATACGACGCGGATTGTAAAGGCTGCCTTTGAATATGCCAAATCAAAAGGGATCGACACCGTTACGGTGTGTGAAAAACCCAATGTGATCCGCGAAACTTCCGGGATGATGCTGAAGATCGCCCAGGAGATGTCGAAGACGGAATATCCCGACATCAAGGTGCAGAATACGAACATCGACGCTCAAATGATGTGGCTGACCAAGAACCCGGAAACCTACCCCGTGATCGTTGCCGGCAACATGTTCGGCGACATTGTCTCCGACGGTTTCGCCGGGTTGATCGGCGGACTCGGATTTGCCTGCAGCGCCAACATCGGTCCCGAGATCGCGGTATTTGAGCCAACCCATGGTTCGGCTCCCAAGTATGCCGATTACAAACCCTCCATCGTGAACCCGGTTGCCATGATCATGTCGGCTTGTATGATGCTCGATCACATTGGCGAACACGCCATCTCTGAAAAAATCCAGAAAGCCGTGGCCGAAGTTATTGAGGAAGGCAAAGTTAAAACCTACGACATGATGAAACTCCCCGGCAAACCCGATGTTTTCGAAAAAGGAGCAGCCAACACCACCCAGATGGCGGATGCCATCATCGCGAAGATCAGGCGTTAGGACATATATACACAAATGTGTGAATGAGTGATTGAAGAAGCCGATGAATCGCTTTTTTGGATGGAACTGCTGACCGAAAGTAAAATTGTAAAACCAGAGAAACTTCAGGATCTGCAAAATGAGGCCATGGAACTTTTATCAATATTCAGTACAGCACGAAAAACAATAACAAAAAAATCCAAAGAAACGCAACCCTGATCAAACAAATCACCCTTTACATTCACTCATTCACTCATTCACTCATTCACTCAATTTTTTAACCTATGACACAAGAAATCGTAACCCTCTGGCCGGAGCTCATGTGGATCGAAGATCCGGATCTCCGGGAAAAAACTGCAAAAACCTGGGAACTGGCGCTCGAACGGAGCGTTCTGACCGCCGATGACCTGAACAAAATCCCCTTCACGCTTTTAGCGGGACCCGACCTTAAAGTGTCGTTCATGGCACACAAGCGTTGTGTAGTCCATGTGGCGCGCGATGCCGGTAAAAAGATGAACGAATTCTTCGGCAGCGACATGCCGGTCGATATGGATGTCCTGATCGCCGGTGCGATCCTTGCCGATGTCGGGAAGTTGCTTGAGTACGAACTCGATGCCAATGGAAAATCGTTCCAGGGAAAATATGGCAAGTATCTGCGTCATCCCTTCTCGGGAGTCTCTTTGGCCGAACAATGCGGAGTGCCTGCAGCCGTGTGCCATATCATTGCCACGCATGCCGGCGAAGGCGACATGGTAAAACGTACGGTCGAAGCCTACATCGTACACCATGCCGATTTCATGACCTTTGAGCCATTCAGGGAGAGATTAAAATAATTGAGTGATTGAGTGATTGAGTGAATAAAAAGTCGATGATCGCTTTATGGGATGGAACTCCTGGTTGAGAGCAATATGCTATAACCAGAGAAATTTCAGGACCTGAGAATTGATGCAATAAGGTTTTCATCCTTTTTCATCACCGCGCTGAAAACATCAACAAAAAAACCACAGAAACGCAACCCTGATCAAACAAATCATCCTTCAAAATCACTCATTCACTCAATCACTCATTTACTCAATCTGTCATTCAATAAATCATTCAATCAATTAATAAACTATGACCATCATTGAACAAATAATTGCAAACCACTCCGGGCAATCGAAAGTTGTTCCGGGTGATATTGTCGATGTCCTTATCGATACCCGGGCTGCCCGCGATTTCGGGGGCGCCAATGTTGTTAAAAACCTTATCGACAACGGTTTGACGGTTCATGATCCGTCGAAGACCATCTTTACCTTCGACTGCAACCCCGGCGGATCGGATCAGAAATATGCCGCGAACCAGCACTATTGCCGGCAATTCGCACGCGAAAACGGTATCCGCGTCTATGATGTGGATTCCGGTATCGGCACCCATCTGGCCATCGACAAGGGGCTTGTCTGGCCGGGCAGCACCTTTGTGTCGACCGACTCCCATGCCAACATCATGGGGGCCATTGCCTCATTTGGGCAAGGGATGGGTGACCAGGACATTGCCGCCGCGTGGGCCAAAGGTGCAGTATGGTTCAAGGTTCCGGCATCGGTAAAAATCAACCTGAATGGCGCCAGACCGGCAGGATTATCGGCCAAAGACATCGTGCTGAATCTTCTGTCAATCTTTGGAGCAAATAAACTTTTGGGATATTCGGTGGAGATCTACGGGACAGAAACCGAAAAGTTCACCCTGGCCGAGCGGATCACGATTGCCTCGATGGGCACTGAAATGGGGGCGATCATCATCCTGTTCCCGACCTCCCCTGCCCTGCTGAATGAGCTGAAACTGCTTACGGGTAAAGATCAAAAGCCGGTAACCGCCGGCCCGGATGCCGTTTACGAAAAGGTATTCGACATCGATCTAAGTAAATTCGTAACTATGGTGGCAAAGCCCGGGCATCCGCACGATGATATTGCCATCGAAAGTGTCATAAATCAGAAAATTGATTCGGGTTTTATCGGAAGTTGCACCAATGGTCGGATCGAAGATCTGCGGGAAGCAGCAAAAATACTGCGTGGTCGTAAGGTCGCCCCCGGCGTGGTACTGAAAATCGTGCCCGCTACCGACGCCATCTGGACCCGGGCAATGGACGAAGGATTGATCCAGATTTTCAAGGAGGCCGGCGTCCTCGTATCCAATGCAGGCTGTGCTGGTTGTGCAGCCGGGCAGGTCGGTCAGAACGGTCCCGGCGAGGTGACCAT
This sequence comes from Alphaproteobacteria bacterium, assembly GCA_009928665.1. Classification (GTDB taxonomy): domain Bacteria; phylum Bacteroidota; class Bacteroidia; order Bacteroidales; family FEN-979; genus CAIVAT01. The sequence continues at coordinate 39,975 of SACF01000028.1, forward strand.
CAGCACCGGAAACCGCAATTTCGAGGGGAAGCAGGGAAAAGGGATGGTGTACCTGGCCTCACCGGCAGTGGTCGCTGCCTCGGCTGTGGCGGGGTACATCACCACACCCGACATGATCCCCGATAAACCTGCTAAATTCAGCAAGACCGGGACCATCAAGGCTGTTGTAAAAGAAAAGGTGAAGCGTGAAAAACCAACCATCGTAGAAGGAACAGTGTGGCTCATTCCTAAGGATGATATCGATACCGACATGATTTTCCACAACCGGTATCTGACCATCACCGATATCAAGGAGATGGGACAGTACACCTTCGACAACCTGAAGGGTTTTGAAGATTTCGCAAAGAGAGCCAAAGCGGGCGACATTGTTATCACACAAAAGAACTTCGGAGCCGGGAGCTCACGACAGCAGGCCGTCGACTGTTTTCTCTCGCTGGGAGTCAGTTGCATCCTCGCCGAGTCGTACGGGGCCATTTACGAACGCAATGCCATCAATGCAGCCCTTCCGATCCTCACCTATAAACCCGACTTGATTGCAGCCGCCGAAATTCAGCATGGTGACCGAATCCGGGTGGATTTTACAAACGGGGAACTCATCAATCTGCGTAACGGAAAAACAACCAGGATCGATAAGTTTTACGATGCCCAGTTAGCGATTTACCGAAACGGGGGGCTGCTCTGAAATTAACTGATTGACTGATTTACTGATTGAGTGATTGAGTGATTGAATTTTTCGTTTTCCATTTTCAATTGTCAATTGTCCATTATTCGTCCTCAGTCTGCGGTCACTGAAAATCAACCCAGCCGCATTCGCGCATGGCCTGACCGAAGGCGATCACTCGTCCTGCCTCGTCCAGCGCTTCGACCTTAAACACATAATGATAGCGCCGGTGGTCGGTCATGACAGGGCAAGGTCCCTGATACGCCTTTAAAGCGCCCGGCCCGATGATGGTTGAACTGAAATTTTTCAGATCGCCACCGCCATGGTCGGCACCGGGATGATCCAGATCGCGCAGCGACACTTTTAAACCCTTTGTCGCTGGAGGCAGATTGGTCAGCGTGATCTGGGGAGACGGTCCGAAACACATGTTCTCCCGCTGAAATTTAAAATCAACACCAATGGTACCTGCATCGAGGTCAGCTCCGACCCGGGTTGCCATACACCCTGCCAGGATTATGGCAATGATCATGATGTTTACGAAAATCAACTTTTTCATTGAATGATTGTTTTAATTGACCATGAATTTTTTCCAACTGAAATCTGAATAATATAGCAGCCCGCACTCACTCTTTTTCCGTTTGCATCGCGACCATCCCGGATAAACTGATGAAATGTGATGACGAAGGTATAATGAGGATGAACAGATTCCCAAACCGGATGTATCGCCTGCAGGATCGGGTTCACAGATGGCCGGATTTCTCCGACAACCCGACTACTTCGAAATTTGAGACATATGGTGAAGGAACAGCGTTTTTTTTGACCGTGACACCGGAACCCGGCTCCCGTCTTCGAGTTCAATGATCCCTTCGAGTCGCATGAAGCGTTTTACGTACATCAGGTTGATAAGATGCGAATGATGGGCCCGGAAAAAGGAATGATCGTTCAAGAGTTCGTGGTATTCCTTCAGGTTACGTGAGACCATGATCTTCCTGCCGTTCCTCATGAAGAAATGGCTATAGCTGCCATCACTTTCAATGCGAATAATGTCGGCTATTGTCAGGTATTCCACCCCGCCAAAGGCTGATATAGCCAGCTTCAAAGGAACCGGCGCACGGAGGTTTTCCAGGAGAAGGTCGTAGGATGGAATGTTTTGTGATTCGTTCAATCTGGTTAAAAGATACTTGTTCACCGATTCGGTAAATTCACGGATACGGATCGGTTTCAGGATATAATCGACCGCGCTGAATTTGATTGCGCGGATGGCGTAATGGTCAAAAGCGGTAACAAAGATCACATCAAACTCCTTTTCCGGGAAGCGTGTCAGCAGATCGAAGCCATTGCCCATGGGCATCTCAACATCAAGAAAAACAAGTGCCGGCTTCGATCTTCTGATCACCGATTCACCTTCTGCTGCCGAATGGGCAATGCCGGCCACCTCCAGTTCAGGACAGTGATCATGAATAATGGAGCAGATAAAGTTTACTGCATCCGGCTCATCGTCGATAACAACAGTTTTTATTCTCATTGTTTTAAAATAACGGGGAGATGAATCACTACCCTTGTTCCGCAAGGCTTTCCCGAAGGATCGTAAAGATCTTCAATGGCAATTTTAAGGTCTTTGGCATACAGTTCGTTGATCAGCCCGACGCGCGATTGTGTGATGGCAGTTCCCAGCGATTGGTGCCTGGCATTTGTTTCAGCAGCAATGCCGGCTGCTGCCTTCCGTCCAATCCCGTCATCCTCCACAACACAGCGGATGTGATCCTCCTGCTGGGTTAAAAAAATTGCCACATGTCCGTGCCCCGGTTTATTTTTTAATCCGTGAGAGATGGCATTTTCAACAAAAGGCTGGATAAGCATTGCAGGAACCCTGCAGTCGAGCAGGTCGATTTCATCATCGACCTTTATTTCCCAGGTAAGTTTATCTTTAAAACGGATAGCCTCCAGTTCAAGATACAGCGCTGCCATATCCAGCTCCTCCTTCAGGGTTATGGTTGTGTGCCGGCTGTTTTCCAGTGTTTTTCGCATCAGCAGCGAAAACTTCCCGAGATATTCATTGACAGTTACCGTATCTTTCTGATAAATAGCATATTGTATTGAATTCAGAATATTGAAGATAAAGTGCGGATTCATTTGCTGCCGCAGGTTCATCTGGGTCAGTTCGGTCATGCTCCGTTTGATCTCAGCCATTTTACGACGGTTATTGAGCCTGATCTGAAGAATGACCAGTACCAGGATGACAATGACCAGGATACTTCCACCTGCCAGCGCGTAAACCAGCATCCGTTGCTGTTTCAATTTCAGCGACAGCAGTTCGAGTTGCTGTTGCCTCGACTCTTCTTCATAAACGGCCCTGGCTTGTTCGAGGTATCTTCGCGACTGCTGGGCTTCAAGCGAATCGCTGTACTGCTTGTGAAGAATATAGGAATCGAGCGCTTTCTGAAGGTCGCCCGACTTGCGGAACATCTCGTACCGGTCGAAACAGATCCAGGAGATATTATAGTAATCATTGATCCGGGAAGCCTCCTCAATCCCTTTCTGGTAATAGATCGCGGCACTGTCGGGCTGATCCATATCCCTGAACACCGTGCCGATATTTCCATAGGTATTGGCAATGCTGAAATGCCTGGATAAATTGAGCGCTAACGTCAACCCGCTCCTGAATTCGGCAAGCGCTACCGGGTAATCTTTCATCATGTAGGCAACCCAGGCACCTCTGAGACGCGAGGAGAGCATTCCGGCTGAATCCCTGCGCGAAACAAATAACCTTTGCGCCTGCAGAAACGATTCACGCGAGGCGGGCAGCGAACCCGCGAGCATATAATAATCACCGGTCATCATCCGGGTTTCTGCTTCCAATCCCTTGTATCCCGTACGCATTGTCCACGCCAGCGCGTCCTCAAGATAGCTTATTTGCTGGTTTCTCTCCTGTTTAACACCTGCGATGCGTGATAAACCCATCCATGAAAGGACCCTCAGGCTGTCGAGTCCTTGTTCCCGGGCCAGCGCAAGGTTGGCCTGGTACATTTTAAAGGCATCATCGTAATCGCCCATTTGGAAAGTCAAGCCAGCCATCAGGTTCCTGACCTTCGTTTCTTCACCCGGGCTCATCCTGACTTTTTCACGGATCAGGCGATCGAGTAATGAAAATCCGAAACCCGGTTGAAAAACATCTCTAAAAACCCCGGCAGCCAGCAGGGTTGTCGGAACATCTTCGTTAAATTCCGAGGCGATGATCTGCGCTTTTGCCTTCATAGCCCAGCGCTGGGCCATTCTTATGTCCTGCGAAGCAAGGAAGGAGTCGGCTTTACGCACCATGTCCATTGCCGATACCGAAGAGCGCTGACCAGGCTCGCCGCGGGTCGGGGAATAGAAAAACAGGATGTGTATGATCAGCAACAAAAAAATAACAGTATGGATACCGGTTCTTGCCATATTTTCAATGATAAAGTAAAAGTAATTCATTTCTGCCATAACGCCGGCCACCGATTGATAAATGGCATTATCAGCCTTGCAACAGGTCCATTTCCGGCGATACACGGAGACCGGGTCATCCATTGCGTGGAGAGGTGCATTAAAAAACTCAGCCGGATTTGTCATTCTGCAAACCAGATTTTACCGAATGTAAAACAGTGAGATGATACCGGATAGTCAATCTCTACTTTTGTTTTATGATCCTCTTTTGTATCAGGAAAATCGTCCTTAAAAACATTTAATGTAAATCACCATGCCATGAAAACTAACGTTTTCATCATCACACTGATGTTGATATTTGTATCCTGTCGGTCGACCATGGCGGACGACTTCAGGGTACTGATCCTCTTACCCAATAAATACGGCGCGAATTATTATCTCGACCGTGCCAATTTTGAGAATTACGGTTGGAGGATCACGGTTGCCGGCACCAATCAGAACATCTATCCATGTCCGGCTTACGCGTCACAGCTTGGCTGCCAGGTTGTGCATCCCGATACCCTCACAAGCCAGATCGGATCAGTAACCTCCTGGGATGCCGTTGCGGTTATGTCGGGCAGCCATTATGCCGGAAATCCCTGTGGTAATTTTCTTTCAAATCAGCATGTGCTTGAACTGGTGCACAATGCTGCAGATACCGGCCTTGTGGTTGCAGGATTCTGCACAGGTGTCAGGGTACTTGCCGCCGCCGATGTGATCAATGGCCTGCAGGTGACCGGGAACCCCGAGTATCAGCAGGAATATGTCGCTGCCGGTGCCATCTGGGCCGGGAAAAACAAACCGCCGCAAATTCAGGGGAACATCATCACCTGTTCGGCCGGCGACTTTTTCAATATCCAGAATTGTGCAGCCATATTGCAGGCCTCGGCTACTTTTTCCGATCATCCGGGAAGGAATAACATCCGGCGACTCATGGCCGACAACACAAAAAGCGCTGTGCTTTGGATTCACGGAGGCGGCTCGCCCGCCCCTGATGGAGCCACCACCGTCGAATCGATCCCGTCAGGAGGATCAGTGATTGCCGGTTATACCTATTCCGGTACAAACCGGGCTGATTTGCTTCTCATGAAACTCAATGACGGTGGTGAGGTTGTATCAACCCGACAACTGGAAGAACCAGGATGGCAGTTTGCCACGGATATGGTACCCGACGGTGCAGGAGGTTATATGCTTACCGGCTATGGAGAAGGGCCATGGGGATCATTTGATGTGATACTTGTCAAAATTAACAGTAACCTCGACACCGTTTGGAAGAGACATTTCGGAGGGACCGGGTTTGATGCGGCGACCAGCATCTGCAGGTTCTCCGATGGCAGCTATGTCATCTCGGGTTACACGGAATCGTTCGGAGCCGGGCAGGATGATTTTTACCTGATCAGGGTCGACAACATGGGCGACACCCTCTGGACAAAAACAATCGGTACCGTCAATTCGGAGATGGGTTTTGAAGTCATCGAGACCACCGATCATCATATCGTGATGACCGGCAACAGCGGAACTTTTCCTGCCAGTGGTCCGGGTAACCGCAACGCCCGGTTAATAAAACTAACCATGGATGGCGACATCATATGGCAAAGAAGCTACGATACCCCCGGACCGGAAAAATCGCAGGAGTGGGGTGCCGGGTTGATTCAAACCAGTGACGGAGTTTTCCTGATTGCCGGGCATCACGACATAACCGGCGATGAGCTGAAAAACGGATTGTTGTTAAAATGCGATGGCTCAGGGAATGAGCTTTGGAGAAAAAGTATCGGGGAAGGAACCTTCTACGACGGGCTCGAATCGGTAGTTGAATCAGATGGCAGGTTTCATGCCTGTGGCATGACCTCATCGCCCGGCCTGGGGAATGAGGGTTATTTCGTGACGATACAACCGGATGGAACAGTAACCGAAACTGAGATTTTTGGGGCTGTCCATCCACAGTTCCTGCATAAAATCAAGAAATCGGACAATGGCGACCTGATCATGGCCGGGCAAACATGGTCGGCCGACAGTGCATACAATACATTTGTAATAAAGTATCACGATGGAGCCACATCCAGTGTCAGTCACCCTGAAAAGCGCTCTCTTCCATGCAGTTTCAGTCTTAAACCAAATCCATTCAGTGAAACGTTGACCATCAGCGGAGATTTTCCGGGGCAGAGCGCCGGAATCATCTCACTCTTTGATTCCGGTGGTAAGATCATCGGAACATCATGGGTTCACTTTTCAAATAACACAGATTATAGCCACCGCACGAACGAGCTTTTTCCGGCACTGGTCTGTCCGGGTGTATACATCCTGGAAATAAGCGTTAATGGATGCCTGGCAAGGGAAAAGGTTGTTTATTCCTGGTGAGTGTGTAACAGAGAGTGAGATGATAATTAAAAATGTGCTAATGTGCTAATTTGAGGATTTGAGGATTTGAGAATGTGGGGATTTGAGAATGTGAAAATTGATTTACGATTGACTGATTGACTTTCTATTCCGCTCTTGTAAGTTTCCACCGGCGGTGGGACCAGAGGTAATAGGCGGGTTGGATTTTGATCTCCTGTTCGAGTAAATTCATGAACCGGGAGGTAATTTCTCCGGTTTTTGCTTGTTCCGGATCTGACGCAACAAGTGTAAATGTAATGGTGTAATAGCCTCTTCTGACCTTTTTCACGGAAGCGAAGAACACGGGGAGCCGGTGAATACGGGCATATTTTTCAGGACCGTGCAGGGTAGCGGTCTCCTGATTGAGAAAATCAACCCAGAAGGCAAGTCTTGTGCTCGACGGGCTCTGGTCGGCAATCATGAAAAAGACTGCAGGTTCTCCCCAGTCCTGTATAAACGTTTCGGCAGTGCGGGTGATGGATGCAAGTCGGGTCCGGCCCGTGGCGCGGGTTTTCTGAACATATTCATCAATGTACGGATTGGACAGGGGTTTATAGAATCCGATGGGTTTGTGCAAAAGTTGCGTTCCTGAGGCAGCCCCGCCCCACTCCCAGTTCCCATAGTGACCCGCCACACAGATCACCGATTTCCCCTGTTTAAAGTATTCGTTCAGAACTTCCGGATTGGTACACCGATACCTGTTAACTAGGTCTTCCTCACGCATAGAAAACGATTTCAGGCTTTCGACCAGAATATCTGAAAGATGGCGGTAATACCTGCGGGCAATGCTTCTGAGCTCTGCATCCGTTTTATCAGGAAAACTGTTCTTCAGGTTGGTAAAAACGATTTTTCGCCGGTAACGCAGTACACTCCGGATAAAATGGTGCAGAAGATCTGAGAAAAGATACAGGAACCGTAAAGGAACGAGGGTAAAGAGACCGATAAAGACCCGGAACAGGAGATAGACGAGCTTATTCATGAATGGATGGCGTAGGTTACGCCGGATTGAACCAGCAAATTTAAAGTTTTATCGAAACGGAACAGTTTTTTCACAAACAAATATCGTCCACCTGCATTTCAATTCGTTACTTCACATCCATAATCAACCATTGAAAATTTGAGGATTTGAGGATTTGAGAATGTGGGGATTGGAGAATGTGAAAATTGATTTACGATTGAAAATGAGATGTATTTCCAAATAAAGCAGTGATCCTTTGAAGAACATCATTTCTATATTTGCAAACTTGATCCGATTGGATTATAAAAAAGTATTTTTGCAGAAAATTGCAGATCATGCTGATTGTAAAAAGACATCATACAGATCCATATTTCAACCTTGCCACGGAAGAGTATGTTCTGAAGAATTTCGATGAAGACTCGTTTATGCTGTGGCGGAATGCCCCGTCGATCATAGTCGGGAAACACCAGAATACACTGGCAGAAATCAATGTTGACTATGTCAAGAAACACAATATCCCCGTGGTCAGACGACTGAGCGGGGGTGGCGCTGTGTTTCATGACCTCGGAAACCTCAATTTCACCTTTATCCGGAAAGTGGAAGGAGATCAATTCATCGATTTCAGGAAATATACCGCCCCCATCCTCGAGGTCATGCGTAAGTTGGGGATCCCTGCCCGGTTTGAAGGGAGGAACGATCTGACGATCAAGGGGCTGAAATTCTCCGGGAATGCTGAACACATCTGGAAGGACCGGGTGCTGCACCATGGAACGCTCCTGTTTTCGGCTCAAATGACCAACCTGAGCGACGCCCTGAATGCCGATCCGTCGAAGTTCACCGACAAAGCGGTAAAATCGGTCAGAAGCCGGGTCACCAACATCAGCGAGCATCTGAAAAAGCCCATGGAGGTCCTGCAGTTTTCAGATCTGATCGAAGACCACATCCTTGAAAAATATCCCGATTCAAAGATCACGGAACTTTCTGAAGAAGACCAAAACCGGATCCATGAAATGGTCAGGGAAAAATACAATACCTGGGAATGGAATTTCGGGTATTCACCCAACTACAACTTTCGCAAGATTATACGGACCGGTAAAGGCGGGACGCTTGAATTCGACCTCGATGTCCACAATGGCACCATGCTGCATATAAAAATTTTCGGGGACTATTTCTGCAAGTACGACACCGAAGAGATTGAGCTGGCGCTGACCGAGATACCGCATCAGGAACAATCGATCAGGGAGGCGTTATCACGTTTCAACCTGGATGATTATTTCACCGGTGTACGCATGGAAGAATTCCTTACAGGACTTTTCTAAGGATGCCCCTGCTCAGCATTTTCTGTAGCCATACTTCAAAATCGAGAATCCCGCGATGCCTGCCACGGCCGATCCGATTAAAATAGCCAGTTTGGCGTTGCTGATCAGATGAGGCTCTGTGAAGGCCAGCAGCGTAATGAAAATCGACATCGTGAATCCGATGCCGGCGAGGAACCCGGCACCGGTAAGAGAACACCAGTTCAGATCGCGCGGCAACGGACTGATCCCTGAAAAGTGGGCAATTGAAGTAAAAAGAAGGATTCCAAGCGGTTTTCCGATCACCAGTCCAGCCAGGATCCCAAATGCATAAGGCTCGGTAAGCGATCCGAAATGATCACGGGTTAATTCGATTCCGGTATTCGATAAAGCAAAGAGGGGAAGAACAAAAAATGCAACGGGTTTATGCAAAACGTGCAATAACCTGTTGGAAGGCGAATCGGCGGCACCCTTGCGGAATGGGATTGCAAAGGCCAGTAAAATGCCTGAAATCGTTGCATGAATTCCCGATTCGTGAATAAAATACCACAAGGCCAATCCACCGGTAAGGTAAACGAACAAGTTGTCGACCCGAAGCCGGTTCAAAGCCAGCAGAAATCCAAAAATCGCAAGGGCGATCAGCAGATGGATCAGGGAGAGAGAACCGGAGTAGAAGACAGCGATGACCAACACCGCCCCGAGGTCATCAATGACGGCCAGTGCGATCAGGAAGACCTTTAAGGTGGATGGCACTTTATTACCGAGAAGCGAGATGATGCCCACCGCGAAAGCGATGTCGGTGGCCATGGGTATTCCGGCCCCACGGTGGTAGATTGATCCGAAATTAAAAATCAGGTATATGGCTGACGGGACCAACATTCCGCCCATGGCAGCGACCACCGGCAGCGAAGCGCTCCGCCAGTCGGAAAGCTCACCTGTGTAAAGCTCACGTTCCAGTTCCAATCCGATCATCAGGAAAAAAACTGCCATCAGCCCGTCGTTGATCAACAGGGAGACCGGGATACCGGAGACACTGCTCTCCCAAAGGCCTTTGTAACCAGCGCCAAAAGCAGAATTTGCAAGTACCAGGGAGACCACAGTGCAACAGATCAGGATGATGCCTCCCGCCTTCTCACTTTCAAAAAAATCGGTAAACTGCCTTGTTAGGTTCATTTGTCATGCGTTTACGGAACACTGTCGGGGCCAGGTGTTAGGACGTCACCTTACAACCATCGCTGCAATTGATTCCGGAGTGTGATAACTTCCTGTTGCAACGATTCAACCCGGTTGAGCAGGTGTCCGATGGCCTCGATCCCGGCCACGTTGATGTCGAGTTCATAACGCAGGTGGATCATCCGTTCCAGCTCGCCGATGGTTTGATGCCTGATACATTTCTGCTCATCCAGTTCTGTCAGGTCAATCAAGCCAAACTCGTACAATTCAAGGATAAAGTCGGGTTCGATGTTGTACTCTTCGCAGATCCGTGTGACCGGGGTATACA
>SACF01000128.1 GCA_009928665.1 Alphaproteobacteria bacterium
GTCCGGATTATTGAACGATCATCTTTCTGGTGATCTTCTGGTCGTTGATCATGGCAGTTACCATATAAACGCCCGAGGGAAGATTTTCAGCATTGATGCTGACCTGAGTGGTACCGGCATTTACAATCCCTTTGTTCAGGCTGTAAACCTGTTGTCCGACCAGGTTGGAAACGACGATGGTCACTTTTGAATCCTGTGTAAGATTCAGGTTAACCAGGGCGATATTCTTAACAGGGTTCGGCGTGATGGTCAGTGAATTAGCTTCCATCGATTTGGAATCAACACCAACGGGGAACGGAGGATAAGGTACCGGAATTGAGAAATCGGAATCGACATAATAAAAGTCGGTCAGGTATTTGAAATCGACCGGTTGTGTTAAGTCTGTAGGAACAGAGAGGTATTCGGTAACAATCGGGATCGTGTATTTATTATTATCGGTAAAGATATAGGTCGACATACAATGGAACCAGGCTGAGGAGCTCACCTCGGAAATCAGCGAAACGTTATTGGGCTGATCTTGGCCTTCGCTAGCGGTAATTTTATTGGTAACGAGATCAAAACCACGGCAGAAGACATCCGGCATGCTGTTATCGGTCACGCCCGGCATCTGGGTGTCGTTCCAGGTCACAAAAACCTTGTCGCCCGTTTGGGTGGAAGAGATCTGGGTACGGTTATCCTCAGAGAGATCTCCATAGGTGCCGCGGAAGGTCCACGGATAACCCATAGCAACACCATTCCAGGTCACACCGTCATCGGTCGAGTAGATATCGAAAGCACAGAATGCGCTGTCGGCAGTGGCAATGGAATATTCGCCGGCCGAAACTCCGATGATCACTCCGATATGGGGATTACCCCACTTATCAACCACAATGTCGCCATCGAAAGCAGTGGTATAAGGAATCTGATCGCGGGTGGGGAACGGAGGCAGATAAAGCTGCTCGATCCTGTAATCGCTCAGGTAATTCTTTACCCCTTCTATTCCGTCGGGGCCATCGAGCTGAACTGCGATCGGGTCGCTCCACGTCATACCGGCGTCGGTCGATTTAAATAAAACGGGATAATAGTTGGCTGAATCACCGATCTGAACGGCGCCGCCATTGTTGGCAAGGGTCAGGATCCAGACGGTATTTCCATCGGGAGAGGCTGCAACTTTATTGGATATAGGATAGCTGCCGCTGGTTACCGGGAATGGGATCGAATGCATGGTATAGTCGAATTCGTGGGTAGCTGTATTCCAAACACCGCGGCCATAAAGGATATTATTCATATATACGAACGATCCGCTCTCCCAGTTCTGATCCATATCGGTATAAAATGTCAGGCCATTCTTGGTGATGGTGAAGCCTTCCGGAATATAGGTGTAAGGAGGAGGGCTGTACCAGTACATGTTCTTAGTCGAATCGGCCTGATTAACCAGGTTACATGATCCATAGCTGTACCCTCCCCAGGTGCTTATCGTGTTCGAGAGGTTTGGTGCAAAAAAAGCGCAGTAGGCGTTTGCAAGATCTGTATTCCCTGCGGGATTGTAAATTCCTCCCTGAGGATAGCGGCCAGCGTCAAGATAATAATCTCCTCCTGTATTCAGGGTGGAGGCATAGATCTGCCGGTTATTGGTCCAGTCACTTTCCGATTGTCCGAGATTTACGCCCAGATCGGCTGCAAGGTACCCCGATAAACCGGCGGGAGTGGAACCGGGTCCCATTCGGTGGACGTTAACCAATGCATTGAGGTTATCGTCAGCCCAAACCATGGTTTTTTGCCCGCCGCCATATCCGTAGCTGTATGCGTTGGCAGAGGTACCGATGGTAATCACGTTAACAAAACCCTTTACACCATCATCATAACTGACAGACGATGGTTTTGGGGTGACTGAATGGGTGCTCATTGGATTCACAGGTTCATAGGCAACCTTTTGACCTGTGACGTGCTTGTTAACAGGGATACCCTGTTTTAGCCGGCCATTCTGGGCCGTAACTGCAATGGCGCATAAAAGCGCCAGACTCAGGAGTAGATTTTTTTTCATGTCATTGGGATTTGTGGTTAATTAGCCCAAATATAAAAAAATATCTTTTACAACCATTCAAGAAAAAAAAATGATAAAGTTGATTTCTGGGTAAAAACCGTTTGTACAGGCTTCAGAGCTTTGAATTCACTAAAAAACATCTGCTGTTGGAATACAAAAAAAAGGCGGCCTTTTGAGCCGCCTTCCTTTACCGGTTATTATAAGTCCGGATTATTGAACGATCATCTTTCTGGTGATCTTCTGGTCGTTGATCATGGCAGTTACCATATAAACGCCCGAGGGAAGATTTTCAGCATTGATGC
>SACF01000029.1 GCA_009928665.1 Alphaproteobacteria bacterium
GAGGTACACCGTGCTTCCTCCGCCCCCGGTTCCGTAATAAAAGCTGAATCCGCCGCTCTGGACGGGCATCAGCAACTGTGCCTGGAGCCGGATGCCGACAAACTTATTGAAATAGATCTTGGCGCCGCCGTTCACCCCCATGGCAAAGAACCAGTAGCTGTAATACTGCGAGGTCTTCGGGGCGAGGTAAAGCCCGCCCAGGCTCATCCCTAAAAAGGGTGAAACCGTGGGATTGACCCGGAAATTCTTGGTGACGCCTACCATGTAATAGTTCTCACTCAGGGGAACGTCGTCATGCGGGTACCCGATCGCTTCGCTGCTTGCTTTGGTATCGATGCGGTTGTACATCAGTTCGATATCCACCACGCGACTCATGCCGATGTCGAGGATCCCGCCGTACTGGGCGTTACCGTAAAAATAAAGACTGCCGTTGGAAGCATTCCACCGGGCGGGAAAAACATAGCCGCCGAACGGGGTGATTTCGACGCGTTGTGCCTGGGCAAAGTACAGCGCAGAAAACAGGATCAGGAGGGTCAATAAAGTTCTTTTCATCGTGAGGGTTTAAATGGTTTAACGCAAAGATAGGGGGTTTATGTCATATTTTAGTCCCGTTGGAAACGGGTTGTAAAAATATTATATTTTATTGCATAAATGTTGGTATTTCTTTTTGAAGGATGTGTATTTTTGCCTTTAAATATCGACCCTATGAAAAAACATGTTTACCTGATGTTTCTTTTCTTCGCGCTGTGCGGGATGACCCGTGCGCAGAATTTCTATGTCCGGCTCGGTGTTGGGGTGTCGGGGGGGATCTCCTCGAACGTCGACCTGCTCTATTCTTATTCCGGAAACGGTTCCCAACGCATGATATCGGTGGTGCCGCTGGCCCTGGGCCGCGGATTCACCGGCGTGGCCGCCTTTGGATACAAACCCTCGAAGTACTTCGGTGTTGAATTGGGGATCAGTCAGTTCCTGGGATTCCCCAAAGAGGCCGATTCGGTAATAAGTCTTCCCGGTGCAGGGGCGACTGAAGCAACCGTGGCGGGAACGATGCTCGCGCTGAACCCGGCCATTGTGCTGAGCCCGGGCTTCCGGTACATCAATCCGTATGCCCGTATCGGTTTTATACTTGGTATCCGGCCTACCATCAATGCCACCGGCGAATACCGGAATGCGAGCATGAATCCCCCCGACGAATCCAAGGCCATCCGGCACTTTTACGGCGGGGTTGCAGTCGGGTTGAATGCCGCCCTGGGTGTGACGTGGAAGGTCAGCAATAACGTCGGGCTTTTCGCGGAGTTTGCCTTCAGCAATCTCAACTATTCTCCCCGGTACAGTGAGGTCACCTGGTATGAAAAGAACGGGGTCGATCAGCTTTCGTCGCTGACCGTGAAGCAGAAAAATACGGAATATTATTCCAATATCGATCCCGATGAGGTGATCCCCGACACCAGTCCCGACAAGCAACTGAGGAAAAACGTACCCTTCAGCAATGCCGGGGTGAACATCGGGGTATCCTTCAGTTTTTAACGAAGTTCCATCATTAATCTTTTTACTATTTAAATTTCATCATCTATGAAAACAAAACCTGGTCTTTTAATCCTGGGTCTGGGTCTGTTACTGACCCTCTCCTGTTCGAAGTATCCCCCGTCATCCGAAAGGTTGCTCGAGGATCTTGCGGTCATCACGCAGTATGACACCAAGATCGACTTCAACAACTACCACACTTTTACCATGGCAACCTCCATCGTGAAGATCACCAACCGTGATACGACGAATGTTTCAGATGCCACAGCCACCGCCATTCTCGACCAGATCTCGAAGAATATGGAAGCGCGGGGTTTCATCAAGGCCATCACACCGGTGGTACCCGACTTTGGCGTACAGGTGGTCTATTTCCAGAACACCACGGTGTACACCTACTATTACGACTGGTGGGGATATTATCCTTCCTGGTATTATTACTATCCCTATTACCCGGTTTATTACTCCTCGTACACGACCGGATTGGCCAACATCGAGTTGGTCGACCTCAAGGTGGTTGATCAAAATAAAAAGCAGCTCTATCTGCGATGGAACGGGTATATCAGGGGGTTGCTGACGGGCGATCACACTACGGCCGAAATTCTCCGTTGCGTGGATCAGGCTTTCATTCAGACGCCCCAGTTAAAAACAACAGCCAATTAATAACCCTAAAAGACTTTAATCATGAAAAAGATAGTATCCGTCATTTTTCTGGTGTTTCTCACCCTCGGAGTTGTCAGGGCGCAGGAACCGACGAGCGCGGGTTATACCCCCTCTTCCTATTACACCTTCTCATGGAATACCGCATTTCCGATCGGGAATTTCCACGACTGGGTCAGTCAGCCCGGTCCGGCCGGTTTTGATTTCGGGGGCCGCTACCTGATCCGGAACGGTCTGACCGCCGGATTTAACATTGGCTGGCAGCGGGTCGCCAAGATTTACGACAATCAGACCTACACCATTCCCGACAAAGGGATTGCCATAACGGCGCGGAATTACCGCTTTACCTGGATGGTTCCCTTCCAGGCGGTCATCGCCTATCATTTTATCCCGCAGAAGGTCGTTTCGCCTTATGTAGGCCTTGGTATCGGCGGCGATTACATGGAGCATCACCTGATGATCCAGGAGTACGACATTTACAAGACCTGCTGGGATTTTTCGCTCACCCCCGAAGTCGGCATTCTGGCCCGGTTCGGCGCTTTCTCCAACTGGGGAGCGATTCTCGCGTTCAACTATAAATGGACCACCAACCGCATCGATCTGTATGAGGAGGAATCGCGCGATCTGCAGATGCTGAACATCAAAGTCGGCATCGCGTTGACGATCCGGTAAAACTGCTGAAATTCAAATCCTGAAGCGGCCGCCCCGAAAATAAGGGGCGGCCGTTTTTTTTACGACACCGGCCTTCCGGAAAACCGGATGCATCCTCAAATACTTTTGATTTTGTTCAGTCGATCCGGATCATTTTCACTGTTTCATTTGATCATCACCAATTTCCGGGTTCAGGAATCGTGCGTTCCACGGTCCGGGTTCTATCCGGAAGAATGTCAGGCTGTGACACCGGTGATCAGGATAGTCGAGAACATACAGGATTCCATGCCGGAGGAATAAATATATACAAAGATATTATATAATTACCGGGAATCATTATCGGCCTCCCGGAATAATTTTTTTAAAAATTTTTGACTCTTTTCATAGGGTTTTTCGGTTCCAGGGTATCTGAATAACAGAGAACCCATCAAAAACGAATTAAAAAACCTGTTGCCATGGAAAAATTGACTCAAAGTATGATCCGGATCAGCATGATGCTGTTCCTGATCTTTATATTCAGTGCGCTTCGGGCGCAGAACGGTTATGTCACCGTTTCGGGCCACCTTAAAGACACCAAATCGGGAGAAAAAATCGTACATGCCACCATCACGGTTCCGGGAACCAACATCGGCACCGTTTCGAATTCAGAAGGGGAGTTTATCCTGAAAGTTCAGAATTCGCTCAACGCGGAGTACTTCGAGGTTTCACACCTGAGTTATACCACCACCAAGTTCAAAATCGGCGAGGCTTCGGGAAAGGAAAAGACCTTTTACCTGGAACTGCAGCCCATTCAGCTTAAAGAATTGTCAGTAGTACCTGGCGATGCACGCGGAATCGTCGAGATGGCCATGCACCGCATCCGGAAGAACTACAGCGAAGGAGCCAACATGATGACCGGCTTTTACCGGGAGTCGATCCGTCAGCGCCGCGACTATGTCTCTATCTCCGAGGCGGTTGTCGATATCCGCAAGGCCCCTTACACCAACTGGCAGGACGACCAGGTGAAGATCTTCAGGGGAAGAAAAAGCACCAACGTGAAAAAGGCCGATACGCTGATGGTACAATTACAGGGCGGTCCGAATGTTTCGCTGCTGCTCGACATTGTGAAGAACACCGACCTCAGCATCGCCCTCGACAGTCTGGATAACTACCAGTTCGAGATTGAGTCGATGGTGACGATCGATAACCGGCTTAACTGGGTGATCGGTTTTACGCCCAACGTGATCAAAGCGGTTCCCCTTTACAACGGGAAGCTTTACATCGCCCAGGATAACATGGCCATCACCCGCGCCGAATTCAGCCTCGACCTCGACGATACCGACAAGGCTGCGCGGCTTTTTGTCCAGAAAAAACCCATGGGACTGGTATTCACGCCTACATCGACCAGTTACCTCGTGACCTACAAGGAGCAGAACGGTAAATTTTATCTCAGTTATGTCCGGGTCGATCTTAAATTCCGGTGCGACTGGAAGCGAAAACTCTTCAAAAACCACTATACCGTGATGTCGGAACTGGCCATCACCGACCGGCATGAGGATAATATCGTTAAATTTGCCAATCAGGAGGTTTTCAAGACCAACATGGTTTTCGAAGAAAAAGTTCAGGCCTTTGCCGATCCCGATTTCTGGGGCGATAACAACATCATTGAACCCGAGAACTCGATTGAAAATGCCATTAAAAAGCTTTCGAAAAGTCTGAAAAAGTAACTATTTGGCTGGATCCCTGTACCAGGATAACCCTCAATAACAAACCGATGTCGCTCAACGACCTCTTCACGCAAAGAAACATTCAGCATGGCGACATCGGTGAATTCGAGCGGCTTTTCACGAAATATTACGAACCCTTATGCCGTCATGCCAATAAAATTCTGAACGACATGGATACTTCGGAAGACCTGGTGCAGGAGTTTTTCTACCAATTCTGGAAGAACCGGGAGACCTTCACGGTGCGGTTATCGCTGAATGCCTACCTCTATCAGTCGATCCGCAACAACGCGTTGCATCACCTCGAACATCTTGCCATACGAAGAAGTTACGCGGAACAGGTACGCGGCGAACAGCGTGAAACGGCGCCTGCACCGGAGCCACAATCGGCGGAGCTGAATGACCTGACCCGGGTGATCGAAAACACGCTGAACCAGATGCCGGAGCGTTGTTCCCGGATCTTCCGGATGAACCGCTTTGACGGGAAAAAGTACCGTGAAATCGCCGCGATCCTTTCCATCTCGGTGAAGACGGTGGAGGCGGAGATGGGAAAGGCGCTTCAGATCTTCAGGAAATCCCTGAAAGATTACACGGGTGATGAGGCCGGGATCTATCCAAAGAACAGTTTGTAACCAGAGATCAATCGCGATAAAGAGGAGAAACGAAATGGGAACCAGGGAGCATCAACGGGAATGTGACGAAAAGCTGGCAAAGTACCTGAGCGGGGAGATGAGCGGGGAGGAGTTTTGGGCTTTTCAGAAGGAAATTTCATCTTCGGATGAAACATTAAGGAGGACAGAGATGATGAAAAAAAAGTGGAAGGCGCTGGAACAGTTTCACGGGACGCCGGGGCCCGATGCGCGGCAGGCCTGGGAAAAGCTGCACGGCCGCCTGGAGGGCGAGGGTCTGATCCCCGCCGCGGACAACCCTTCACGCCGCTTACCGGTACCGGTTTTCACACGCATTGCCGCCGCGATCGTGGCGCTGGTGGCGCTGGCAGCGATCCTTTATTACACAGTCGACCGCGAGCCCGCCACCCGGATGGTTCAACTCAGCACCGCCTCCGAATCGAACACCCTGATCAAAACCCTGGCCGACGGCTCAGTGGTATATCTCGACCGGAATTCCCGCTTCTCTTATCCCGGGAACTTTGAAGCCGATTCCCGTACCGTGGAATTACAAGGCAAAGCCTTTTTCGACATCACCCCCGATCCCGCCAAACCCTTCATCATTGAAACCGGTAAAACCCTAATCCGCGTGCTGGGAACCTCCTTTCACGTGATCACGGACAACGGGAGCAAATTTGAACTGATGGTTGAACGGGGAACGGTGCGGGTCACCCTGAAGGATGATCCATCGATCGTTCAACTGGTGACAGCCGGCGAAAAGATCGCGGTGGCGGAGAACCGGCTTATAAAATCGAAAATAGCTGGAAATGAAGATACTGCCTGGTATAAACAGCGGATTCATTTCAAGGATGAAATGCTTGGAAATATAATTCCCGTGCTAAACCGGAATTTCAGCGTTAACTTCGCAACGGCGGATGAGGAGACAGGCAGGTTGCGGCTGACCGTCACTTTCGACCGGAACGCGGCCGGATCCATCGCCGAACTCCTTTGCGCGACGCTGAACCTGAAAAGCCAGGCTATCAATGGAACCATTGTATTTTCGAAGAACAGGAACTGAGACAAACAACATGGAGTTTTGCCGGGGCGTCAGCCCGGTTATCCCTTCGCGGGCCTGCATGATGATTGCAGGCCTGTTCCTTTTATGGATCGGCACGGCATCGGCACAGGATCCGCTGCTTGAGCAGGAGATCCGGGTTACCGGTCAACGCACTACCCTGTATGAGGCGCTGAATGTGATTTCGCAACAGGCCGGTTGTTTTTTTATCTATAACAGTGAGACGGTAAAGAACGACAAAAGGGTGCGGCTTAAGCCCGGCCATCAGCCGCTCCGCAAGGTTCTCGACGACCTGCTGGCCGATCCCGGGCTCGATTACCGGGTGATGGGGCGCTATATCCTGATCCGCAAAAAGGAACCGCCGGCCGAAATTTCCCAACAAGTACAACAACCCGACACCCTTCAGCATATCCTCATCCGCGGGCATGTTTACGACCGGCAGAACCGGGCTCCGATTCCTTATGCCACGGTGGGTATTGTTGAGGATAACACTGGCACCGTCACCAACCAGGATGGCTTTTTCATGATCCGGATCCCAGCTTCGGGGGTAGGATCCATGCTGACGGTATCGCATCTCGGTTATCTGAGCGAGAAGTTTCCCGTCAGGCTGCTACACGATCAGCGGGTCGATATCTTCCTGGAGCGAAGGGTCATTTCGATCCAGGAGGTGATCATCCGGTATGTGGATCCGGAAGCCGTGGTCGAAAAGGCGCTGGAACGGCGCAAGTTGAATTATGCGGTCGACCCCGTTTACCTTACCGCGTTTTACCGGGAGGGGGTGATGAAGAACCAAAACTGCATCGGTTATACTGAGGCGGTTTTCAGGGTTTTCAAATCTCCCTGGGATGTCGGCGTACTTTCTGACCAGGTAAAGCTGATGAAATCGCGGAAAATTCAGAATACGGATCCCCGCGACACGGTGTTCCTGAAACTCAAAGCCGGCATTCAATCGGCACTTCAACTGGACCTGGTGAAAGAGGTCCCGGACTTTCTCGATCTGAGGACCCCTTCATCGTACAACTACCGTTACGCGGGGCTTACCTCTTATGATGCCAAAGATGCCTATGCCATCCATTTTGTGCAGAAGGAGGGTATCCGGGAGGCTTTATATACCGGGACGCTGTACATTGGCAAAGATGATTTCGCCCTGCTGGGAGCAGATTTCGAGATCAACCCCGACTACCTTGAGTTGGCGGCTGAAAACCTGGTTTTACGAAAGAGCCCGAACCTGACCGTCAGGCTCGAAAAGATCAGCTATTCGGTAAGCTATATGCCCTATAACGGAAGGTACTATCTGCGACATGTACGATGCGACATCGGGTTGAAGACCCGCTTACGCAGGCGGATGGCGACCGACCGGTTCGATACCTTCCTTGAATTCGCCACCTGCCGCATCGATACGGCCGGCGTGGTGAAATTTCCCCGGCAGGAGGTGTTAAAGCCCGGCGTGATCTTTTCCGATCAGCCTTATACCCCCGATGACGATTTCTGGGGCAACTTCAACGTGATCGCGCCGGAAGCCGGACTGAGCGAAGCGCTTTCAAAGATCAAAGGAAAAATTGAGGAGATCCGCTGAGATCCTGTCGGGGTCAACAGTAAAGGGAAGTTGACTCCAATAATTACTGTTTAACCGATAAACAGACCTTCAATTCTGACTTTATATCCTCCGTCGGAGAGTCGTGTTACAGCATTTATCAATCCACTGTGTCTCCATTGAAGCATGCAACGTCGCGGCAGAAACCAGTACCGACGGCCCAGTTCTATTTCCCCTTTCCATTCCCGGATCAATCCCTCATAACCCTGGGCAGTATAATAGCCAATATCGATAAATCCTTCTGAACGGGGTTTTAAAGGACCCGTGACACACCAGTGGATCACGCCGTTACGGGGGTCAACCCCGGTAACAATTCCGCAGTGCGTAATCGGGCAACCGCATGACATTCCCATCGGACGACCGATCATCAAGTCCCCTTTTTTTATTCCGAGGTCTTTCACAAGAGCAGGGTTATAAGGCAATATGGTCTCCCTGGGTCCGGGTTCGTTATCGAAACAATCAAGGATAAAGTCGAAATCCCGGTTCAGATGATCTTTCCAGCCCATCTTTTCACCTATTTGAGCTGCGGACCTGCGATTAATATTTACGGACGTTTTAATTACCGAACCGCCATTTGGTTTTACATGAATGCATTTTTTCAGTTCTGTTTCAAAGCGATCGACGGATTCGGCGAAAGTTTCACAGTTTCTGAATCCGCAAAGACCACAGTCCAACAAGGGAAGCATCCCGAGAGTTTTTTTTTCGTTTACAGGCATATTCATAGGTTTTCAGTTTATTGACCGGGTGCCAAACTGATGGAAACTGGAAGCATTACCGTAATACCCTGTAAACAACGGGAGCATGGCTTCGACCACCCGGGGATCGACTGTAGTCGTTGCCGCGTTATCGAGGTAGATCCCGTATTCGGGGTTCGGTAACTCATTCTCCGACATAGAACAATTCATGATCAAGAGTCCGCAGGACCCCAAAGTGATTTTTGGCCCCGATCTCTTTCTTGCCAACACAAATTGTGCAGGTGCCTACGGGTGGATTACCCCTGAGATACATTGGGAATTCAAGGTCGGGTGTTCTGAGGATGTGTTTCACGATGGGATCGATTCCGATCCCATAGAGGGCATTGCTTTCGACCACCGTTATCTTGTTGGCGGTTTCAAGAACCCGGTATCTGAAAACTTCCCGTTCGGCTTGTGATATCAGGTCGATTTTTGTGATGACACCGATGTCGGCCAGCGTAAGCATCGGACCGATTTTGCGGGGAAGGTTCATGCCGCTGGTCGCCTCCAGCACCACGATGCCGAGTGCATTTTCGACATAAGGGGAACAACGTAGACACAGACCGGCGGTTTCGACGAAAAGATAGCCGGCCCCTTCTTTTTCTGCCCATTCCACTGCTTCGTCGAGAACCACCACGTTGCAGTGGTCGGGACAAAGTTCGCCGGAGTAGATCTTTTTTACCGGAATTCCGAACTCCCGTCCAATGAGTGAGTCATCGTCGGCATACAAGACATCGATCTTCAGATAAGCGGTTTGAATGTTCCTCACAGTCATTCGTTTCAGGATCTGCCTGATAACGGTGGTTTTACCACAGGTCGGAGGGCCGGCAAAAATTACGAGTTTCATGAAATCAGTTAAATGGTTAAAACATGATAGCTTGCATCGAAAACCGTTTGGGTGAGCTCACCTCCTGAACGAATGATCTGCCGGAAGTCGAGCATCATATCATCGATCTGCTTCATCTTTCCGGCAACTTTTTTTTCTTCGGGACGGGTATGGATCAGTTGCTGCATAGCGCCTTTTCTCATGACGATCCTGAAGTCGGACATCAATGCGATGCAGGGATCGTGGGTTACAAAAACGAAGATCTTCCTGTATTTCTTCAGAAGTTCAAGCGCCCGGGTACGATGGATTCCCGCATTTTCTATCTCATCGAGCAGGATGATCGGGGCGTTGCCGATCACGACTGCATCCGCAATCAGCAGCGAGCGTGTTTGGCCACCCGATAACTCGGTCATGGTTATATCGGGCTGGATGGCTTCGCCGGTGAGTTCATTGGCGAAACTGAGTGTCTCTCTGAGAATGGTCTCAATGTCGCGGGCGCCCCTGACGGTTGCATGAATGGTCAGGAATTCCTCCACCGGAAGATCACTCAGAAAGTTTGTGTGCTGGGAGATCAGGGCAATCGGATGATGCGAAGGATCGAAAATAAAATCATCGGGAACCGTTGCCCCGTTTATCTCTACGGTTCGGTTCGACGGAGTATTGTGATTTGCAAACAGCTCAATGTCGTTGATCAGCGTGGTTTTCCCGCAACCGGTCGGCCCAACGATGCTGACAATATCGCCAACGCGCATGGTAAAGCACTCCACCGGCTCTTTCACCCCGTCTTTACCGTTGCCTCCGTAAATGGTAATGGTATCAACATTCATCATTTTAGATTTGCAGCAAAAATATACACAATGTTCACCAAATTAGTGTACATTTGGCAGAAACTTTCGATATCTTCCCATGAACATTTTCAGACTCTATTATTAAATTTTATGGAATCGATCACGAATACAGGGCAATTGTTTAACTGCAGTGAATGTTTTTTAAACAGGCTGACCAGCATTTATCTGAGTGAAGCAGAGCGAAAACATATTTGCACCCATGCAGATCAGCTGCATTTTTCTAAAGGCGAGATGATCCTCAAACAGGGAGCCAATTCCACCAGCATCGGGTTCCTTCACAAGGGAATCGTGAAATTCACTTATAAGAAGGATGCGAAAAAAAGCTATATCATGACCGTGGTATCAGGCCCCAAACTCATTGGTCAGGCCAACCTTTTTTTCAGGGAGAAGAATATTTTTTCGATTATTGCAGTCGAGGATTGCGACCTTTGTTTTCTTCCGAATGACAAGGTACTCAGGGTGCTCGAGGATCATGGCCGATTTCTCCTGTACCTGGTGGAGCGATCGACCGACATGTTTCAATCCTCGATATTTAATTTTATAAGCCTGGCACACAATCATGTTATAGGTCGTATTGCCGACATTCTGATATTTCTATGGGAAAACGTTTACCGCAACTCCCCGTATGAATTCACGCTGACGCGAAAAGAAATTTCGGAATTCGCGGCTTGTTCCCATGAGAATGTCATTTCGGTGCTTTCATCCTTTAACAAAGAGGGGCTGATTGAATTCCAGGGAAGAAAGATCATCATCAAGGAGATTGAAAAGCTTAAAGAGATCAGTAGAAAAGGTTAATCTGAAGAATATGTTGTCACAGAAAACAAGATACGCAATGATTGCGTTGACAAGGCTGGCCCGTGAATACGGTAAAGGCGCTATGTTGATTGGAGACCTTGCAAAAAGTGAAAAACTGCCGCAACGTTTTCTGGAAAATATTTTACTTGAATTAAAGAAAATGGGGATTCTCGGGAGCAAACTCGGCAAATCGGGCGGTTATTTTCTGTTACGCCATCCCGGTAAGGTTAATCTTGCCGAAATTGTCCGGCGGTTTGAAGGTCCGATCGCCCTGCTTTCCTGCGTATCGGAAAAAGCCTATCAAACCTGTGAATTTTGCAGGGATGAAAAAAACTGTTCCATCCGGAAAGTATTTAAAGAAATCAGAGATACGACTTTTTCGAAACTGGAACAAGCAACACTCGAAAGCCTGATTTCTGAATCCGTAATGGATCCCTGAGAAGTTTGTTCCGGCCCACCGGTATCTGACTGTTTCAGTAATGATTGCGATCAAGCTCGTACCAGCCGTTAGGAATACCGTGACGGGACTGATAATGGTACAATGCGCGAATCAGATGAAAAACCGGGTCTACCGTTGGCCCGATATCCAGGCCTGAACGGGTGTTGTGAAAGAATCTCCCACGGGCACTTTGACCGAATCAAGGTAGATGTACTTTCCCCGTATGCTCGTGACCTTTCCGAGGGGTACGATAAAACTTCGGTGCACCCGCATGAACCGGTCGGGCGGCAGTTTCTTCAGAATGCCTTTCATGCTCATCAGCGAGAGGACCAGCGGGGTTTTTGGATTGGAAAGGTGAATCTTGATATAATCGTCCAGTCCTTCAATATAGATGATCTGGCTCAGGATGATCCTGATGGTCTGGTACCCCGATTTCACGAAAATGAATTCCTCCTCATCGGATAGGATCATGGGATTAAGCAGCTTGTCTACCTTGGTGACAGCCCTCAGGAACCGGTCGAACTTGATTGGCTTTACCAGGTAATCGACGGCTTCCAGATCGAAACCTTTGACGGCATACTGCGGATGGGCCGTGGTAAAGATCACGTAGGGTTTATCGTTTAATCCCTGGAACAACTGGATTCCATTGATGTCGGGCATGTGAATATCGAGCAGTAACAAATCGGGTTGATGCGTTTTCAGGTAGTTCAGCGCTTCGAAAGCATCGGTAAAGGTCGCCATCAGGTCTAACAGGGGGGTCTCACCGGCATATTTGCGGATCACTTCCAGCGCCAGGGGTTCATCGTCGATGGCGATTGCACGGATCATGTCAGGTCGATGCTGAGATTCACGATATAGACTTTTCCGTTGTGGGTCAGTTCCAGCTCATGCCGGTCGGGGTATATCAGTTGAAGACGCTGCCGGGTATTGCTGATGCCGATGCCAAAGGTCTCGTTTTTCTCCCGTCCGGGGAATATCTGGTTGGATATTTTAAAAAAGAGTTTTTTGTTCCGGATCCCGATCCTGACCAGGATGGTGGCGCTTTCGTGGGTCGTCACGCCGTACTTGAACGCGTTCTCGACAAAAGGGATCAGGATCATCGGCGGGATCTGGTATGGCTTCGGATCGCCTTCGACCTCCAGTTGCACCTGCACATTCTCGCTCAGCCTGAGTTTCTGCAGTTCTACATAATAGCGGATGTAACCGATCTCGGTCTCGAGCGGTACAAGTTCGTGGTTCACATCCTGGATTACGTAATGCATCATGTCGGAAAGTTTCATGACCGCTTCGGCTGTCTGATCGCTCTTCATGAGGGCAAGACTGTAGATCGAATTCAGGGTGTTGAACAGGAAATGCGGATTGATCTGGTTTTTCAGCATAGCGAGTTCGGTGTTCAGCCGCTCCTTTTCCGCCTCCTTGCGCTTTTTCTCGTTTTGTGTAAGTTTCTGCGAAAACCGCAGTCCAAGCGCCAGCCCGGTGATCAGTCCGGTGATCAGCATGAAGTTGTAGATCGGCCAGCTTTTCATTCGCTTGGGACGTTCAATACCGTAAGGTTTTTGCGGATTGAATTGGGCGTTTTGGTTGCCGGGTCCTGCCGGATTTACGCCATTGTCCTTAAATTCAAGCGGAGGTTTTGCCGGGAAGCCACCGGGCATCTCACTTCCAGGACTGCCACTCTGTCCACCTTTGAATGACTCCCGGGGAAAGGGCCCGCTGCGGAAAAAATAGTAATGGGAAGTCTCCATGATCACGGTAGAGGCCAGCACTACGATCACCGCCAGGATGGTATAACGGATCTTTTTCTTCCGGAAGAAGAGGCGGGGGATCATCCAAAGGTAGTTGAGGTAGAAAACGCCCAGGTATAAGGATGTTTGTATAAAATTGACCCACAGGAAATGTGGATCGTATTGCGATTCCCTGTACAGCAGAAAGGAAGGAAAGAAGAACAGGATGATCCAGATCCCGAGATGGATCAGGAACTCCATTTTTCTGTTATCGATACCAAACCGGGCATTAGGCATTGGCCATTGTCAGTTTTCCATTCTTTTCTGCAAATATACTCAACCCGGCTTCATTTTGTCTTCTGAATCACCCGGAGATACAGGGTGTCGGAATGGATCCCGGTAAAGATACCCAATCCGTTGGTGATGTTGGTTGGCGGATCCTGGTAGTTTTGTGAAGTGCTCATCTGTCGCATGAAAAAGGTGCTGTATTCGGGGTTGATGTGAAAGAGGATGATGCGGTTCCTGCCAAAATACCGGATCGACATCGGATTGATGTCGATGACATCGTCGGTGGTGGGACGCGATGAGAACATGTCGTTCACGTAGGTCGAATCCTTGAAAACGGGCACGGGATCGGTCTCCAGGCATTCGATGGTAGCCAGGTAATAGCTGTCGTCGTCGTTTGTGAAGCTGATGGTTACGGGATCGGGGTGCTGCCCAGCCGGCGGGTCGTCGGGATCCCACTGGTACATGGAGATCGAGGTGTCAGAAAGGGAAACACCCGCGGGTTTGGCCGGGATTAGCGTGGATGAGGTGACCACCGATTCATCCCAGTTAAACTTAAGCAGGTAAGCGCTGTCGGGAACCACCGGGATCAATCCGGTGGTGTCGGAATAAATGCCCTCGCCCACCGGGATAAGAGTATACCAGGAACCGGCATAATAAACTGTCACGACGAGATGGTCGAGGTCGCGGGCAGGCAGCGTTTCGTTTTCATCGGTCGGACTTTTGCGCGACACCTTCACCGTAATCTGCGATCCCGGCTGCAGATAGGCCTCCACAACAGGCATGTCGGACATGATCCCGCTGTCATCCTTTGTGCAGGAAGCAAGCAGGATTATTAATGGAATAATGATAAGGGGTGAAAGAACTTTAAGGGTTGAGGTCATTTTGATATTTGCATTTTGAATTTTCAATTTTATTTCTACCTGAGTTTCAGCATCAGCGTTATATTCGGCGTGAACCCGAGGAACAGTTTATCCGTCTCGATGATGTTTCCGTCGATGATCTGATATTCCTTGTACCAGATGTTTCTCCGGTTGTAAACATTGAAGATCGAAAGGCCGATGTTCCCCCACTCGTTGCCGTTGTCTTTTCTGCGCAGATGATAGTTCACGCCCAGGTCGAGCCGGTTGTAATCGGGAAGACGGCTGCTGTTCTTGGATCTGAAATCAATATAGGTTTGTTCGGTTCCGTTCAACAGGTTCACGGTGTAGGAGCCATCAGGCGCGGTATACGGCCTTCCGGAGGCAAAAAGCCAGGTGAGGGAAAAACTCCAGTTCCGGTAATCGTACATGCCGACGAACTTGAATTCATGCGTCACATCCTGGTTGGCCGCGAAGTAATCATTACCGTAGATGGAGATCTTGTTCCTGGCCTGTCCGAGGGTATAGCTGACCCACCCGGTCAGGCTGCCGGTCTTTTTCTGCAGCAGGAATTCCACCCCGGTGGCGTAGCCTACGCCGTGGAAGAAGTTCTCGGCATACGTAGCCCCTTCGCGGGTCGGCTGGAACCGCAATGAATATTCCGTCACACCGTCGATGCTCTTGTAATAACCTTCCATGCTGGCCAGGAATGCTTTGCTCTCCCAACTTATCCCGGCAATGTAATGCCAGGCGGTGCCCACCGGGATCAGGTCGCCATCCGACAGGATCCAGAAATCGCGGCTACCGCTCAGAAAATCCTCCCGCACCACCCGGTTGGCAAACTGGTCGAACAGTCCGGTCTCCCCGATGATCTTGATGTTCTTGTTCAGGTTGTAAGTAAGGGCCAGGCGGGGTTCGGGGTAGAGTTTGCCGGTGGGGGAGAACCAGTTCAGGCGCAGTCCGGGAACAATCGAGAGCCGGGCGTCGAACAACTTGATCTTATCCTGGAGGTAGATACCTAAAAGCGAACCAGTCTGGTGTTTGTCGAGGTAGCTGGCCGTGTCGGTCTCCCCGAAATTGTAACTGATGTTGTAATTGGTATAATACAGACCGTATCCCAGCAGATTTTGGTTATTCAGGTTAAAGGAGTAGTCGGTCTTGAAGGTGATGTCGAGCAGGTTGTTGTTCTCGTTAACTCCGTTGTCGATAGTACCTCCGCCGCTCTCCCCACCCGAATGGGAACCGGTGCTCGAACGTTCGCGATCGCTGTAATAATAGGAAAAATTCAGCGAGGTGGTCCCGAAATGACGGCTGTTCCAGTTCCTGGTCCACCGGAGTCCCGACCCCATGTTGCCGTAGGTGGTAAGGTCGGTGTTCTCCATGCTGAAGCTGAACCCCGATGAAGATCCGCCGGACGGGCTCCCCATCGACGTCCCGTTTGATAAATTGTCGGTCCCGTTATAAAAGCTCAGCGAAAGGATGTCTCTGGGAGATGGCCGCAGTGTGAATTTTGCATTGAGATCATAAAAGTAGGATTTGGTGGTAGAGCTGACCGACGGACCACCCCCCGGAGGACCTCCTTTTGTGATGATTTGTTTGACTTCGGTGGTGTTGTTGAACTGTTTGAAAATTTTGTCGTAGAGAAGTCCCTGGTAGGACCGCCTGAAGGCGATCAGCGAGGTGAACCGCTTACCGATCGGCACCTCTGCGTAGATGTTAAAACTAAGCAGGCTGATCTCTCCCCCGATGGTAAATGCCTTGGAATTGCCATCTTTCCCGGTGATCTCCGTTACGCTCGACAGCCGGCCCCCGAATTTTGACTCAAAACCTCCCTTGTAAAGCTGCACGTCTTTGATGGCGTTCGAGTTAAAAGCAGAGAAAAATCCATACAGGTGGTCGACCTGGTACACCGTGAATCCGTCGTACAGCAGCAGGTTCTGATCGGGGGTGCCACCCCTGACGTAGAGGTTCGACGATGACTCGTTAGCCGCCGAAACCCCCGGGAGGAGCTGGAAGGAACGGATCACATCCTTTTCGCCGATGTTCGGGAGGGTCGAGAGTTTCTGGGGCGTTATCTTCAACGTGCTGATCTTGTCGTTGGTCACCATCAACTGCTCCTGTTCGCCGGAGATCTCCACCTCTTTTAAAGTTTGCGATTGCGGCTCCATCTCGATGAGCAGGTTGGAAAGCGGGAGGTCGGGCGAAAGGAAGATTACCGCCGTCTGGTAGCCCAGGTAGCTGACCAGCAGGGTGGAAGTGTCGGTCGGGATCTTCACCAGCGAAAAATAGCCGTCGGCATTGGTAAAAGTTCCGATCGTGGTGCCTTTTACCCCGATGTTGGCAAAGGGGAGGGCCTCGCCGGTATACTTGTCGCGCACCAGGCCCGACAACGTGATCATGAACTTCTTCGCACTGCCGCTGTAGCTTCTTGCCTGCTTCGACTCCTGTGGCTTCGAGGTGAGGTTCTCGTATTTGTTTACCAGGTAGATCGTTGAGTCGCCGCCGATGTACCATTTGAGTTTGTTTTCACCACACAACTGGGAGAGGAACAACGGCAGCGGTTTGTCGATGGGCCGGTCATTCACCTGGATGGCGGCGAAGGTTTCCCGGTCGAAACTGAATTTGAGGCGGTTGGTTTTGGCAATGTCGTCGAGGACTTTGTCGAGCGACATGATATACAACTTATCGACATGGATGTTCTCCAGCGATGCGGAATAGTTTTTCAGAGGGTCCGGGGTGCCGGCATCCTGGGCGGCCAGCAGTGCTGGTACTAAAAGGAAGGGAAGAAAAATGAGTGGATTTCTGACCATTATAATAGTGTCTTCAATCCGGGAGGGTTGATTTTACTGACCGGGAAAGAAGGTGGTACAAAACTATGTATGTCGAAACAACGGATTGGATAAAATAGGTGAACAGGTTTTTTTTATCGGTTAAGAGCAAAGTAATCCGCTAACCATTTTTTTATTTTGATAACTTTGACGCTCCTGAACCATTGCGTCTGACTAACTTTATTCCGATATGAGAGCCAATTTTTTACTCTTGATTTTCATTCTTTTAGCCCATCTTGCCTTCGCGCAGCAAGTCACCATTACGGGGAAAGTAACCTCGGAGGAGGATAACACCGGCATTCCGGGGGTGACCATCATGATCAAAGGAACCACGCGGGGAACGATCACCGATATCGACGGAAACTACAACCTGACGGGGGTTTCGTCAAGGGACACGTTGCGGTTCAGTTACATCGGTTATGAGGCACGGGAGATCATTGTCGGGATTCAGACACGGATCGACGTGATGCTTTTGGTTTCAACCCAGGATCTTCAGGAGTACGTGGTAACCGCTTTCGGCGTGAGGCGGCAGGAGCGGGAGATCGGCTATTCAACCCAAAAGATAGAGGCCAACCTGGTGCAGCAGTCGAATCCGCCCAACATCCTCAACGGGATGATCGGCAGGGCCGCCGGGGTTCAGATTTCGCAGAACGACGGGTTGGAAGGGGGTTCTACGCGCATTGTCATCCGCGGGAACAATACCCTGAGCGGGAAAAACCAACCCCTGATCGTGGTCGATAATGTACCGCTCGAGAACATTCCCGGCCAGGAAAACGTGGGACGGGGGGTTGACTGGGGGAACCCGATCGCCGACATCAATCCCATCGATATTGAAACCTACAATGTTTTAAAAGGCGGCGCCGCTTCGGCTTTGTACGGATCGCGGGGTGCCAACGGGGTCATCCTGATCACCACCAAGCGGGGTAAAAAACAGGAAGGGTTGGGTGTGACATTCAATTACAGTTATAAATGGAACCATCCCTACCGTTTCAGGGAAATGCAGAACACCTATGGCGCCGGCGGACCGATCTCATTCACGCCTCCGACCTTCCCGAAAAGCGGCGACACTCTGCTCTATCCGGGAATCTACGGCACCGACAACCTGATCATCAACCAGCAGGGCGATACCCGTTCCACGACGGAGGAGTTCGGTTATTACGGTTCCGCTGTGTCGTGGGGACCGAAGATGAACGGCGAGATGGTGAAGTGGTGGGATGGGAAGATGCGGTCCTATGAACCGATGCCCGATAACTATAAATCGGCCTTTCGTGACGGCTCGACCCAGACATACAATATCTCAGCCCAGGGAGGGAACGACAAGGGAAGCCTGCGGGTATCCATCACCCGGCAGGACAATCAGGCAATCATCAGCAACAGCAATTTTAACCGGACCACCATCAACCTGGGGGCCGGGTTAAAGATATCCTCGAAAGTTTTTGCCGACCTGACCCTTTCATACATCAACTTTAACCGGAAAAACAGTCCGATGCTCGGTGAATCGCAGGAGTCGTTCAGCAAAGGATTTCTCTATTCCTGGCCCCGGAGTTACAAGGGCATCGACCGGGAGTACTACGCCAATCCCGACGGGTCGCGGAATCCACAGGAAGGCTACCCGTTCCTTTACATTAATCCCTATCTCTGGTGGGATTATTACAGCAACAACACCACGCTAAAACGCGACAAATATATCGGGGCGCTGACCCTGACCTATGAGATTACCCCGTGGCTGAGTGTGACGGGCAGAGCCGGTCGGGATTTCAATCTCGATCAGTATACCACCCAGAATAAGCCGACGGATGCATTGGGTATCACGGACGGCTATTATGCCAACAGCCTGAACCGGACCTATTCCGATATTTTTGAAGGATTGATCACAGCCAATAAAGAGGGGTTTCTCCACAAAAAGCTTGATGTAAAATTCAGTCTCGGGGCCAACCGGTGGAATTATTATCTCTATGAGATCCGGGGCCATTCAGGCACCTGGTACTTTCCGAACCGGTACACTTTCGACAATTACACTTCGCCAACCTATTACACCAACGAACAGGGTGAGGTGGTTGTGACGATTCCCGGCAACTCGCCAAGCGATATGGTTCCCGGCGAATCGGTGATGCGCGAACGCACCAATTCCGTCTTTTCCTTTCTCAACCTGGGATGGGACGATTACCTCTTTTTAGAGCTGACCGGCCGGAACGACTGGTCGTCGACCCTGCCCAGTTCGAGCAATTCCTATTTTTATCCCTCGGTATCGCTGAGTTTTATTGCCACCAAAGCATTCGGGATCAGTGAAAAAGTGAAGTGGCTCAGCATGCTTAAAATCCGGGGCGCCTTTGCCAACTCGGCTACCGACACCGATCCTTACATGCTCGATTTCAACTATTCTTCGGGAATTTTCGGCGGGGAACAAACCGCTTCCTTTCCCACGACCATTCCCCCTTACCAGTTGCTGCCCCAACGCGTAAATACCTGGGAGGTCGGGTTAAATGTCGGAGTACTCGACAGCCGCATCGACCTCGACTTCACCTATTACAACAAGTACTGTTATTCGCAGATCCTGAGCAACCTGCCGGTGCCGGTAAGTTCGGGCGCGTCGGGGATCACGATCAACGAGGGGGTGATCACCAACTCCGGTTTTGAGATCATCCTGAACACCATCCCGGTTCAGACCCGGAATTTTGCCATCCGGTCGTCATTGAATTTTTCCCGGAACCGCAATGTGGTCAAAAGCCTAGGCGATTATGCCGAGATATACCCGCTGGCCGATATATGGGGGCTCAACGGGCCGGCCATGGCGCTGCGCGAAGGCGATGAATACGGAACCATTTACGGGTACGATTATGTGTATCATGAAAACGGTCAACCCATTCTCAATGATGAAGGGACAAAGTACCAGATCACCGACACCCGGGTGCCGGTTGGCAATGCCTCACCCGATTTCCTGGCGGGATGGCAGACCGAGTTTCTGTACAAGGGCTTCCGGCTGGCCTGCCTGATCGACTGCAAATGGGGCGGTGACATCTATTGTGGTTCGTATGTGATCTCCCTGCAGACCGGTCAGAGTCCCGAAACCCTGCTCGAACGCGAAGGCGGCGGGTTGCCCTACACCGACCCGGACGGTAACACCTCGAATATCGGGGTCATCCTTCCCGGTGTTTATGCCGACGGAACCCCGAACGACAAGGTAGTGCACTACTATTACAAGTACCTGCCCAACGCAGGCGGATGGGGCAAACTGCTGTCAACCCCGGGAATCCTGGAGAATTCGTGGATCAAGATGCGGGAAATATCGCTGTCGTACAGCTTCCAGAGTAAGGTCATGGAAAAACTGAAGATCTTTAAAAACCTGACCCTGTCGGTTGTCGGTCGCGACCTCTTTTACATTTACTCCAGCCTGCCCGACAAGATCAATCCCGAAGGGATCATGGGGTCGGGCAACGCGCAGGGGTTTGAGTGGGCGTCGCTGCCGGGGACGTTGTCGCTCACATTTGGGATTACGGCCGCATTCTAAATGCAAGATGCAAAATGCAAAATTAAAAATGAAAAATAAAGAATGAGGAAGGGTTATGGATTGAAAAATTCATTTACTAAGCGGAATATTTAGCATGGCAGGGATGAATAGATTTTATGATGAATTATTAGATCGGTTTATGATCATGGCTGTAAACGTCATCAATCTGGAGAAAAGACTTTGTAAAACCTATGCTGGTCGGCACATATACAACCAGTTGTTTCGGGCAGTTACTTCTGTCGGAGCCAATTATGAGGAAGCAAGGGCTGGTGAAAGCAGGGCGGATTTTGTGCACAAAATGCAGATCGTTCTTAAGGAGCTCAGAGAAACACAGTTCTGGCTAAAGCTCATTAAGACTGCAAAACTGACTCTTCCTGACAATGAAAACCTTACAGATCTTTTGAGGGAAACGAATGAATTGACTGGAATTACTGCAAAATCTGTAGTAACTGCAAAATCTAACAATCCTACAGACATTACTAAAAAAATAAGATAAAAATATCTTCGTCACTGATGAAAAACACACTCACTTCTCAACGCTCAAACATATTTTGCATTTTGCACCCTGCATTTTTCATTTTACATTTTTTCTGACTTTAAATTTTGAATTAAATTTATCTCTTATCAATGATCATGACAACAAAAATACCAGCGCTCTTATCAACCCTCTTCCTGATCGTGTTTTTCTCTTCCTGCAAAAAGGATTTCACGGAAATAAATACTGACCCGAGTTCTTTCACGTCGGCCAGCGACGGGTCGTTGTTCAACGCGGTGATCTCCTCGCTTCAGCTTGGATGGAACGAGCAGTTTTACATCAACAACGAGATTCTGTACAAGCAGTCGCAGTTAGCGGCATTGACCAAGGAAGGGTGGGGGAATTTTACCCTCGGCACCGAAGAGATCTGGAGTAATTACTACGGATCGTTGCCCGAAATCAGGGAGCTTGAAAAAAGGTTCAGCGCATACAGCGAATCACCGGGTGTTCTGAATATGAAAGCGATGCTGAAGATCACCATGGCCATGAAAACCTTCCACGTGACCGATCTTTTCGGCGATATTCCCTTCAGCCAGGCGGGATACGGATTTCAGAACCTGGAATACCTGAGGCCGAAATTCGACAAACAACGTGATATTTACCTGTCGTTGCTTGAAAATCTGAAGTGGGCCGACGAAACCATCGATGAATCGGCTCCCCTGGTGGAACCCTATAAATCATTTGTCGTCTTCGACAAGCTTTTCAACGGTGACATGAAAAAGTGGCGGAAACTCGCCAACTCCCTCCGCCTGCGCCATGCCATGCGGATGTCGGAAAAGGAACCGGTGATCGCGGGACAGATCATCAAAGAGATTATCGAAGAAAACAGACCGGTCTTCGTGGGGTACGATTTCGCCGCTTCAAAACTTGAGAGTGCCTGCCTTTGGCCGGCCGCGGTCGGTTTTAAAAATGAAAGCCTGAGCTGGTCCTTCCGGGAACATAAGAACCTGCGGATGGGAACCAACATCTGGCACCGGTTGTCGGAAAATGAGAATCCCGATGGAACCGGGATATTCGATCCGCGTGCCTATATCTTTTTCGAAACCAATAATGCCAGCCAGTGGAAACCTTATCCGCAGAACCCCGATGCCAGCACTCCGTCGGAAGGGGGGATCCCGTACGACAGCCACCGCGACCAGACCGGCTCTTTCAACATCAAAGGCGAGACCTGCAAATATTCACCGTTTAACTATTTCATCATCGACGATGAAAACTATATGCCCATCATCATCATCACCGGCGCGGAGGTTCACTTTATCAAAGCCGAAGCCTGGTTCCGGGGAATCGGTGTAGGGGTTGACAAGGAGATGGCCGACAATGAATACATGAACGGGATTAACGCCTCGGTTGAATGGTGGATGTCGGTCGCCAAGAATTCAAAACTGCCGCTGTCGGGCATGACCTTTCCGGAGATGATCCCGATCCCTGAAGATCTGAATGCTTCATCGGTACTGGTCCACTATGGAAGCTGGATGGCGAAAACCGAGGAGGAAAAACTGGAATTCATCTATACCCAGTGGATGGTCGATGCCTTCAGGCAACCCTGGGAAGCTTACGCCCTGGTGCGCCGGACGGGAAAGACACCCCGTGAAGGATTGCCGATTGCACATTTCCGGTTGCCTTACCCGCCGTCGGAGGTCGAATATAACGCGGCCAACACCGCAGAAGCAATCGCCAGGCAGGGAGGAGATGCGCCGGGAAATAAGATTTGGTGGACACCCTGAGAGAATTCAAAATGTAAAATGCAAAATGCAAAATATAAATTCATTTTTCCCTAATGCCCTATATCCAACTCCCAATGCCTGATTTTCGATTTTGATTTTTGAACTTTTGAATTCATTATATTTGTGAATCTATAAAAACCTTTCCCCATGAAAAAGCTATTTACTTTCTTTGGATTTTTCCTGGTTTCGGTCATGCTCTTTGCGCAGTCGAACCAGTATCTTCATTTCGACATGGTCGATGATTTTACCCAATTGCCCAACGCATCCCAGTATGTGTCGGGAACCAACCAGTTGTCGATGACCGGCTGGTTTTATTGTGATGCCCTTGCCTACGGTCAGGGATACATGGGATTCCGCGCCGGTTCGGGCACGGCCGAGTTTTACCTGATCCAGCTTAGCAACGGGGTACTTGAGTGCAGGCTGGTGACCACGGCGGGCTTCTTTGAATACGTGGCGCCTGCCAACACCGTAATTCCTCAGGTATGGCAGCATATTGCATGGATTTACGACGGTACTGCCATTAAATTGTATGTGAACGGGGCGCTGAAGGGAAGTAAACCCGCTTCTGGAACTTTTCAGGGGCCCACGGTGAACTTTGCCATTGGAAAGAGCCTGCTGGGAGGCTTTAATTTTGTTTACGGTGGCCGGGTCGATGAAGTTTCGGTATGGGACAAAGGTCTTTCCCAGACTGAAATTCAGGACATGATGACCAATGAGCTCACCGGGACGGAACCCAACCTCCAGTTGTATTACAAATTCAACCAGGGTGTGCCGGGTGGAAATAACACCTCCATCACCAAACTGGAGTGTGAGATCGGGACCGGCGAGCGGGATTCGGATCTTCTGAACTTTGCCATGACCGGTCCGACTTCGAACTTCAACGGTACCCTCGATCCCGGGTACCAGGCCATCTCGTTCCCGCAGATCCCCGACCATTTGGTCACCGATCCTCCCTTTGCGCTCGAGGCAACAGCAACCTCGGGATTGCCGGTTTCGTTTGAGATACTGTCGGGTCCTGCCACCCTCAACGGCAACATCCTGACCCTAACCGGGGCGCAGGGACTTGTGACGGTCAGGGCGACCCAGCCCGGCAACGGCACTTTCAACCCGGCCGAACCGGTAATCAACACCTTCATGGCCCTCGATCCCCTGCTCCATACCCCCGATATCGATCCCCGCCACCCGCTGGAAGGCGATGTTCATGTTCCTGCTCTTTCGAAAATCCTCCTGTCGACCTATTCGACCATTACCTATCCCCTGCTCTTCAGCGTTTCAGATGTCAAATTCCTGATCAACGGGGAGACCATCCATGCCCAGACTTTCCAGAACGGACATTATATTGCCTGGTGGACCCCGCCATCATACGGCAATTATGATCTTACGGTGGTATCTACCAATAATTTCGGGGGATCGGCCCAGGAGACCATCGGCATCAACATCGTTCCGACTGCCACCAACACGGAGGTCGTGGCTGCCGAAAATGTCTGGCTCAATCCTAACAATGTAAGTCAGGTTGTCATAGCCGATCTTCCTTCCTACCTCGGGGCGTTCAACAAGATCATGGCGACCCTGACCGTATCCTGTCCGCCGGGCGGTTGCGGTGAATATGACCGTATCGCCAGCATCGACGTGAAAGGACATGATGGTTTATGGTACGAGATTATCCGTTACATTACCCCTTACAGCGTGGCCTGTTCGCATACCATCGACCTCACCGACTACATGTCGCTGCTGCTGGGCCGGACCGAATTCCGGCTTAATTGTGCCACCCTCGACAACGGATACTATTATAAACTCGTCCTGAATTACACCGAAGGAACCCCGGAACATCGTTACAGTAGCGTACACGAAATCTGGAAAGGGGACTATCCGTTCGGTGATTATGCCAATCTACAGCCCCTTGAGATCCGCAACTACTCTTTCCCGTCGGATGCCACGGCGGCGACCCTGAAGATGGTTTCGACCGGACATGGATGGGGAGACCTTAACACCGGAAATGCAGCAGAGTTCTACGAGGCAACCCATCATATCTGGGTTAACGGAGAGGCTGTCTTTGAACTACATAACTGGGCCGATTGCAGTCCCAATCCCGATGCCTGTCAGCCGCAGAACGGAACCTGGTATTACAACCGGGCCGGATGGTGCCCCGGTTCCATCGCGCCATGGTTCAATTTCAACATGACTCCTTACGTGACCGGTTCGGGCGTCGAACTCAAATATATCCTCTACGAAAATTATGTCGACCTGTGTCATCCCCATCATCCCGACTGTGTAACCGGCGTTACCTGCAGCGACTGCAGCGATACCTTTAATCCCTACCTCGATGTTGCATGCAATATGGTTGTGTTCTCCGAAAATCCGATCCTGGTCGGGACAGGCGCCGATAAATCAAACAGAGCGGAGATCACCATCCGTCCCAATCCGACATCAGGGTTGCTTTCGATCACTTCGACCGGAAATCTTAACGTACCGACGGGTCTTTTAGAACTCATGACCCTGACCGGGAAAGTCGTTGACCGGTTTGAGTGGAACGGGAAATCGGTTCAGATCGACCTCTCTTCCCATCCCCGCGGGATCTATTTCCTGAAGATCGGGACGAAGGATTACACCGAAATTAAAAAAGTGATCCTGCAATAAGGATTTTAAACCTTTGACCGTCGTCTGTTTCACGATGTGCATCATCGGGTAAAAGTACTTTCTTTACAGAACAGAATCAGAAAAGTCATATACCATGAGCTTAGTTGTAACAGATTTCCGCGATCAGATTGGCTGGATCACGATGGATCATGATGTCAAGCGGAATGCACTGAGTTTTGAAATGCTGTGCAACCTGATCGATGCCCTGGATGAGATGTTGATGCGAAAGGCACGGGTGGTGATCCTCCGTGCCAACAAAGGCACCAAGGTCTGGTCGGCCGGTTTTAACATTGAGGAGCTTCCCCGCGACGGGAGTGATCCGCTGGCTTACGACAACCCCCTTCAAAAGGTAATCCGCAGCATCATTGATTTTCCGGCACCGGTTATTGCCATGGCCGAGGGCAGTATCTGGGGCGGGGCCTGCAACATTGCCTTTGTCTGCGATATGGTGATCGGAACTCCAAGAACTTCATTGGCCATCACACCGGCCAAGATCGGAGTTCCTTATAACACCTCGGGGATCCTGCAGTTCATCGATATCATCGGCTCCCACACTGCCAAAGAGATGTTCTTCACAGCCGATCCGATCCCTGCAGAAAAAGCCCTGACCCTGGGAATCCTCAACCACGTCGTCCCTCCCGAGGAACTGGAGGCGTTCACAATCCGGATGGCGGAGAAGATCCTCGAAAATTCCCCCCTCAGCATCCGCGTGATTAAACAACAGTTGAATATCCTTGGCAATGCATTGCCGTTGTCGCCGCAAACTTTCGAACACATCGACATGTTGCGAAGGGTGGCAGGGAACAGCAAAGATTATCTTGAAGGGCTCAATGCCTTTTTCGAGAAGCGAAAGCCGGAGTTTAAAGGCGAATAATGCAGACATGAAACGATTTCTTTTTCCCATAATCGCGATTGTTGCGGTTCTTCTCCTTCTGGTTTTAATTTTTTTCATCGGCCGGAAGAAGGAGCGAAGAGACCGGCAGGATATTCTCAGCGATGTCCCGGTGAGTGTGACGAAGATCAAAAAGCAGTTGCTCTCCGACCAGGTAAGTATGGTTGGGGTGATCAATCCGGTAAACGACGTGGAGATCATCTCCGAGGCCCAGGGTATCGTGAAGTCCCTCCATTTCAACATCGGCGATCAGGTCAGGAAGGGGATGGTGCTGGTTGAAATCGACGATCTGGTGCGCCGGTCGGATCTGGCACGGGCCGAAATCAACTTTTTCAAGGCTAAGCGCGATTTCGAACGAAACAAAACGCTCTACGAGCAGAATTCGATTTCCGCCGCCCAGCTCGATCTATCAAGGCTCGACATGCAATCGGCCGAAAATGATATGACCCGCTCGCAGAAGGCGCTCGATGATACCCGCGTGAAGGCGACCATCAACGGAACGGTAAACAGCCGGAAAGTGAATGAAGGGTCGTACGTTCAGCTTAATTCGTCGCTGGGAAGCATCGTCGACATTGCCACCCTGAAGGTTAAGGTGAATGTATCGGAAAAGGATGCCTTCATGCTTCATGGAGGAGATTCGGTAGAGATCACCACCGATGTCTATCCCGGCCATCGCTTTTACGGCTATGTGGAAAGCATTGCTTCGAAGGCCGACGATGACCATACCTTCCCCGTTGAAATCAGACTACTTAACCCGGCGTTATTTCCGTTGAAAGGCGGGATGTTTGCCCGGGTGAACTTTATTTCAGTCACATCCCGGAACGCGTTGGCCATCCCCCGCGAAGCCCTTACCGGCAGCGTGAGGCACGCCCAGGTTTTCGTTATCCGGGGAAATCTGGCCTCCCTCCGCGACATCACATTGGGTCGCGAATCGGATCAGATGCTCGAAGTGATGAACGGTCTCGGGGAGGGCGAACTCGTGGTTACCAGCGGCCAGAACAACCTTACCGACGGGGCCCGGGTGGTGATTGTTGCTAAAGAAGAATGAGTCCGGCCACCCTGGCACAGGAACAAAAAAAAATCAGCATGTCGTAAACCTTCCCGATGTCGCTCACCGAATCAGCACTCAAACGGCCCTCTTTTATCATCGTGATCTTCCTGGCGATGGGATTGCTCGCAGTATTCGGATATTTCCAGCTGGGTTATGAATTGCTGCCGAAGATCGACGCGCCTTACGTGACGGTACAGACCATTTACCCGGGGGCTTCGCCCGGCGAAGTCGAGAACAATGTTACCCGGGTTGTGGAGGATGCCGTGTCGGGAATCGAAAAGGTGAAAAACATCACTTCGGTCTCCTATGAGGGATTGTCGATCGTTTTCCTTGAGTTTTACCGGTCGGCAAAGATCAACTTCGCCGTTCAGGATGTTCAGCGGAAAGTAAATGAAATACTTTCGACCCTTCCTAAGGATGCCAAAACACCCTCGCTTTTCACTTA
Source organism: Alphaproteobacteria bacterium (assembly GCA_009928665.1). GTDB lineage: Bacteria > Bacteroidota > Bacteroidia > Bacteroidales > FEN-979 > CAIVAT01. Next base: position 27,944 of record SACF01000029.1, read on the forward strand.
TTCAGCCGGACAAATGCCCGTGCTTCGCCTCTCCCTCACCGCCAAAATTCCCCCGGCCCGGTTTTACACCCTGGTGGATGACCAGATAAAGCCTGCCCTGTCGCGTGTACCCGGGGTAGGAAATATCACCATCACAGGGGGACAGAAACGGGAGATCCGCGTCAATGTGGATGCGCAGAAAGCCCGGGCTTACGGGCTGCCCCTCAGCCAGATCGCCAATGCCCTGTACACCGCCAACCTTGATTTTCCTACCGGGAAGCTCATCGATCCTTCGCGTCAGTTCGTGGTACGCGTCGCCGGTAAGTTCACCTCCCTCACAGAGATGAACAATCTGGTGGTGGGCTTTTCGGCCGGCGGCGGTGAAATTAGGCTTCGCGACGTCGCCGAGGTCCAGGACGGGACTATCGATCCCGTTCGGATCAGCCGCTTCAACGGGATTAACGCGCTGGGCCTCGAAATCCAAAAACAGAACGACGCCAACATGGTGAAGGTGTGCGAAATGGTTCGGAAAGAGCTCATCCGGCTTGAAGCAGATTACCGGGATATCGGCCTGCACTGTGGCATTGCCGACGATCAAAGCGTTTATACCATGAAGGCTGCCCACGCGGTGATGGAGGATCTCGGGCTCGCCATTCTCCTGGTTGCCGCGGTAATGTTCCTTTTCCTGCATTCCCTGCGTACCTCCCTGATCGTCATGGTGTCGATTCCCTGCTCGCTGACCACCGCCTTCGTGGTGATGTGGATCTTCGGGATGAGCCTGAACCTCTTCACCCTGCTGGCCCTCTCGCTGGTCATCGGCATCCTGGTCGACGACTCCATCGTGGTGCTCGAAAACATCTACCATCACCTGGAGCAGGGCGAAAACCGTTTTGTCGCGGCGCTCCGGGGACGTACGGAAATTGGATTCGCGGCTGTGTCCATCACGTTTGTCGATATCGTGGTGTTCGTTCCCCTGGCGCTTACCACCGGATTGATCGGCGACATCGTTCGCGGCTTTTCGATCATCATCCTCGTGTCGACCCTCACCTCGCTGTTCGTATCTTTTACCGTCACCCCCATTCTGGCCTCCCGGTTTGCGCGGTTGGAGGCTTACGATTCAAAATCGCTGCTGAACCGTTTCGGGAAAGGATTTGAACGGGCCTTCAAATACCTTACGGTTCAGTATTCCCGCTTGCTCGAATGGAGCCTGCTTCACCCGGGTAAAGTGGTCACTGTGGTGTCGGCAGCCCTGCTGATCACCCTGATGATCCCCGTTGCAGGTCTGACCGGTTTTGAATTCATGAAACAGACCGACCGGAGCCAGTTTTCAGTTGCGCTCGAATTCGCACCGGGAACCACCCTCGAACAAAACAACCGGATCACCCGCCAGATCGAAAAACGGATCGCGGCTTTTCCCGAGGTGGTCAGCATCCTGACCAATGTCGGAAAGGGGACCGACGGGATATCCAGTGACAATCAAACCGAGGTGGTCGTCACACTTTGTCCTGCCGAAGAACGATCGTTATCCACGACCCTGTTGGGAAAAAAGGTAAAAGAACGCATTTCCGACATTCCCGGCGTGAAGGTCTTCATCAATCAGATCGACTTTACAGGAGGAACCAGTGGCGCCCCGGTAAACGTGGAGATCACCGGCATCCAATACGACAGTATCATGAAAACGGCAGCCATCGTGGCCCGCAACCTGATCCTGACACCCGGCGTGACCTATCTGAAATTCTCGGCCACGAGGGGAAATCCTGAAACCCGCGTGGAAATTGACCGGCAGAAAATGGCTGCATTGGGGCTTACCGTGACCGATGTGGGTTCGACTTTGCAGATCGCCCTTACCGGCAACAACGATTCAAAATACCGGGAGGGATCGAATCAGTACGACATCCGGGTAGCGCTCGACAAGTTTGACCGTACCAACCCCGATAACCTGGCCCATCTGACATTTGTCAACCTGAAAAAAGAGACCATCGAACTTCAGCAGTTTGCAACCATATACCAGTCGTCGGGTCCGACCAAGCTGGAACGGAAGAACCGCAATGCTTTGACTACCGTGAGCGCTTATACCGACGGCGCTCCCAGCGGTTCCGTGATCCAGTCGTTCGCAGCCCGGAACGGCGATCAGAAAGCAGCGGGGACCCGGATCGGATTTGGCGGCGACCAGGCTGAGATGCTGACCTCCTTTCTGAGTCTGTTTGTGGCCCTGATTGCAGGAATTATCTTTGTTTACTTCATCATGGTCATCCTCTACGATTCATTTGCCTATCCTTTCGTGGTCCTCTTTTCGATCCCCGTCGCCCTGATCGGAGCCATCCTTGCGCTTGCGTTCACGGGAAACACCATCAATGTTTTTTCCATCCTTGGGTTGATCATGATGGTGGGGCTCGTCGCCAAAAACGCAATCCTCATCGTTGACCGGGCGAATGAACGGCGTGCCGTAGGTGAAACCATCCGGGGCGCCCTCATCGATGCCGGAACCATGCGGATCCGCCCGATTTTTATGACCACCTGTGCCATGATCTTCGGTATGCTTCCCATCGCAACAGCCTCGGGGGCGGGCGCCGAATGGAAAAACGGACTGGCCTGGGTACTGATCGGCGGACTGACAAGCTCGATGTTCCTGACCCTGATTGTAGTACCTATCGTGTACGAAAAAATGGCGTTGTTCCTTGAAAAGCGGGCGAAAAGAAAGGAGAAATCAACCGGTACCTCAGGGGGTAAAAGCGAAAAGTCAACGGGCTCCGCCTTAAAGATCCCGGGAACCCTGATCCTGACCGGAATTTTACTGAGTCTGGCGCCGGGTGCAGCGGCTCAACAGGCAATAAATTTCGGGACCGGCAGGATCCGGGTGGCTGTTGTTTACGACGGCAAATCGGAGGTCAACGGAACCATGCAAACGTACGTGGTGCAGGAGGTCCGGAACCTGATGGCCGGTCAGGTACAGGTCGACTTCGCCGATGTTCAGCAAACCACGGGGTCGTGGACGGCTGAAAGTGTACGAACGATCAACTCCCGGTTGCTTTCGGATCCTTCGGTCGACCTCATCATTTCAATGGGCGTGCTGGCCTCTCATGACCTGGCGTCACGGAAAAGTCTTTCAAAGCCGGTTGTAGCCGCCATGGTCATCAACCATGAACTGCAACGCCTGCCCTGGACCAAAGGATGCAGCGGAATGCAAAACCTATCTTACATCCAGCTTAAACCATCGATCAGCAACGAGATTGCAGAATTGAAAAAGGTCGTTCCCTTCAATAATATTTCACTGGTGATCAGCAGGGATTACTATGAGGTTATCAATCCCGAACGCCGGCCGGCAGCGCAATATGATACGGTCGACGGAATCAGGCTGAACCTGATCCTGGCCGACACTTCGGCCGATGCCATCCTCCGGGAGATCCCCTCCGATGGCGGAGCCCTGTATCTCGATGCCCTATTCCGGCTGCCGTTTTCCGAATTATCGGTTCTTATCGATTCGCTGGTTGCCCGGAAGATTCCTGTTTTCGGGTTTGACGAATCCCTGGTCGAAGCAGGTGCCCTCGCATCGGTTTATCCCCGTATCATCAGCCGGATATCCAAGCGGATCGCCCTGAATATACAGCAGATCCTGCTGGGACAGAACGCCTCGACCCTGCCGGTGGAACTGATGACAGGCAAAGGATTTTTCCTCAACCTGGGAACCTTTGCAAAACTGGGATTGAAAGTGATTTCATGGGATCTCTTTACCGAAGCCACCGTCGTCGATCTCAGGAAACAGGATACATCGGTGCGGTTTATTTCGTTGCCCCAGGTGATCAACGTTGCACTCGACAGCAACCGCGATCTGGTTGCCGGCAGGTTCGGGGTCCTGTCGGGGTCCGAAGATATTAACATAGCCCGGTCGGCCCTGCTCCCGTATGTGAGTGTGAATGCCACGGGAACTCTAAATGACCCGGTAAATTACCTCCCGCCGCAATCGGTAACTGCAACTGCCGGCGCTTCCCAGACCCTCTATTCCGAACCGCTCTGGTCCGATCTGAAAGTGAACAAGTCAAGACAGGCGGCCCGCGAAGAGGGTTTCAACGACCGGAAACTTGCAACCGCCAACGAGGTTGCCCAGGCCTATCTCGACATTCTGGAAAGCCGTACCAATTTTTACCTTCTGATCAATAACCTGATGATCACCCGGTCGAATCTCGAGGTTTCAAAGATGAAAAAAGAGACCGGTTCGGCGGGTGAAGATGAGGTGCTTCGTTGGCAGATTGAAGTGGCCCAATCCAAACGGAACGTGATCTCATCCTATGCTTCCATCACCCAGGCCTCCTACCGGCTTCTCCGGTTGATCCATGTCAAAAGTCTGACCTCCTACGATCTGGCTGAATTCAGGCTGGAAAAATCGGGACTCCTGATCGCAGATTCGGCATTCTTACGGATACTCGACGATCCCATCAGGTTACAGCGGCTCGGACAGTTTCTGGTGAAGGAGGGTATCGCAAATGCACCCGTTATCCATCAGTACCGCTTTTTAATCGAAGCCCAGCAGCGCGCTTACCGGTCGGGCAGCATTTCAAGGTATATTCCCACGGCCACTGCTTACGGGAATTATTCCAACCGGTTGTATCAGCCGGCGTATGAGATGCCGGGAGGACTTATGGTTACCTACCCCGGTTATTCATGGAGTGTAAGCGCCAAAGTGGAGATCCCGCTGTTCACAGGTTTGAAAAATGATGCGGTCACCCGGAAAGCACGGCTGACCCTGGCACAACTAAAAAGCGAACAACAATCAGCCATCGACCAGCTCGAAGCATCGATCCAATCCAACCTGTCGGCCCTGATGGCTGCCCACTACGACCTGAAGCAGATGAAAGTGGCGGAAACCGCCGCCTCGAAGAATTTTGAAATCGTGAACAACCAGTATCTTCTCGGGAAGAAAAGTATTCTCGATGTCCTGGACGCACAACAACAAAATCTCTCGACCGGGATTTCGGTCAACACGTCATTCCATACTTTCGTAAAGCGCTATTTCGACCTGCAGCAGTCGATCGGAAGACTCGATTACCTGATGACTCCGGCCGAACAGTCGGAGTTCCTCATCCGCCTGAAGGATTATATGAATCGGTAAAGATCAGTGTTTATCGACCGTACAGGGGATTCCCAGCTTTTTACTGACCATTAGAATGGTTTCCACGGCCTGATCGGTCGCTTTTTTCTGCTGCTCCTCCTGATGTGGCGCCAGTACGGTGATCTGACACAGTTTTGTTTCCAGTGAATCGACCTTCAGGGTAATTTTGCTTTTCCCGTTGTTAAAAACCACGGTACGTTTCACGGGATCTTTGGTGAGATCTTTGATCACCTTGCTGCTGCTGAGCGTGTCGACCACCGCCTGATAAACCCGGAAGGTGTGCGCATCGAGTATCACAGTGGCCACGTCGTTGTCGCCGCCGTGCATGCCTTTGATTTTCCGCGCCAGCGTTATGAACTGTGCATTCATCGGAATCGAAAAAGAGACCAGCAGGATGGTCAGGAGGAGGTGTGTAACGGTAGATCGTTTCATGGAAGCGGTTTTAACAGTTGTTTGAAAACGGCTGAAAGTTTTCCGCAAAAGTACTAAATCGGTGTCTTATCCTATGCATCATCCCGGCTGAAGCAATGGTTCGTCTAAAAGATGATCCAGGTGGAAGCGGGATATTATTTCAGAAGTTGTGTTTTGAATCAGATTTGTTATTGGGTATATTTGCGTGAACGCTTTAAACAGTATATGCAGGTTAACTGGAAATACCTTGTACCGCTGTTTCTTCTCCTTCAATGGGCTGATCCGTCGATTTTTGCCCAGACGCGGCAAATTAAGGATTTCGACAGCTTGGTAAATGCTCTTTCTGCTGGCGAAAATGTGAAGGTGGTCATCCGGTATGCAAAATGCCGGCTGACGGAAAAAGGGAACCTAAAGGAGAAGTCGCCCGATGCCATTACCGGGATGGAGATCGGCACCTTTGAATATTTTGCGGCCGGGGTTATCCCCGGTTCTCCCGCCTTTGTCGTCTTCAGCGACTCAAAACTGATCCGCAATCCCAAGGGGAAAGGTTTCGTATTGAACTATGGGAAGGTCAAAGTGTTTTCGGATAATTCGGTGACCGTCACCGCACAGTACCTCGAACCGAAACGATTGAGGATTCTTATGGACCAGACATTCGAAGGGATCATCAATGACGGCCTGAACGAGGGGGGTATTTATTTTTTCAGATCGGTAAAGGAACCTTGAATTTTACGATTATAGGTTGTTCAGAATTATTTAAGATAATTGGTTCACTATGATATCCGATGGAACTATAAAGGGCAAGCTGAACGGAATGAAATCCTGGCTTCCGGAAAAGATCCTTGAGGCGCATTTTGCCTTGCGGCCCGACATGGCTGCACGCTATACGGATCATCAGAAAACGAATTTCAAGAATGATGTCACCTGGATCCTTTCCTTTCTTGGTGAGGCGGTATGGGCAGGTCAGCCGGCGCTGTTCGAGGAATTTTCATCATGGTTGCGGACTTTTCTCTCTTCGGTAAAGGTACCCATGAAGGATGTCGCTGAGAGTTATAACCTGATCGGTGACCAGATGCGTGCGGTCCTCGATGCCGATGAAGCGGAGCTTGTGATCGCGGCGTTGGCCAGGGGAAGGAAAAAACTTCTTGAAACAGAGGGAACGCTTTCCATTCCGGCATGCGAAACCATGCTCGACCCTATGGCGGCCAGGTACCTTGAATCGCTGCTCATAGGCGACCGGAATACCGCACTTGAACTGGTTTTAAATGCAGTAAAGCAGGGAATGAAGGTCAGGGATGTCTATCTGAATGTTTTTCAGCCGGTACAGTATGAGATCGGGCGATTGTGGCAAAACAACAGGATCTCGGTAGCCCAGGAACATTTTTGTACAGCGGCCACCCAATTGGTGATGTCGCAGTTATATCCGTATCTCTTCACCGGTGAGAAGAAGAATAAAAAAATGATAACCACCTGTGTGCCGGGTGAACTGCATGAAATGGGAGCCCGGATGGTAACCGATTTTTTCGAGATGAGCGGTTGGGATACCTATTACCTGGGCGCCAACATGCCCATCGCGGGTGTGATCAGGTTCATCGGTGAGATAAAGCCGAAGATCATTGCCATCTCTGCGACCATGACCTTCCATCTCACGGCTGTGGAAGAGATGATCCGGGCCATCCGCTCATCACCTTCCACGCCAACCGATATGAAGATACTCGTAGGCGGTTACCCGTTCAGAGTGGCGCCGGAACTTTGGAGGCAGATAGGTGCCGATGGTTTTGCATCCGGTGCTCAGGATGCTGTAGATATAGCAGAAAAACTAATAGCAGCATAAAAGGATGGAAGAACGCGTAAAAAAGTTTTCGTTTTTTTGTGACTTTGACGGTAAGGTTATAAAGGTACTCGATGATTCCGAGGATTTGTTTCAGGAAGATGCCGAAGGGAGTTTGTTTTTTACAAAGGTGGTGCCCGGCGATCTCGAAAAGATACTGAACTTCTTCATTGAACTGAAAAGCCAGGGAAGCGCCATCGAATGGGATATCAATGTCGCTTGTACCAGGGGTCCGACAACCTTCTCGTTTTTCGGCGGAGTTTTCGGGGAATACATCGGGATCGCTGCAGCAACCACCACCAATGGAGCCAAGGAATTGTTTGCCGACGTATCGAGGATCAACAACGAACAGGTTAACCTCATCAGGAATGTGACCAAGGAAAATGCCCGGCTCCTTGCTAAAATTAAAGAACAAGAATCCTTTAACTTCGATGAGTTAACGCGGCTGAACAATGAGCTTGTGAATATGCAACGCGAGCTTGCCAAGAAGAACCAGGAGTTGGACCATCTGAATAAAATAAAAAATCAGTTCCTGGGGATAGCCGCTCACGATCTCAGAAATCCGCTTGGGATTATCCTTGGATTCACAGACCTCATGAAGGATGATCTTGCCGGTTTCAACGAAACGGAATTAAAAGATATGCTGAACCGGATCCACAATGCAGGAAAATTTATGCTGGGGTTGATTACTGACTTGCTTGACATTGCCAATATTGAATCTGGGTCACTCGAATTGAACCTGTCAGAACAAGATCTGGATACTGTCGTGCAGGAAAATATCGCGATGACTAGTTTGTATGCACGGGCTAAAAATATACCGATCAACTATTCGCCTCCTGCCGGGGAAGTTAAAATTCAGATCGACCGGGATAAAATTGACCAGGCACTGACAAACTATCTCACCAACGCGATCAAATATTCTTTCCCGGGGGCAGCCATCGACGTGATCCTTGAAATTACGGGAGGAATGGCCCGCATAACGGTCAGGGATCATGGCCAGGGGATCAGGGAAAATGAAGTCGAAAAGTTGTTCAATGCATTTCAGCGTTCTTCGACCCGATCGACTGCCGGGGAACCCAGCACCGGACTGGGACTGTATATCGTTAAGAAAATCGTTGAGACACATGGGGGCGAGGTGGGGGTCGGGAGTATCTTTGGCCAGGGGTCACAGTTTTGGTTCTCCCTCCCGTTGAATCCTGTTCCATCAAAATGATCCGGCAAAAGATAAGGTTTCAGTAGACGCCACGAAATAGCGTAATCAAAACGATCAGTGAATCTGATCACTACATAAAATCCATTCAACCATGAAAAGAATAATCTTTTTCCTGATTACCGCTATTCTGTTCGGATCACTTACGGTTACAGCCGGCAGGGTCGCATCGGTGAATATTGAAACAACCCTGCAGAAACCCAAAACTCCACCCAAACCCCCAAAGGCCCCGAAGGTGAAAAAGCCGCCCAAGGCCCCCAAGCCCAAACCAGCCCCCAAACCCAAACCGGCGCCCAAACCAAAAACCCCTTCCAAGCCACCTACCCCCCCGAAGCCCGGGATCTAAATCTGCTGACCATGTACCGTTTCTTTTTTTTTGTTTTTCTCTTTGGCCTGGCCTGGCAATGTGCTTTTCCACAAAGAAATGATTTTATTCAGGCCTACGATTCCATGCATGCCAAAATCTCAAACGAGTACCCGATGGGTAAATGGAAAGGCATCGACTGGGATGACCTGAATGCCGCTATCCGACCGAAAATTGAAGCCGCCGCCGTAACAGGCGACTCGATCGGGTTTTACACTGCGCTTCAGGAATATATCACCTGCATTCACGACGGGCACGTGAACATCCGCAGAGGGTGGCAGCATATCCGTTCATCGGCCATGTATCGCAGCATTGGCGGCAGTTATGGGTTCTCAACCACATTGCTCGACGACGGCCGCCTCGTTGCCACGCTGATCAACCCCGGGTCGCCGGCATCCCTTGCCGGGATGAAGTTCGGCGCCACTATCTTAGCGGTCAATGATCGCACTGCTGCCAGTGTTCTCGACACCGTCAAGGTTCTCTGGTCGGAGATCATTCCTGCCACCGGCGAAGGGAAACTCATGAACCAGTGCCGCTTTATCGGTCGTGCCCCTGTCGGTGCCACCATGAAGATCACCTACCGGAACCGGGATGATAGTGCCCCGGTCACGGCAGTGCTCAATGCCGTTGATGACCAGTACGCAACCTACAATCAAACCAGCATGTGGGTTTATGACCCGGGTCCTGTCGTTACTTCTGCGATCCTGCAGCCGGAAGGTTACGGATACATCAAAGTGACCGGCGAAACCGCCGGAAACGATTCAGCCGTTACGAAACAGGTGTATGCTGATTTCCGGGATGCCCTTCTCAATATCAGGAACAGCGGGTCGCAAGGACTTATCCTCGACATGCGCGTTAATTCCGGGGGTATGGATGCGCTTTCGGCTGCCCTGGCCGGATTTTTCTACAACGACACTGCGCTGTATGAGATGCTGACCTGGTTTAATACAGATACAAGGATGCTGGAACCCATTCCATTGCCGATTGCGACTTTCGACCCTGTAACTCTTCAACCCAGGTACAATCCCGCTTACCCAAACGGGGCCCAGTACATCGAACCCCAGTCTTTTAATTTTCCCCATCCGGTTATGGTCCTTGTAAGTCCACGTGCCATCAGTTCGGGCGAAGGATTACCGATGGCGCTCCAAAAACTTCCCCAATGTAAAGTGCTTGGATTTCACGGCACAAACGGATCTTTCGCGCTGGTCGGTACTTTTTACAATATTATCGGACCACCCGACAGCCTGAACCTGCGCTTTCCCTTCGGTTGCAGTACCGACAGGAGCCTGAATATCCAGCTCGACAGCGACTCTACTATGACTGGCGGCGTGATTCCCGATATCAGGGTCCCCATGAACGATACGGTCATCGATCAACTATACTGTGACAGCCTAGATGTGGAGATGCTCTATGCCATCAAAATGCTGAACGCGATTCTGGCAACAGAAGAACCATCCGATTGGGAAACCTCCGTTACCCTGGAACAGAATGTCCCCAACCCATTCAATGGGTATACAGATATCAGCTGCTTTCTACCCCTGGAAATGAATGTCACCCTTGATATTCTTGATTTATCGGGCAGAAAGTTAAGGACGCTGATCGATGAAAAATTAACGGCGGGATGGCATACTACCCGATTCACAGCGGGAAACTTGCCACCGGGAGTTTATTTATACCGGCTTAAGGGCGGAAATGCCATCCTGACCCGGAAGTGCCTCATCCGGTGATAATGTTGATTACCGGTTGTCACCCTGCGTTCCAGCAGATAATTCAGGAACCGTTTCGGAAGCCATTACCGGTGATCACCTTTTCGGCCAAGATGATACAGGATAGGACCAGGATGTTAAAACGGGCGGAGCATAAATTACTTTCTTATCAATAAAATGTTAAGAACTTAGCCATAAGTTTTTTGCAGAATTTTTTTAAATGTAACCTGTTAATATTTATCCAATTATATGGCTGGTTAATGTTTAACCATGAAATTTCCATAAGAACCGGGTTTATTCAAATCACGAATGATCCCAATAGATATTAAATTTGACTTATGAACTTTAGAATCAGGAACTGATGAAATATAAAATTATGAACAGATGAGAGATATTTTCCTATCGAGGCTGTATGTTTTCCTTTGGGTCGTTATCATCTGCCTGCCCGGCCGGTGTGTTTTGGCACAGGACCAACTCCGGCGCTACATCGACGAGGGTTTACAGAACAACCTGGTCATGCAGCAAAAAAACATCTCCCTGCAACAAAGCCTGCTGGCCCTTAAAGAGGCTAAAAGCTGGTACTATCCTTCGGTCGAGTTGCTGGGCGATTACATGTGGGCGGAAGGAGGCCGCACCTTCCCGGTTCCGGTCGGCGACCTGCTCAACCCGGTCTATGCAACCCTCAATCAGCTTACCCACAGTCAGCAATTCCCGCAGATCGAGAACCAGGCGTACCAGCTGATGCCTCAGAATTTTTACGATGCGCGGGTCAAAATCACCTATCCCGTGGTTAACACGGATGTTTGGTACAGCACGAAGATCAGAAAGCAGCAGGTCACGCTTTCGGAGTACGAAATTGATACGTACCGTCAGGAACTGACCAAGGATATTGAAACAGCCTATTATCATTTTTGCCTGGCGACCGACGGGGTGGCCATTTACCAAAGCGCCTTCGGCCTGGTCAGGAAAAACCTCGAAGTGAACGAATCGCTTCTGCGTAATGGCAAAGGACTTCCGGCCAATGTGCTCAGGGCTGAAAGCGAGCTTGAGAACATTCGCTCCAAGCAGCAGGAGGCCGAGAATCAGGTAAAGAATTCAAGGGCATGGTTCAATTTCCTGCTGAACCGCCCGGGGGGCGATTCCATCATTTACGAAAACCTTCCGCTCCCTGAGGATCTGGAAGCAAGGCTGGCCACCACACCTTATGTAGATAAACGGAGCGAACTGATGGCGCTGGGAACGCTGAACAACATCCGGCAGCTTCAACTGGATTGGGACCAACGTTACCTGGTTCCAAAGATCAATGTCTTTGCCAACCTGGGATCCCAGGCTTCCGACTGGGCTTTCGACAACCAAAGCCGGTATTTCATTGCCGGAGCGCAGTTATCCATTCCCATTTTTGAAGGACAGCGGAACAGAATCAGGATCAACAAAACACGACTGGAGATCGATGATGTCGGAAAGCGGAAGGAGCTGGCGGAAAAACAATTCACCATGACCGCACAGGTTGCACGGAACAACCTCAATACGGCCATTGTCAATCTGAGATCGGCAGAAAAGCAGTACAACAGCGCAAAGGCCTATTTCAGCCTGGTCGAAAAGGGTTATGCAGGTGGCATTAACAGCCTGATAGAATATCTCGATGCCCGGAACCAACTCACCTCCTCCGAAATACACATCAGGATAAACCGGTACCGGGTACTGTCGGCCTATTCCGAATTAAAACGACAAACCGCCGTAAGCGAAATCATAAAATAAAAAGAACCATGGGCTCCGATCCATGCCGGTCGGCAGATGACCGGAGCAGGCAAACGATAGATCAATCATTGAAACTTTGAAAACAACAGATATGAGCATTGGAAGAAACTTGTATTGTGTATTCATCGCTGTCGTAACGGCAGCCTGTAGCTCATCGCCCGACGACAGGATTCCGGGGGACAATGAAACCATTCCGGTCGAGGTAGCCCGGATTGAACAGGAGGTGGTCAATGAACCGGTGTATGCCTCCGGCACCTTCACCAGCGATGATGAGGTGATACGGTCGTTCAAGACCGGTGGGGTTGTACAGCGGTTATATGTCATGGAAGGGGATGCCATCAAAACAGGCCAGTTACTGGCGACGCTCGACCTGACTGAAATATCGGCACAGGTTGCCCAGGCAAGGCTGGCCCATGAGAAGGCAAAACGCGATTATGAAAGGGTGAAAAACCTCTACCGCGACAGTGTGGTCACCCTCGAAATGTTTGAGAATGCCGGCACAGCCCTCGAGTTTGCCAATGAACAGCTCACTGCGGCCCTGTTCAACCAGGCTTATTCAGAAATCCGCGCCACGGAGAACGGGTTTGTGCTGAAAAAGTTTGTCAATGAAGGTCAGGTCGTCGGTCCGGGTACGCCGGTCTTCATGACCAACGGGGCGGCCGACGGCCACTGGATCCTGAAGGTAGCCGTCAGCGACGGGCAGTGGAGCACCATCTCCATTGGCGATGCAGCGGTCATCCTCACCGACGTCGGCGATGACCGGCCTTTAATGGGCCATGTTTCGAAAAAATCAGAAGGAGTGGATCCCTATTCCGGTACCTTTACCCTCAACATCACACCGGTCCCGGGGTTTAAAATTCCTATTGCCTCGGGGATGTTCGGAAAGGCCACAATCACCCCGTCGATCGGCAGGAAGGTATGGAAAGTTCCCTACGATGCCTTGCTCGATGGTGACGGCAACAAAGGATTCGTCTTTACCTCCTGTAACCAAAAAATGGCGATACGCCAACTGGTCTCCATTGCCGGTCTGTACCGTGATTTTGTGATGATCGACAAGGGGCTTGAAAACTGCAACGCTGTGATCATCAGTGGGAATGCTTATCTTAAGGACCGCTCGCCCATCCGCATCATCCGTTAGTTCACCTCCTCTTCCATCATCCACTAAAAAACCTGCGTATGAAACTATCGGAATTAGCGATCAAGAACTCCCAATTCACACTGGTGATGTTTCTTATGGTGATCGTCATCGGCGTCAGCACCCTCCTTACGATGCCACGGGCAGAGGACCCCGATCTGAAATACCCCGAATTTCCCGTGGTAATCATCTATCCCGGTACCAGTCCCAATGACATGGAGGAACTGGTGGTTAAACCGGTCGAACAGAAGGTTTACGCCCTCGAGGATATCAGGCGTGTCACCAGCAAGATTGGCGACGGCATTGCAGTAATCAGTGTGAAATACAATTACAACACCGATACAGATGAAAAATACCAGGAACTGATCCGTGAAGTGGGCGCGATGCGCAATGAGCTTCCTGATAACATTTTAAGTATCAATGTGTACAAGTATAATCCTTCGAGCGTCAATGTGCTCCAGCTGGCGCTGGTCTCTGAAAACGCGCCGTCGGAGTTGCTGCGGAAGAAGGCCGAAGATCTTCAGGATGAGCTGGAAAGAATTCCGGCGCTGAAGAATGTCGAGATCCATGGACTGGCGGAACAGGTTGTCAGGGTGGACCTCCGGCCCGAAAAGATGGCGAGCATGAACATACCGGTCAATGCAGTCATCGGCGCCCTGCAGGGTGAACTCACCTCCATTCCCGGGGGCAACGTGGAGGCAGGCAGCAAGTCATTCAACGTCAAGATCAGCGGAAAACTACGGAGTGTCGACGACATCCGGCGGACCATTGTGTTCTCCTACAATGGCAAAAACATCCTGTTAGGCGATATAGCCGATGTTTACCAGGAGCTTGCATCCAAAGATTATATTACCCGGCTCAACGGTCACCGCTGTGTATTTGTCGTGGCGGCCCAGAAGCCCGGGAATAACATTACAACCACCCAGAAGTCTTACAAAACCACCCTGGAAAAGTTTAAAAATAACCTCCCCGCTTCCATCGACATGATCCATTTTTTCGACCAGGCCGATCATGTCAACAAACGGTTGTCGGGGCTGGGCACCGATTTCCTGATTGCCATCCTCCTGGTAGCCATTACGCTTCTTCCGCTGGGATTCCGTTCCTCGCTCATTGTCATGATCTCGATTCCCCTTTCGCTGGCCATCGGGATCATCCTGCTCAACATGACAGGCTTCACGCTGAACCAGGTCAGCATCGTAGGATTGGTGGTGGCCCTGGGGCTGCTGGTTGACGACAGCATTGTGGTGATAGAGAACATCGAGCGGTGGATGTTCCAGGGATACAGCCGCAAAGAGGCGGTGATCCGGGCTACCAAGCAGATCGGACCGGCTGTACTTGGCTGTACAGTCACCCTGATCATTGCGTTCCTGCCCCTCGCCCTGATGCCCGAAGCATCCGGAGAATTCATCAGGGCGCTGCCCATGGCGGTCATATTCAGCATGCTGGCCTCCCTGGTGGTTTCACTCACTGCCATCCCCTTGATCGCAGGTCGCATTCTGCACGAACACAACGGACCCTGGGAAGGGAATATCGTTATGCAGACCTTTAAAAAGTTCCTCATCGGGAGCGCCTACCACAAAGTCCTGAGCCACTCGTTGGAGAAACCCATGCTGACCCTGGTGGTCACGGTAATTTTATTTGCCGGTTCCATCGGCCTTTTCTGGGTGAACGGATTCAGCCTGTTTCCGGCTTCCGAGAAACCACAATTCTATATTCGCATTGAAACGCCGCTACAGTCGGGAATTGAATACACTGATTCGGTCACCCGCGACATTGAGAAACAACTGGGAACCATCCCTGAGGTCCGCTATTTTGCCACCAACGTGGGAAAAGGAAATCCCCAGGTTTATTACAATGTTACGCAGGCCAATCCCCGTAGTGACCTTTCGGAGCTGTTGGTCCTGCTCGAGCAGCACACTCCGGCCACCCGGAAGCTTGAGATCATTGAACAGTTAAGGAAAAAGTGGAGCAGTTACCCCGGCGCTCGCATCGAAGTGAAAAATTTCGAGCAGGGACCCCCGGTTGCCGCTCCCATCGAGGTCAGGTTGTTTGGCGACAACCTTGACACGCTGCGTCTGGCCGCCATCGAGGTGGAGAACATGCTGAACCGGATCCCCGGAACCATCTACATTAACAACCCGGTCAGCAACGAGAAATCCGACCTGGTTATCGATGTCAACAAGCACAAAGCAAGCCAGTTCGGCGTTCCTTCGGTAAGCATCGGACGCACCGTCAGAATGGCCGTTAACGGGTTGCCAGTGGGGAGTTTCACCGACGATTACGGCCACAATTTCGATATTGAGGTGAGCACACCGCGAACCGGAAAACCCCGGCTCGATGTTTTCGACAACCTTTACGTGAATAACATGCAGGGTAAAGCGATCCCACTAAGGCAACTTGCCGGTATCAGGCTGGAGACGTCGCCACTGGTGATCAACCATTACAACAAGAACCGGACGGTCTCGGTGATCTCATACATCCGGAAGGGATACCTGACCGACAAGGTCAACACGGAGGTGATCCGGAAGTTGGCCGCCTTGCCTTTACCCCGCGGATACACCTATGAGATCGGGGGTGAATACGAGAGCCGGGGCGAGTCGTTCAGCGGCTTTGCAGGCATCGTACTTACCGCCGCATTTTTGTTTATCGCCGTTTTGATCCTGCAGTTCAAATCGTTCCGCAACACACTCATCGTGCTATCGGTTATCCCGCTGGGCATGGTCGGGGCTATGGTGGCCCTTTGGATCACCGGCAATTCGGTGTCGTTCGTCGCCATCATTGGTCTCATCGCCCTCGCCGGTATCGAAGTCAAGAATACAATCCTTCTGGTCGATTTCACCAATCAGATGCGCCGGGAGGGAGTTCCGTTGAACGAGGCCATCCGCAGTTCCGCCGAAATACGGTTCCTGCCCATCGTGCTGACCACGCTTACCGCGATCGGGGGGATGCTGCCCATTGCCGTTTCAACCAACCCGCTAATATCGCCGCTGGCTATCGTGATTATCGGCGGACTGATAAGCAGCACCATGCTTTCGAGGATTGTGACACCCGTGATTTACAAGCTGATACCGCCGAAGATATAAACGTCGCTAAAGGCGATCCGGCGCTCACCCGGTTCATGGGATCCTGCGCCCCCGAAGCAGCTTCGGAGTACAAAGCAATGTTTTGCCAATCATAATGGTCTTTCTCATCCGTCGCCAACCTGCTTTTCCGGCAGGTATTGCCAGAACCGTTTCGGCAGCAACTGCCGGTGGAGTTTCGGATTTTTCCGGTTTTCAATGCTGATCGAATGGTAGTATTCCTTCCACAGTTTACGGAACTGCTTCTCATCCGGGTGGAGGAACCGTTCATCGAGATTCCCGGTCAGGACGCTGGCTGGTAATGCTTCGAAGCTGATGCGTTCGATTTCGCCGTTGAGATGGTGAAAACCGAAATTGCGTTTCATGTCATAAACCACCCACTCCTGGTCGGCGAAACGATCCCTGAAATGGGCAATACTCACCGGAAGCACGTTGTATTTTGGGGCAAATGAGGCATAATAACTGTTCACAGCAGTCTGCTGGAACCGTGTGAACATCAGGATCCGGTGCGCCTCGCGCATTACCTTACGGTGGATATTCAACACATCAACGACTACCGGATGTGAAAAATCGGTTTCGATGTTGTAGTTACTTTCGGTCATGTGGCGGATATACCGGTAGATCAGCTCCGGCGCATCGGGCTGCTCCGAAAGAAAAACCATGTACAACCGGTATGCCCCTTCACGGGATGTTCGCTCCTTGATCCTTTTCCAGACCCGTTCGGCCTTTTCGGCCTCAGCCGGGATAAAAACCGGGGCATCGAACAGCGTTACCCTCTGATCCCCTTCACTGACGATCATCTCCGGGATTATCTTAAGCCGGAAACTTTCAAAAACGAGGGTCAGCAATCCATCAAAAGTGCCGTCGAAACTGAGGATCTTCATCTTTGGAATCAGGCATTATGCATTAGAGAAAAAAGTTCAAGGTTCAAAGCTCAAAGCTCAAATCAGGCATTAGGCATTAGGCATTGGGAATTAGGCAATAGGCATTAATTCAAAATTTAATTCACTCATTCACTCAATGAATCAGTCATTCAATCATTCAGTCAATCAATCAATCAAAATTCCAGCCTGAGTTGCACTCCTTCCGTCGCCTTTGGTCCATGGAGGATCAGTTGCCGTACCTTCTCCGGCTTCAGATCCTGGACCGACATTGATGGGCCGATCTCATAACAGGTAATGAAATACCGTGCCCGTTTCATAGCGACCCCGATCTTCTTCAGGTGTGCCGAATTGAGCCGGCTGTGGCTGCGGGCCGCTACGATCATCCGGGCCGATTTCTGGCCGATGCCGGGAACCCGCAGCAGGGTGGCATAGTCGGCCTTGTTGATGTCGACGGGATAAAGCCATGGATTTCGCAGGGCATAAACGGTCTTGGGATCGAGCGAAAGGTCGAGGTCAGGTTCTTTTTCACTGACCAGCTCATCGACGCTGAAGCCGTAAAACCGCAACAGCCAATCGGCCTGGTAAAGTCGGTGTTCACGCTGCAGCGGGGGAGAGGCCAGCGCCGGTAACCGGTTGTCGTAGGCGTTAACCGGGATAAAACCCGAATAGTAGACCCGCTTGAGGTTTCGCTTCTGGTATAACTTTCCAGCCAGGTCGAGGATGGTCCGGTCGTTGTCGTTAGTGGCGCCGATGATCAGTTGCGTGCTCTGACCCGCGGGACTGAACCGGGGCGCATGGTTCGATTTCCGCCGCTCCTCTTTGTTCTGAAGGATGTGATCGGTTATGGTATGGATCGGCTTCAGGATCGATTCGAAGTTCTTTTCCGGGGCCAGCAGTTTTAGATTGTTTTCCGACGGAATCTCCATGTTCACACTGAGCCGGTCGGCCCATTGCCCAGCCTCCAGGATCAATGCGCTGCTTGCTCCCGGGATCACCTTCAAGTGCACATACCCGTTGAACCGGTGGATCACCCGGAGGTCTTTGACCGCCCTGATCATCTGTTCCATCGTGTAATCCCGGTTGCGGATCACCCCGGAACTGAGGAACAACCCTTCGATGAAATTCCTCCGGTAAAAACCGATGGTCAGCCCGGTCAATTCCTCCGGGGTAAAGGTCGTTCGCGGCAAATCGTTGCTGCGGCGGTTGATGCAGTAAGCACAGTCGTAAATGCAGTGGTTACTCATCATGATCTTCAAAAGAGAGATGCACCGGCCGTCTTCCGCAAAGCTGTGACAGATCCCCCAGGCCGCGGCGCTGCCGATACCGCCCGGCATGTTGGAACGGCTGGTTCCGCTCGAGGCGCAGGAAACGTCGTATTTGGCCGACTCGGCAAGGATCTTCAACTTTCCGAATACCTTTTCGCTGATCATTGCTGTATTGATCTGAAATACCCTTATCGTTCTCGCTCACCCATGCTACACTTCGGCTCATTGAGTTTGCGAAAAATTGCACCCTCACGCGCTCAGTATAACTGCATCTAAGTATTTCTGCGTTCGCAAAATCACAAAGGTTCAGTATACCTGGCCCGATGTGATTAGATTTTAGTCAATCCGGGCATTCCTAATATATAAAAATTTACGATTGAACATGATTTACGATTGCCAAGATTTACGATTGCCAGGATTTACGATTTTCGAATGAAAACGAATGACGTATGGATTCCGGATCGACGAATGTTTCTTTCAGATTTTGGTGTTACAGGCTAGTTTCAACACGAAAAAATATAAGCTCATATCTTAAGATGATAACTTTAAACCGAAATGCATAATCGTAAATCGTAAATCATGTCAATCGTAAATAGAAATATTTGTCCCCTGCCAACCTAAATTTAACACACTCTGAATCTGGGGGATTGGTTATCCATAAGAATTTTAACTATTTTTACTGTTGAATATTTAATCACATTACTATGGTCCATCATCGCATCTTTAGTCTTCTGGCGGTTCCGCTGGTTGTTATCTCCTGCCTGTTCCAATTTGCCTGCAGAAAGGGAGAAACCGAATACAAGCTTTATCAGCTCAGCCTTAAACTTCCGAAACTCGAGTTGAAAAACGGTATATTCTACCCCATCAACACCCGTGAACCCTCCATCGAAATGGTATTCAGCCAACCGATTGATCCTTCCACCGTGGAAGGGAATATCAGCTTCTCGGATCCTGTGAAAAAGCTTGATACAGCCTGTTCTCTGATCATTACAGGCCGGAGTATCGTATTGAATTTCAATGCCGGGTTCGAACTGAATGAAGGTTCAAAGTACTTTATCACACTCACTACGAAGCTGAAGTCCCTGTCGGGAGCTTCATTTACCACGAACAGAATCCTTGAATTCAGAACCAGTTCGCTGTATGCGGGTAGTGGTACCACCGGCCGTGACGCGATTCTGTGTATCAGCGATATCCACATGGGTGAAGCGCGGGGAATCGCTCAAAATTATTGCTGGTTCAGCGAAAACCAAAAAGCGCTGACGGTACTGCTCGATGATGTGATCGCCGGGAAACAGGTACGGGACGTTTTGATCCTGGGCGATTTGTTTGATGAATGGACCATTCCTTACCGGGATTTGCCTTTCGATACCACTTCAGGAATCCGTAATTCGGTTGATTATTTCAGATCGGTCGCCACTGCCCCCGTGAATAAGCCGGTCATCGACCGGTTGAGGGCCATTGCATCCGATGGGAACATGAAACTGGTTTACATTCCCGGAAATCACGACATGCTGCTTGACCGTCAGACGCTGGAGGAGATCATCCCGGGCGTGATCTGGCAGGCCGACTCCAAAGGACTGGGGAGGTATTCACCTTTACCGGAAATGGTGATGGAACGCGGACACCGGTACGATTTCTTCTGTTGTCCGCAGCCCCTGATCAATCCGGGCCAAATCCTTCCTCCCGGTTTTTTCGTTTCCCGCTTGGATGCCCAGGGGCTGAAAGACCGTATTGCCGCTACCCTAATTGCGAAAAAGGATGCCGCGGCCGGGTTGGAATTTCTTTTGGCATGGACCCTTGCTTATGAATACGTCGTGGTTCAATACTCGATGACGGTTCATCCCGATTCGGCCAATATTCTGATGACCGGAATCGACGGCATTCCGGGACCCTGTTCCTTCAACGGCATCCGCGACATGTACAATGCATCCATCGAAGAAAAATGGCCTGCAACCCAGACGATGAACGGTACACCGGTGCCTATCCCCGTCGCCATGGCTCTTTTAAACAGCATGAGCGATCTTTTCCTAACTGCGGTATATGAGTACATGTCGCCGCTTGCGCCGGTGAAATACAAAGTGGTGGTTTTCGGACACACCCATGATCCGGTGTTGAAGGTTTATTCCAACGGTACAGAACCTGCGGGAATCTATGCCAATTCAGGGTCCTGGATCAACCAGGAACTGAGCTCAAAGCCGGTGCGCACCTACCTGCTCATCTGGCCGGGATCGTTTACAGACACGGGCAACGACCGGGTGGGCTTGTACCAGTTCAATGCCGATAACAACAGCGGATCAGAGGAATTCTTTGCCCCGAAACTACTGGAACTGCAACAGATTTCTGTAAACCGTTGATCTTTGACCGGGGAAATTATCCCACAATTTCATAGCCCGGCCCGGTAAATCCATTCTTCTGCCTTACACCGTGTCAATCGGCCCGGACTTACGAACCCGATGTACCACAATCCTTATTTCGATATCCGTTTCCCCGTAAATCCGTTCTTCCACTTTACACCGAGCTGATCAGACCGGACTTCCTGACCCGTGAAAGATTTCTGATCATCCGACATGGTGATAACGCCGGTTTTGATATCATCTTCCACATAATTGTTCGACAGGTAATAGAGCTTATTACCAATACCGAAGCCCAGCATCAGAACAGTCCGGTCGGGCATGGTGTGGGTAGTGATCATAGTTTTATTCCATCCGTTGAAGACATCGGTCGACTTGTAGCCCTGCAGGGTGTAATATCCGATCAGCGCATCATCGTACCGATCAGCAGTCATGGTTGATTGCTCGTAAATACTGACGCTCCATTTCCCAAGCCAGGGCTCATTGTTCAGTTTGTCATCGATTTCGATCTCTTTCTTTTTACCCGCGGTATAATTACCGGTGGTGTGTTCAGTGCCATGTTTAAGATAGACATCCTTCCGGTTTTCCTTCATGATCATAAAACCGTTGCCGGATTCCGGCGCCTCGTTGCTGCCAATAAGCGCTTCGTTCCATTCAAATTCAACGCCGTTGCCTTTTAACGTTCCTTTAAGTGTTCCGACCAGCAACCCGTTGGAATAGTTATACGTGTAAATTCCTGTTATTGAGGAATCGGAAGCAGGAACAATGATCATCAACTC
The DNA here is from genome assembly GCA_009928665.1 of Alphaproteobacteria bacterium. Taxonomy (GTDB): domain Bacteria; phylum Bacteroidota; class Bacteroidia; order Bacteroidales; family FEN-979; genus CAIVAT01. Next base: position 49,804 of record SACF01000029.1, read on the forward strand.
TTTCCGGTATGTCTTATAGAATCCTGCCCAATCGGCCGGTGTAAGTTTAAGATCTTCCTTGTACATACTTTTCGGTTCAAGCTGGAAAAAGGGCTGGGCAATGCACCAGTTTCCCGCGCCCAGCAGGAGTGCAACCATCAACAGTACCACTTTTTTCATGTTTCTGATTTTTTGGTAAAACAATAGAATAACTAATGGAATTATATCGGATGAAAGGTAAACCGCGCTATTCGCTGGCAGCGGGTTGTTTGGGGCAGCATGTGGGGAGACAGAATTTAACCGTGGTGCCGACATTGACCTCCGAATCAATTTCGATGGTTCCGCCATGTTTTTCTATCATTTCA
>SACF01000129.1 GCA_009928665.1 Alphaproteobacteria bacterium
TTCAATGACCTTCCTGGGTCTGGCACCGGTAATATCCGTGCCACATAACATTACCTTGCCACTGGCTGTTTTCGTAAGACCGGTTAATGCCTCCACCAGCTCCTTTTGTCCATTTCCATCCACTCCGGCGACGGCCAATACTTCTCCGGCTCGCACCTGGAAGGAAACCCCCTTCACCGCATCCAGCTTTCGATGGTCTTTCACCACCAGATTCTCTACGGATAAAATCACATCTCCCGTTTCTTTTTCCTTTTTATCGGAGGTAAGTTTCACTTCACGCCCCACCATCATTTCCGCCAATTCATCAACATTGGTATCTCTTGTGAACAGTGAATTGACAATTTTTCCTCGCCGGATAACGGTTACACGATCGCTCATGCTCAACACTTCCTTCAGCTTATGGGTAATCAAGATAATGGATTTCCCTTCCTCTGTCAGCTTCCGCAAAATAATCCCCAGCTCATCAATCTCCTGGGGCGTCAGCACGGCAGTGGGTTCATCTAAGATTAACACCTCCGCACCTTTATACAGGGCCTTGAGAATTTCAACTCGCTGAGCCAGACCCACCGATATGTCTTCAATCAAAGCATTGGGGTCTACCTTCAGTCCAAATTGGTCGGAAACCCTCTGAACTCTGTCAATGGCTTCCTCCATATCCAGTTTCCAGCCCTTCCACTTGCTTGGCTCGTTCCCCAAAATAATGTTTTCCGCTACTGTAAAGTTCTCTACCAACATAAAATGCTGATGAACCATTCCGATTCCCAGCGCGATGGCCGCATTGGGCCCCTTAATATCTACTTTCTTTCCATGATAGTAGATTTCTCCGGAGGTCTGCTGATATAGTCCGTACAAGATGTTCATCAACGTGGTTTTCCCGGCTCCGTTTTCGCCCAAAAGAACATGGATTTCTCCTTTCTCCAAGTCGAAATCCACCCGATCATTGGCAACGGTTCCCGGAAATATCTTGGTGATGTTTTTCATTTCCACTACTTTTGCCAAGCGCGATTCCACCTTCCTCTCTTCCAAATAATATGATTATGAATATTCAAGAATTAAGCTCATTTATCACTACTGGCATCATAAACAAGCTTAATTCTTAATCCTTGCCAATTATTCTTTCAGACTCACATAAGGTCAGGCAGAAGCCTGACCTTATGTATCGACCATTTCGTTCGTTTAAACTATTCTATCGAGAACTCTGCAAATGTGGCGGCATCAAAGGGAACCACGAATTCTCCATCCAGTATTCTTGTCTTCCAAGCATCGATTTCTGCGGCTACATCATCGGGAAGATTGCCGGCATTGTCGCCTACGCCAATTCCTTCATCTACAAGGGAGAATACATAGTTTCCACCTTCAAAGGTACCACTTACTACACTCTCAATGGCTTTATAGGTGGCATTGTCAACTCGCTTAATCATGGAGCACAGTACGTGTTCCGGGTCCAATGCGGATTGATCCTGGTCAACACCAATTGCCCAGAAGCCTTGTTCACCCGCTGCCTGGATAACCCCAATACCACAACCTCCGGAAGCATGATAAATCACATCGGCGCCCAACTTATTTTGAGCCAACGCGTTCTCTTTTCCAAGAGCTGCATCACTGAAGGACTGGGTATAGTTTACCAGAACCTGAGCATCCGGATTCACGGCCTGAACACCGGCTTCAAATCCATATTGGAATTTTTCGATAGTGGGTAACTGAATTCCGCCTACAAAACCGATGATATCCGACTCGCTCAACATAGCTGCTGCCACTCCCACCAGGAAGGAGCCTTCTTGCTCATTAAAGGTCAAGTTTAACAAATTCGGGCCTTGCGCATCCACAGAGTCAATTAGCGCAAAGGCTTGATCCGGATACTGATCCACGCCTTGCTGAGTGGCTTCTGCCATCAAGAATCCGTTACATACAATCAAGGCTGCCCCTGCTTCTACCGCCGCCGCGATGTTCGGGAGATAATCGTCGGAGCTGGCAGACTCAATAACCTGGATTTGAACACCCAGTTCGTCTCTAGCACGTTCAAATCCTGCCCACGCAGAGTCATTGAAGGACTCGTCCCCCAAACCACCGGTGTCCGTAATGAGAACCACTAGTGGCCCTTCCTCTACAGCAGGCTCTTCTCCTCCACCGCCACAAGCTACCATGCTCATGACGAGAACCAGACAAAGTAAAATCGCTAATACTTTTTTCATTTTGTTCCTCCTCTTACCATATCAGAAGTAATAATATACTCACATTATAAAGTATCCGCTGTTCAAAATAAAGACCTTTCCCAAGT
>SACF01000030.1 GCA_009928665.1 Alphaproteobacteria bacterium
CAGGGCTTTGACCGGAGGAGTCTTTTACCTGAACTCGAGCTGGAGCTTTGCCGATTTTGCCGTCCTGTTCTGGACGTCCACTCCCTGGGGCGCTTCCAAAGCACTTTCCCACGGGCTGAACATCTACAACTTCTCCGTATCCCTTTATCCTGCTTCCAGGGCAAATGCGTTCCCCATCAGGTGTTTGAAAGATTAATTTTCGACGGTTTTTAAAAGGCTCAAAGAGACTTTTTAAACATCGGTAAGATATTAATTTAAACTCAGTCACTTTTATGGTGACTGAAAGAAATCTCCATTAAACTGTCGATCAACTTATTATTATTCCATTTTCCGTTTTCGGATACAATTGTGCCAAATAGGAATGTTCAAATGATACTTTGGTGCATGCGTTTGTTTATTATATTTTTAACAGGTTGAAAATTATTGAATACCATCCTCAAAGCTGTGCCATTTTTGAATAACAATAACTTCATCTACGATCATATGGGTAGTAATATTGGCTTAACCCCATCATTAAGGAAAGGAGGTCTATAAGCTAAAAAAAAACGAATTACCACATTTTTTTCAGAAGCAATACTCCATTAATAACCTTTAAAACTACTTTTATGAAATCAATAAAACTATTACTTTCGTTTATCGTTCCAATAATGCTCATCAGTATTTTTAACGCATGTTCTAAAGAACAAAATATCAGGCAGCCAAATACTTCAAAATCCACGGATTCTAAGACAACTCTTGACCTAATTGCCTTCAAAACATCGTTACATCAAAAGTCCACTGGGAATATGGATTTGGATAGTGCAATATGGCATATTGAGGGGTTATTAAACTTGGATAATGCAAATAACACTCATAGTTTCATTAACTTGATTCAAATAAAAGACTCGATTGTCCTCGTACCTGAAAACGGAGTTTTGACCTCTGATCAAATTTTCCAGGCATACTCTCGTTTTCAAGAAAAACTTGATTCGATATTAATTATGAATCCATTGATTCATGGTGATATTGCAGACGTTCATAGAACAATATCAGCGTTTAAAGACAATACCGAAACCCTGATACTGGATGCATCATTAGGTGAAGATGAAATTCTCACAAATTATCAGCCATTTGGGACAACGGATAACTGGTTGTGGCATGATCAATTAGGCAAATGTAGTGGGGGATGGACAGGGCTTGATGCAAGAATTATGCTTCAAAATCGTTTTAACAATCCAGTCGGCGGAACCCCGGTCGGATATTTTACTGATGTAGTTATGAATACAGCCTATCCTTATGAATCTCAGTTTGCTGATCCAAATAATCCTAATGGACATGGACATATGATTTTTACGGGTGGGTCCTGGAGCCCGTGTACTTGCATCCCTTATAATGAGATGAATTATTATCTAAGTACATTTGATTTTATTAAAGCAGATAAGCAACCGACTGGAAAATCTTTTAGCAGCATGACTGTAGTAACCGATTTGATACCAGGGGGTAGTGGTGGTCCTGGATTCTATTATTATAAACTGTATTACGGTATTTTCCACAATGGGAGCAATCCGGAATAATTACTGAATTATACATCATATCAGGGTGGCAAATCAAGCCACCCTGATGTTTTAACGACTCATGAAATGGTTTCAAAATTTTTTCTTGTTGTTTCAGTTTTGGGAATACTTTCTTGCGAGATATTCTCCCAAACTACCTTTTTCAAATGGGTCCCAACCAATGACCATGAAACATCTTATGATGTGATTCAGACTAATAATGGCCAATATATTGTAGTTGGTGAGAAGGGCAAAACAACTGATTCAGTCCATGCTTGCATTCTTAGGTTTGATCAAACCGGCAGTTTATTGGAAGAGAGGATTTATGGAAGCGCAAATGAGATATCTCAGTTCAGGACAATTAACTCCTTTAATGATTCTACTGACAACTATCTGATAGCTGGATCAAAAGATTCTGTTACATCGACAGGTGTAAAATCATATTTGAGCTTGTGCGTCATCAACAACTCATTGGATATTTTGACCAAGAAATTAATTCCGGTGCCATTAGGAAGAAAAAATACTCCTTGGAAAGTACAATTTGGTCCGGAAAATTCTTTTTATCTTTTATCATGGTATGACACTCTGGCGCCATTTGATTTCATTGTAATGAAATTCAATTTCTCATTTGATACATTAGGGAGTTTTCACATTCCTTCAACATTTCCGTGGTATGCAGGTCAGGATTTAATATTCAACAAGCAAACAAATGAGCTGAAGGTATATTATCTTGGTGCAGAATTGGATAAACCTGTCGAAAGACAAAATTCTGCAATGCAAATTATTACCCTTGATCAAGATCTTAATATTTTATTTCATCGACCCGGTCCTGTTCCGGTGATCACCAATGCTTCAGTGGCTCCAATTAATGATTCCCTTGTGTTTGTTGCAGCAACTGACTATGGTGATCTGACTCTTCCAGAAGATCATTTTGGCTGTTACAAATTAACTAACAAGGATTCTTTAATGTTTAGTGACCAGTTTTACATTCACAAGGATACTACATTATATACAGGTCGAGGCGGGCATAGTTTATCAATAGATTCCAGTCGTCAAAAGGTATATATTGCGGGGGCATATAATGTTGATGCCAATTTCATTTTTCCATGGCAACAAAAACCATCATGGATACATCTGTTAACAGCAAATATTGAAATGACCAATAAAAAGTCGTCTTTATTTGGTGGTGATGCCTTTTATTTTCCATACTGCATGAAATCTACCTCTGATGGAGGTGTTATCGTCACCGGATTGCGATATGACTATCATCCTCCCGGTGTCCAACAATGTGATATTTTTTTACTTAAAACCGATACCTCTGGCCAAATACAGTCAATTCCAGGTCCTGATTTGACTCCATTGAAAGCATCTTTCTTGGCACCTAATCCTGGAAAAACCTGGATAAAGGTTATCCTTGGCTCTCACTATCCTTCATTTGACTTAAAATTATTTGATCTCTCGGGTCAATTGCTATTCTCCAAAAAAGGAGAGTCGTCATTTCCCTTATTTGAATTTCCTAATGTATCAAAAGGTATTTACTTCTATTTAATAGAAAGTGAGAATAAAATCATCGGAAGAGGTAAATGGATAAAAGAGTAATCTTCTATTACCGAGATTCAAACTGAAGCTTTGACACTTTTTCCTTGCTGTCTGCACATCCACTTTCTGATGCACTGTTTAAACCCTTTCCCACGGGCTAAACAGCTACAACTTCTCGGTTCCCTTGATCCTTCTTCCAAGGCAAATACGGTCCCCATCAGGTGTTTGAAAGATTGAATCCGTCAAACTGAGAGTGCCTTGCATGGTCATTTTTCCCTAGTCACCATAATGGTGACCATTCATCCTTCCTATTGTGCTGAAATCAAAACAATTGCAAGTATTTAGCAATCTTGTTTTGGTCATTTGTCCATTTCTGAGAAGACAAATGATACTTTGACGCATGTCTTTGATATACTTATTTTTACAACCTGAATCACCTGCAGATTTTAACAAGTTGAAACGACAGGCGATCGGTCAATTCACGGATCAATAACAGTAAAATTGAAAATTATGTCGATTAAGTTAGGAAATTATTATTTCGAGCCGCATGAAACTGCGGCAACATTGCAGGACAAATCAGGAGTTTATGCCATCCTTTGTTTGATCGGAAAGGAGTATAAAGTCATCGATATAGGCGAAAGCTCTCAGGTCAAAACCAGGATCGAGGGTCATGATCGCGAATCCTGCTGGAAGAAACACTGCAAAGGAACTTTGATCATTGCAGTCCATTACACGCCGAATATCCAACAGGCCGGCAGACGTGAAATCGAGCAGGAATTGCGAAGATTGTTCAGGCCCGTTTGCGGGGAGCAGTAATTTCGGCGTCTGCAATATTCCTAAAACAATATGGATTTAACTTCTGCTGCTATTGCCACATTGATTTCAAGCGGCGTAGCATCTGCCGTGGCATATTTTCTCAACCACAGTCAACGATTGAGAACGCTTAACGAGCAGCTCGACAACATCTTGAAAATTTCCATCCAATATCCTTATCTGGAAAATCCGAAATTCACTTCAACCTGGCTCGCTCATAAAGATTCCGATGATGAGCTGTATCTTCGATACGAGAATTATTGCACGCTGGTGTTTAACTTTATGGAACGATTGTCAAAGCATCATCATTTCAATGCCGAAAAACTCGAACGACATTTGAATCTAAAGGGTTGGATCAGAATTCATAAAGATTGTTGGGAAAATCCTTCTCTCCCGTTTGAAAATGCAGACGGATATTGTGCTGAATTCAAATCGCTCATTGACAAATATTTAAAATAGATAAGATGAAAAGAAGAGCCTTGATCATATATTGCAATGACACCGAAAGCGGACCGTTGACAGGACCGACCTATGACAATTCCAATTTTTTGGCATACCTGACCAGCCTTCTCGGAGGCGAATGGTATCCCGGGGAGATATTGTCGCTGAGAAATCCGAAGATTTCCGATGTTTCCACTGCCGTGAGCATTCACATGAAGGATGCCGATTACACTTTCACCCTTTTTACCGGACATGGCTACATTAATCGAAACCATAATGATCTTCAGTACCTTGAAGTTGCCGACGGGGACGTTTCCATTTTGAAATTGCGGAACGGTTCATTGCGACAGACAATCGTCATCGATGCTTGTAGAGGCTATTATGTGCCCGAAGACAAAACTTTACTTAAAGGATTTCGTGCATTGTCGGAAAGCTTCACTGGAGATATTTATTCCACTCGTCAAATCTTCGATAGGGCGGTAATGGCGGCCGATCAAGGATTGACTGTGTTGTATGCGGCCAGCGAAAATCAAACAGCCCTCGATACCGGCAAAGGAGCTGCATATTTGCGTTCCTTGCTTAAAGTCTCCGAGATCTGGGAAGAGTCGAACAGGCAAGATACGGTTCTTGACTTGAAGACAGCCCACACGAACGCAAAAACCTATTTGTCAAACAACTTCCCCACTTCTCAAGTGCCGGCAATGACAGACGAGAAACGATTGATTCACTTTCCTTTCGGAGTGAAACCAGGTTTCTTGCATTGATTTTGCGGAATTTTCATTCAATCTCATGGTAGCAGCCAATCCTCGCGGAAAGGCTGCTTTTTTTTTGCAAAGGGTCTCATTCCGTCAATCCGGGAGCAAATGGAAATTCACAAAGGTATGCTCGTGAAAATATTTTTCACTAAGCATGACCTCCTTGCGGAGTTGTCGCCCTCCGGGAACATTCAGATTTTCTGAAGAAAATCGTGACCTGTTTGCTTGCTTAAAATTTTCACTGCGCATGATTGGCCGGGTAAATTTCATTTACTCACCATCGGTCACAAGCCGATTAAACCAATCATCCTATGAAAAATGCTATCAAAACTCTCGAATTCACCATGGAAAAGGGCGAACGTTACGAAAACCGGATTCCCATGCGTCTTTGGGCAGAAGACGACCTCCCGAGCGAAAAAATGCTCATGAAAGGCTCCGGCAGTCTTTCGGATGCAGAACTCCTGAGCATCATAATCGGTTCCGGCATTTCCGGGGAGAATTCCCTGGAGATTGCCCGCAATCTTCTTTCTCGTTGCGGTAACAGCCTTTGCGAGCTCTGGAAAATCAGCGTGACCGACCTGCAAAAGATCAAAGGCATCGGCCAGAAGCGGGCTGTGAAGATTTGCGCCATGTTTGCCCTTGCCCGTCGCAGGAACGAATCGGAAGTGATCCTCAAGGACAAAATCTCCAGAAGCAACGATGCTTTTGAAATCTTCAAAGCGCTGATCGGAGACCTGCCCTATGAGGAATTCTGGATCCTTTTGTTGAACAAGGCAAACCGGATCATCAAGAAAGTCCGGATTTCCGAAGGCGGCGTATCCGGAACCGTCGTCGATCCTAAAAAGATCTTCGAGATTTGCCTGGCCCACCATGCGACCAGCATCATTTTGGGACACAATCATCCCAGCGGCAATCTCCAGCCGAGCGAAGCCGACACCAAAATCACAAAGAAGATCAGGGATTGCGGTCTTCTGCTGGACATTGCCGTACTTGATCACATCATTGTCGGGGACGACCGGTATTACTCGTTTGCGGATGAAGGATCCGTTTGAAATTCATGGCGCGCCAGATGCCGAATCAAATCCCAAGGGCATGGGTTTTTTCAGAATGTCCAGTTTGTATTTTTTCCAACTTGATATCGTCATCTTTTCCTAATTTTGAAAAAGTATCAAGATTGGAAAATGACAGAGCTGGAACAACAAAATACAGAATTCAAATCGTCATGGCATGATGATTATTTGAAATGGATTTGCGGATTCGCTAATGCCCAGGGTGGGAAAATTTTCATCGGGTTAAATGATATCGGTGAGGTAGTTGGAATAAGTAATCATCAGGAATTGATGGAGATGATTCCCCAAAAAATTCACGACTTACTGGGTATTTTGGCAGAAGTTAATCTGGAAGAGTCAGAAGGTAAATATTTCATTGAAATCGTTGTTCCGCCATATTCCGTCCCCATTTCATTAAGGGGCCGATATTACTATCGTTCAGGCAGCACAAAGATGGAATTCAAAGGGCCGGCGCTGCATGATTTTTTGCTCCGGAAGTCGGGGAAGACCTGGGATGACGTTTTAGAACCCAGGGCCGGTTTTGACGACATAAATGAAAAAACGGTCGCTACTTTTCTAAAAGCATCCAGACAGGCTGGCCGTTTACCTGATGACGATAGCTTGTCATTACCAGAGCTGTTTGATAAACTGCGGCTTACCGACAACGGTCAGTTGAAACGTGCAGCCATCATCCTGTTCGGGAAAGATCCAAAAAAATATTACCCAGGTGCCTTTGTTAAAATCGGCCGCTTTGGGAATGATGATGCAGATCTGAAATTTCAGGAGACAGAAGAGGGTAATCTGATTGAACTGCTTCAGGCCGCAATAAATCATCTCAACCATAAGTTTTTTATTCGCCCCATCGAATTTGAAGGTATTCACCGGATTGAAAAAAGCGAATATCCTGTTCCGGCCATTCGCGAAATGATCCTGAACGCATTAGTACACCGTGATTACATGGGAGCACCGGTTCAAATCCGGGTTTATGACAATAAAATCAATATCTGGAATGAAGGGCTTTTACCGGAAGGCATGACCATTGAGGCATTGAAACGATCACACTCTTCCAGACCCCGGAATCCCATCATCGCGGATGTGAGTTTTAAAGGCGGTTACATTGATTCCTGGGGCAGAGGTACGATTAAAATTTTAGATGCCTGTAAGGAATCTGGTTTACCTGTGCCCGAAATGCAGGAACAGGATGGCGGATTCATCATAACACTTTATAAAAATCTTTTCGTGGAAGAACAACTTGTGAAGCAAGGGTTAAATGATCGTCAATTGAAAGCCGTGCAATTTGTTCTTGAGAAAGGTAAAATATCAAATTCAGATTTTCAGTTGATAAACAGTGTCTCTAAGGCAACTGCTTCACGAGACCTTTCGGAATTGGTTGAAAAATTTAATTTGTTTATAAAACAGGGGTTAACAGGTGTTGGCACGATCTACATTTTAAAAAAATAATGGGCTCATAAAGGTCTCAATGGGCTCAACAAGGGCTCATAATGGGCTCAAAAGGGTTCTGAATAACCTCGAAATTCCCGCAAAATTACCTGCGAAAAACCCGCTTCGCTGTAAAACTGTCAAGGGCGCCCTCCGTTAGGAACCGGCGCCTTTCTGGTTTATTCACCCCGGATGATCGGGATGACCCAAACCCTTGCCATTATTTATTTTTCTCGGTATTGCCACTGGCTAAAATTTCAAGTTTAACCAGGTGGGCCAGATACCAAGAAAAGACCCCAGGGCAGGGGCAAACACAATGATCAAATCTGAAATCTATGCGGCGATCACCGAAAAGATCATCGCCAATCTCGAATCCTGCGGTAGTTGGCAGCAAATGTGGCGCACAGTTCTTCCGGTCAGTCTCAATGGCCATGTTTACAGGGGTATCAACCGACTGATGCTGGCAAACGACCGCTTCCAGAGCCGCGTGTACGGCACTTTTCAGCAGATCAGGGCCAATGGCGGCCAGGTCAGAAAAGGCGAAAAGTCCACCCTGGTCGTCTTCTGGAAGCGGCTTAAAAGCACGGATCCCGTCACACTGGAAGAGAAAACAAAATACCTGCTGCGTTACTACCACGTTTTCAACAGCGAACAGGCCCATTTTGACGAAATCGGCAAGCAGAAGATCGAAAAGATGAATGGAACAGCCCCCGGGCAACCGGTTATGAAAGCCGAACAAATCATCCTGGGTTTCCGGGATGCTCCAAAAATCATCTTCGACCAGTCCGACAATGCTCCCTGCTATTACCCGTCCATCGACGAAATCCATGTACCGCCGATGGCGACATTCACAACCGTCGAAGCATTTTACAGGGTGTTGTACCATGAATGTTGCCATGCCACCATGCATGAAAGCCGGCTCAACCGTCCGGAAGGGCGCGGGAACAAATTTGGAGATGAAAACTACACCAAGGAAGAACTGGTGGCCGAACTGGGCAGCGCCTTCCTGGCAAATGTGGCCGGGTTCTCCGACTTGCAGAACACCTCGGCATACATCCGGAACTGGTCCGGACATCTGAGGGAGAATCACAAACTGATCGTCTGGGCAGCGTCCAGGGCTGAGAAGGCAGCAGAATATATCCTGGGAACCCACACGCAGGAATTTTCAGAAGAACATCAGGAACATCCGGAAACGCTCGTGGAAGCAGAAGCAGAAACCGCCGCCGTCCCATTCTAATCGCTCAGCATCTCTCAATCAGGGCCATGGGTTAACCGCTCATGGCCTATTTCATTTTCCAACATTTCAATCCAGGCGTGCCAGATGCCAAAACAAGTCCTTAGGGCAAAGGCAAAAAACAATGAGTACACGTTATCAGGGCGATCCCAGGCAGATCACAGCCAAGTTTTCCAGTACTTGTCATACCTGTGGCAAGAAAATCCAAAAGGGCGAACAGATTATTTATTGGCCCAATGGAAAACATGCCGGTCATTTGGCTTGCGATGAAGCGGATTACCGTCAGTCGCTGGCATCTTTTGAAGATGAAGATGCCTACAATCGTATGTACCGGTAATCTTTTGGGGGCGGAAACGCCCCTTTTTTTGCTCGGAACCGCTTTTTTCTTTCATGGCAGGACAAAGAAGAAAGCGCGAAAAAAGAAATCCAAGGGGCAGCTTTTGTAAAAAGCAAGCAAAACCCAACGCACCTCTAATACTCGAAATTTCAGCAAAGGTACCTGCGGAAAAATCCGTCCATAATCCCTGGGACTGTAAAACTGTCAAGGGCTTCCGGTGAAATGACCGTCGCCTTTCAGGTTCTTTCATCCCGCCTGTTGCGTGAATGACCCTAACCCATTGACATTATTTATTTTCCTCGGTGGCTGCCTTCGGCAAAAATTTCATTATTAACCGTGGGCTACCACATAAATTCAAACGCTATGGAACGCTACTATCAAATCTTTGTCGATCAAATGGATTCGATCTACTACGAAGGCTACTGTGAACACATGCAACAGTCCAATCCCGCAAAACTTGAATTCGAATGGAACGAATTCCTCAGAATGATCAAATAATCTGGGACCGGGGAAACCCGGCCCCTTTTTTTATACTCGCAGAGGGCCATAAAGTGGACTTCCCATCGGACATCACAGCGCTTGTTACTCAAAATTTATGGCAAAGATAACCTCATGAAAATATCTCTCTCTAAAGGCTGCTTCGCGCCCTTTCGGGTTCATTCAGATTTGAAGGTAAATCAGACCTGAACCTTTGTTCCAGAATTTTCATTCCGGTTTTGCAAGGAGCATAAATTTTAATTAACCGGCGAGCCAGAAGCCATAAACAGTCCTCAGGGCAGGGGCACACATCATGTCAAAAGTAACAGCAGAATTAACCAAATCAGTCAGTGGCAACGGAAACGGTAACGGAAGCCATGAACCCAAACAGATCACGGCAGCTCCGGCACCGGTGGTCGAAAAAAAGGAACCCGAACCGCCGGCTCCGGAACTCAAAAAGGAGCTGACGTTGATAGAGCGTATTCTCAAGGTGGAGAACCTCCAGTTGGTCATTGAAAAACGGGGAAAGCTGGTACAGACCCGCAGCGAACTGGAGCGGTTCCAGACGGCATCCAACGATTTCAATTGCTCCATGAGGTTGAACGACTCAGACGGCAATGTCTTCACAACCAGTTTCACGCCGGGCATCAAGAAAGTCATCGAGTTTCTCAAAGCCTCGTTCGATGCAAGCATCGCGGAAACTGAACAGAAGATTACGTTCTGAACTTTTGGGAGTTCCGCCCGCGGGCGGAACTCCTTTTTTCTTGTTCGTCAGACGATAAAAACAGTGTCCTTTACCAAAATGACCCCTCGCCGTACTATTGCTCCATGAATGCATCATTTATCCGTTTATGGGAGGCGCTGGAGATTATGGATTCGAAAGATGCCCATGGCCAACCTGTCAGGTTCCAGGTCAGGTTCATCACGGCAAATCGCACCACCAAAGAGGGCGGCGAGATCATCGAGCTGAAAGATGCCTGCAAATGCCCGGTGCGGACCAAAAACGGGCAGGAGATTTACCCGGAGCGGAAAAATCCGCAGACGCCGGAGAAAATCACCAAAAATCCCAACCATTGGGAGAATTCCACCCGGAACATCCGGCTGCCGAACGGGCAGAAACGCAAGCTGCATATCCGCCTGATCATTGAATTCAACCACATGAAAGTCTGCTATTGATGAAACAAACGGTCATTCACGAAAACGGGATCACCTTTCTGCCGGGAGCCAAAGCAGTTGCAACCTCTTACAAAAACACCGGAGATGCTGCCGCAGAACAAGTAGTGATCCCCAAGGATTACAGCGCTTGGCCCTGGTCTCCCTGGGGTGATGACAATTTGTTTCCTCAGAATGTCCTGGCTGACCTTGAAAAGAACTCCATCGCCATCCGGGCACTGGAAAAAAGAAAGACGGTTCACTATGGCCGGGGAATTTTGGCATACCGGGACAAAGGCAAGGATAACCAGGGAGCACCGGTACGTGAACCGGTGACCGATCCGGAAGTGGTCGAATTCCTGAGGGCAAACCGGCTGAACTTTCAGTGGATCGAGCTGATCGGCAGCCTGGAAATCTTTGCAAACGGCTGGATCGAATTCATCCTGAACAAGGGCCGGGACCGGATCAACCGGCTCTATGTCAAAGACCCGGCCTATTGCCGCAATGCCAAAATGGATGCCGATCACCCTTCCCGGATTCCGTACCTGTTTTACTCCGCCCAGTGGGAATACTCTCCCAATGAAGAGGACGGATCATTGGTCCGGATCCCGATGTACGATCCGGCCAGGTATGACGGGAACCGGTACCAGGATCCGCAGTTCGCATACCCTGTCTTCTACCGGTCGTTCAACAAATCCTATTACCATCTTTCGGTCTGGAACGGCATCCGGGAGAGCGGATGGCTGGGTATTGCCAACAAGGTCCCGCGCCTGAAGCAAGCTATCATGCGCAACCAGATGACTATCAAGTACCACATTGAAATCCCGGACGACTATTTCACCAACCGGTACCCTTCTCCGGATTACACCCGGGAACAGCGTGAAGCGGCCCGCACCCGGATACTTGCCGATATGAACGACTTTCTTTCAGATGTCGAGAACTCGGGCAAGGCCTTCGTTTCGTTCAACTTCTTCAGCAAGTTCAAAAGTGAGTATCTCTCCGGCTGGAAGATCAATGTGATCGACAACAAACTCAAAGATGATGCTTATTTGCCCGATTCCCAGGCTGCCAATTCCGAAATATTATTCGCCATCGGAGTTGATCCCTGCCTGGTGGGATCCGGATTGCCCGGGGGAAACCTGGGAGCCGGCAGCGGATCAGACAAACGCGAAGCTTTCTGGCAGCTCAATGCCGAGATGGGCATTTACCGGCAGATCAGCCTGGAGCCGCTCTACTTCATCCGGGATTTCAACAAATGGTCACCCGACATCGAGTTCGATTATGTGACTGTGGATACCTCCCAGACCATGCAGGACCATCCCACGAAAATTGATAAACGTATCGACAAGAACATCGCATGATCCGCCTGATCGATAACCTTTCCCAAGTCCTGTCGGCTGCTTCCATCAATGTAAGCAACACGATCGAAAACTGGTTCCCCTATATTGGCGAAGCCCAGGAAACCTTTATCCGACCTGTGCTGGGCGATGTTCTCTACGGTCAGCTCCAGGATGCCATGGCGCTTGATCCGGTTCCTCCGGATGACGGAACCACCATAGAAAACCTGGCAGTACTCTTAGAAATGATCCGAAAACCGTTGGCTTTGTATGCCCTGTGGCTAGGGGCCGATGAGTTCGGTGTGAGCGTTTCATCCCAGGGAATCCAGGTCATCGAAACGCCTACCCACAAAACAGCGCCGCAATACCGGGTTCAGAACCTCAAAGAGAACTGGATCCGCCGGGCCAACACATCCCTGGACCTGGCGCTCAAATTCCTCGATGAACACCGCAGGGATTACCCTGGATATGTTCAGCAGGATGCTGACCTTTTTATCCGGGATACGCAGGAGTTCAACAGCGAGGTGGATATACGCGAGAGCAGAAGGGTTTTCGTAGCCCTCAAACCTGTCATCCGCTCTGTGGAAAAGAAGTACATACGACCTGCGCTTTCTTCGCAATTGTTTGATGAACTCAAACAGGCTTGGAAAACAGGAGATGTGTTGACCAAAGAACTGGCGGACCTGATGGATCTGATCCGACCGGCGTTGGCTCACCTGACCATGGCCCGGGCGTTGATGGAAATTTCGATCGACATTCTTGACTGGGGAATTTTCGATACGGCCGGAAATACTTTTTCCAATGTTTCATCGAAACAGGCTTCCAACAAAGAGCGCATCGCCGTCATGGCCGATGCCTGTCAACGAGATGGTGAAGCCGAACTAAAAGCCCTGCAGCAGTTCCTGGATGAGAACGCCTGCGAGGAACTCTATGCCGACTATTTTCATTCGTCACGGTACGCCGGCAAGAAAATGGCCGAGCACCGAAACGAATTTGCCAACAAACCCGATAACTCATTTTTCCTTGTATGAAACCCATGGAATATCTCCTTCAGGATGTCTTTGATGTGATCAAGATCATCGCCATACCCGTCATCGGGTTTTTCCTGTACCAATTTTATATAGGCGTCATAGCCCTGAAGAAATCGGTCGATAAGCTGATCATCCAGATGCAGTGCCGTGAGACCTACTGCGCAGAAAAGCACAAGGAGATCGGTGAACACCTGTGCCGGCATGATGCCGGGATTGAAGAGATGAAGGCGACCCTGGGAGATCATGGCGAGCGGATCTCCAAAGTGGAAGGACAACTTTTAAAATAACGCGATATGAAAGAACGAATTTTCAAGAACTGGAAGACCACCCTGACTGGGATCGTGATGCTCGGTGCAGGATTGGCGCTGGTCGGAATCGGCAAAGCCTCACTGACCGAATACGTAGTATTTGCACCGGTTTGCTTTGCCCTCATCTTTGTCAAGGACCCTACATTCAAGCAGTAGCATGGCAAAGCTGGAACTTTTCGCTCCAAAAATCCTTGCCTATGAGGGAGGGTTTGTCAATGATCCTATAGACAGGGGAGGCGCCACGAACATGGGTGTCACGCTCGCCACATGGAAGAAAGTGGGATATGACAAAGACGGCGACGGGGACATTGACGCTGATGACATCCGACAACTTTCAAAACAGGATGCAATCGCTGTCATGAGGCTCAATTACTGGAACCGTTGGAAAGCGGACCAGATCGCCAATCAGAGCGTTGCAGAGATCCTGGTCGACTGGCTCTGGGGTAGTGGTAAGTGGGGGATCGTCATCCCGCAGCGGATCTTGAAAGTGCCTGAGGATGGCATTGTCGGGCTGGCAACGCTTTATGCCGTGAATTCCGCTAACCAGCGTGGACTTCATGCAGCTATCTTCCAGGCCAGGGGTCGATTCATCCTTGACCTGGTCAAGAACCATCCGGAGCAAAAGAAATTTTTAGATGGATGGATGAACCGTTTAAACCAATTCAAATTCGTCGCATGATAAAACCGGGTTTTCTTATCCTGCTCCTGGTCGTTTCATTGACCGGATGCATCTCCGAGCAAAGATGCCTCAAAAGGTATCCGCTAGCTGAACGCACAGAAACGTTCGTTCAGCATGATACCGTCACCACTGTGAAAGACTCCCTTATCCCGCTGCCAGCCGACAGCGGCCTGATCCGGGCGCTGCTTGAATGCCGGGAGGGAAAAGTTGTAGTCAGGCAAATCGAAGAGATCAAACCCGGGAAACGGGTTGTCCCGTTCATTGACTTGAAGAACAATGTCCTGACCACCGGGGCAAAGATCGACAGCACCTCCGTTTATTTTGCCTGGAAGGAGACCCATATCCGGGAAAGCAAGGTGCAGGTCAAAACCATCGAGAAACCCGTCTATAAAGTCACCGGATTCCAAACCTTCCTGATCTGGTCAGGAGGAATTGCCTGGGTGGTTCTTCTGATCCTGGTGGGTTCATTCCTGATCCGCGCCTACATCAAAAGGAAGCTGTCGTTATGAACGAAGTTCAAATTGACGATCAGCATCGATCATTGCCATCCATTTGGAATGAGCTGAGTCGAAAGCAGCTCATCTACGTTTCCCGGCTTTTCAATGGCAAGTTGAACCTTTTTGAATTCAGGGTCAAAGTCTTGCAGGAGTTCCTGTCCGTCAAAAGGAAAACCTTCAGAAGGATCGAACCTGAGGATGCCTATTTTCTCAGCGAGACGCTTGATTTTCTGACCAAAGAAGTCAACCTGACCCGGAATGTCATCCCGGTGATCAGAACCGGCCTGAGAAAATACTATGGTCCTTCGGATGCCATGTCCAACTGCACCTTTGGTGAGTTTACCCTGACCAGTTCTGTTCTGGATGAGTACCATAAATCCGGCTGCGAAGACCACCTGGATCAATTGGTCGCGATCCTTTACCGGCCAAAGAAGGTCTTTTGGTTCATCCGCCGGCATTTCACGGATCACCAGGATCCCCGGGTCAGGTTCATGAACCGGTCGTTGAAGAGACGGGCTGGTCGGATGGCGAAGGTTGACCATTGCATCAAGCATTCGGTGCTTCTTTTCTTTACCGGCGTCCTGAATTCATTGCCAGCCCTGTACCCTTATGTTTACCGACAAAAAGATGAAACCGACAGCCAGGACAATGGCTGGGCATCTTTGATTATCTCCCTTGCAGACGGTAAGACAGATGATAAAAGCCTGGAAACCATTATGAATTCCAACCTCTACAATGTTTTCATCGGGTTGAACAAAAAAGCCCGGGAGTACCACGAATACCTTGATAAAATCGAGAGCTATGGCAGACATTAGCAGCTACATAGAGTATTTTCGAAGGATTGCCACCGAGCACAAGGAGATTAATGGGTTCTACATGATGGACATCAACGAGATCCTTGATGGCCTTCGGTCAACGGTCAAATATCCGGCGCTGATCCTGGAAAACATCTCCGGAAGCTACATGGCCTCGAACCTTGATAACCCGCTAGAGGTTATCAACGGCGGCTTCCTGATCATCGATCATTTGCCGAATCCGGATGATTTTCAGGGAGAAGTGACCATCATTGACCGGATGAAGCTGATCGGCCATCAGGTCATTGCTAGGATGCTGCATGATAAGATGAAGTGCGAACCTCTTGCAGAAAAGGCGATTCCGGGGTTTGATGTTAATTCGGTGACCTTCGAAGTAATAGGGCCTGTGTTTGATAATGATTATGGATTGGTGTTTTCCTTCAAAATACTAGATTGTCTTGATTTTGAGTATGATTCCGAGAAATATAATAATTAATTGAGTTAGTACGGTTCATTCAAAAAATATACCCCGAGAGGAAAGGTATCGGATAATTATGTTATTTTTGAAGCATGAAACAGGAAACATTTGACAATGATTTCAAGATAAAATTTGATGGACAACAACATCAGGTAGATGCCCAAATTCTGATAAGTAGTTTGATACATACGACTGCGGTTATTCAGGAATTGAATATGTATTTTAATACCGGGAAAAGAATTGAAATCAAGGTCAATGCATTAGAAAAAGGAAGTTTTTTAATCCATATAGAACTTGTAGAGACTGCGCTTGACCAATTAAAAAATCTGTTGACTAAGGATAACCTTTTATTCGCATCAGCACTCATAAGTGGATTAGTTGGATTAATAGAAATAAAAAAGCATTTAAAGGGTAAAAAACCTAAAGATGTTAGAAAGGACGGTGATACAATCATCATTATCAATGAAAACAACGATATTCTAAATATCAGTGGTGATATTTACAACATTTATGAAACTAATAGTGTTGTTAATGATGCTCTTTCACAAAATTTTGATGTTTTAGACAATGATCCCGCAATCACTGCCTATGAAATTACTGACAAAAAGGAAAACCCATATGTAATAGTAGAAAGAACTGATTTTAAAGATTTATCCTTGAAATCAGAACAAATCGATGAAAATAGGAAGAGTATTATTGAGCTAACTCGGTTAAATATTGTCCGGTTGTCATTCGAAGAAAATCTAAAGTGGGATTTTTATTATAGGGGCAATAAAATTTCTGCCAAGATATCAGACCCAAATTTCTATGAATTAATTGATAAAGGCGAAGCTTTTGCAAAAGGTGATACTTTAGAGGTTGAATTACAAATCAATCAACTCTTTGAAGAATCTGTTAATACCTATATTAACAAATCCTATCAAATCAACAGAATCATCAACCACTATAAAAAAACCGAGCAAAAGAAAATCGACTTTGAAAATTCTGATGACAATAAAAAGTGAACTGTGAAATTTAACCCAAGTAAGATCATTCGTGAACTCAGTAAATAAAGGTAAACAAGGGCCAGTCTGTGACTGGCTTTTTTTGTGTCCTTTATCCGCTATTGCATTGTACTGTACTTTGTTCAATGCAAAGTCCCCAAACCAGCCTTTCCGAGCGTGAAATAGCCGAAGCCTGGGCTAAGATCACGATTATCAAATGGAAGAGGAAACTTGCTTCCAATAAGATCGGCGATACCGGAACACTCCTAAAAAGTTTCAAATACAATGTTCTTGCCTCGGCACAGGGAAATGTGCTGAAAATCACCCTTCTTTTCGAGTATTACGGTCGATTTGTCGACATGGGTGTCGGCAAAGGTGTCAAGATCGGCGATGTTAAGGAATCTGCCGCATCTCGCAAGCTTTCCGGGAAGATGCTTGGAAACCGCCGCCGACCGAAAAAATGGTACTCAAAAACCCTTCATGCCGAAGTCATGAAGCTGAGCGAAATTTTTGCCAGGGAATATGGCAACCGGGGAGTTGTGGCAATCACTGAGAACCTGTCTGATAAATCCATCCAGAATGGCTAAAAACGAAACATCCACCGCCACCGTCATTTTTAATGGTGAAAAGGCCAATGCCACCCTCAAGCAGTTGGAGGCCGAAGCCCGGAAACTCAATGCAGAGCTTCGGCAACTAAATGTCAATTCAAAAGAATTCGGAGAAAAAGAGAAGGAGTTTCAGAGGATAAACGGAAGAGTAAGGGAAATCCGGGGAGAGATCAATCAGACCGGGGGTGCTTTTTCAAAGCTGGCCGACCAGGCCAACAAGTACCAGCAGATCCTTCAGATGATCACCGTGGGGCTGATCGGGTTTGGCGCTTCGGTCGTAGGCCTGATCAAAGGCAATGCGAAACTTGAAGATTCGCTGGCGGATATCCGCAAGACGACCAAACTGACAGTTGATGAAGTAAAGAAACTGAATACGGAACTGGGAAAGATCGACACCCGGACTTCCCGAAGCGACCTACGGGAAATGGCCGTTGTCGCCGGTCAGCTTGGCATTGCCCAGAAAGATATCCTTCCATTTGTCGATTCCATTGACAAACTCAATGTTGCCTTGGGCGCTGAAATTCAGGGAGGGGCCAGCGAGGTAGCAACCCAGATGGGAACCCTTCGAAATGTCCTGACAGATATGAAGACTTCCGCGGTTTCCGATGATATGCTCCGGTTGGGTAATGCCATTAACGTGCTGGGAGCAGATGGATTCGCCACGGCTCCGGTACTGGTCGATCTCTCTAACCGGATCGGCGGCGTTGGTATGTCGCTTGGTTTATCTTCTGCTGAAGTGATGGGCATCTCCGCCACACTCCAGGAACTTGCAGTTTCCACCGAACGGGGCGGAACGGCCATGACGAAGATCCTCATGAAAATGACTTACAACACCGCCGACTTTGCAAAGGTGGCCGGGATCCCGTTGCAGGAATTCACAAACCTGGTGAACACCGATCTCTATGGCGCATTCGTGAAAGTGGTTGAAGGGTCAAAACGTGGCGGTGAAGGAGCGACAATCCTGGGAAAGCTGATCCGGGAATTGGAAATATCCGGCGCCGGCGCCTCGGAAGTTTTTTCAAAACTCGGTGACAATACCGAAATGCTCAAACAGAAAGTTGCTCTTGCGGGAAAGTCCCTGCAAAGCACCGATGAAATCATCAGGCAGTTCAACGACAAGAACACGACCCTGGGAGCTACCCTGGATAAACTCGGGAAAGAGTTCTACCGGTTGATCACCCTGCCCGGAGTCACTGAGTTCCTGAAATCCATGGTCGGTTCGGTTGTCAATCTGGTGGCATGGTTTAAAGCCCTGCCTGAATGGATCGAGAAGTACCGTATTCAACTGATTGCCCTGACCGGCGCCATCGGTGTTTACATCGCGGCACAAACAAGATCGATCCAGGTGGCCATCCTGAACAACCTGACATTAAAGGAAGGCATCCTTTTGAAGATGAAAGATGCCGTCGTGCTTGAATACCTAGTCATCAAAGAGCAACTGCTTGCCATCTGGAAAGGCAACGGTACGGTGGCAACTAAACTGGCGACAACCGCACAGTGGCTCTGGAATGCCGCCATGGCTGCAAACCCGATCGGGCTTGTCATTGCCGGGATCACCGCACTTGTCGCTGCTGTCAAGACCTATGAAACGTATAATAGCCAGGCGATTGCCCTGGAAAAGTTAAAAGCTTCGACCACTGTTGAACTGGCCGATGCGAATAAAAAACTGGAGGATGCCTATGAAAAGGTCGCAGGAACGGTCAGGAACCTGAACCAGCTTTCAGTTCAGGAGAAAAAGGATCTCCAGGAAAAGATCGACCTGACCATCAAACAGGCTGAAGCGGAATTGGTGTTGCTGCAGGCAAAACAAAAGTCAATCGGAGATGCCGCCGCTAAACCAACCATTCTGCAACGGGTCTGGAATACAGTAAAAGGAGGAGCCACACCAGGAGGTGCAGCAATGGCAGTAGCAAGCAATGCCATGGATGCCCAGGAAAACCGTGAGGAAGCCACCAAACCCTATGATGAAGGGATCAAGAAACTCCAGGATAAAATCTTGCAGTTCAAGGATGCCAGGCAATCACTGAGCGATGTGCTGAACGCGGAAAGCATCGGAGACAAGATTGTCGGGGAATCACTTGACAACCTGGAAGCAAAACTTTCCAAATACCAGGTTGCCCTGAAAGCCTCGGTTGCGGGTTCGGAAGATTTTATCCGGGTCCAGGGTAAGATCAAGGAACTGAATAAAAAAATACAGTCGTTCGACCGGTCAGACCCGGCAACCGGGACTCCCGCCGAGGAAGAATCCAAGGCCAAGAAGCAGGCCGATTACCTTCTGGACATCAAGAAACAGCTTGCCCAGGCCCGGGCAGCTGTCACTGAAGGAGAGATGGAACGCGAACTGGCCATTGAAGAAGAGAAACTGGCTGAACGCCTCGAGAAAATAAAAGGCAATTCAGCCGATGAAATCGAATTACGCCGGATACTTACTGATCAACTCCTCCAAAAGCAGGACGAGATTCGTGGTAAATACGCTGAAAAGGAACTCCAAAACCAGTACAGGATTGACAAAGAACTGTCTGAAGCAAAAATGGAGTCGCTTGATAAGAATTCCGACGAGTACCTGCAGGCGGTTCTGGATTCTCTTCAACGGGAGATGGAATACGCCCTGTCCGTAACAAAAGCAACTGAAGAGCAGAAACAGGCTATCAAAGCCACGTTTGCCCAGAAAGCTACCAATGTAGTTGCAAAGCATAAGGATAACGAGGATCAGGAGATTTTCAACTATCAAGAGCAGCTTAAAGGCCTAAGACTTAAATCGGATATTGACCTGGCTGAAAAACAGGTAGAAATTCGCCTTGAGGTCGATGCCAAGTACCGGAAGATCCTTGAAGACAATATCAAGGATGAAGCCCGCACTGCCGAGATCAAAAAGCAGATGGCCGAAGAGGTTGCGGCCAGGCAGATTCAGCTTTCCAAGGAGACTGCCCTGAGGGTCGCCGACGATGCGATATCCCTAGCAAAAGGGGCAGTCGACGGGCTGGCACAGATCTTCGCCATGCAAACCGATGCCGAAAACCAGCAGTTAAGGCAGGATGAACAGGCCAACGATAAGAAGAAGGCCAATTTGCAGGCCCAACTTGATGCAAAGCTCATATCCAAATCCCAGTATGATGCGCAAGTGGGCAGAATGGACAAGGACCTGGAGAAAAAGCGCAAGAAAATGGAGCATGACCAGGCCGTGCGGAATAAAGAGGTAGCCATTTTCAATGCCCTGATCAGTGTAGCCACCGCTGTTGCATCGGCTCTGAGCGCTGGCCCCGGAGTCGGGATCGTGCTCAGTATCATAACGGCTGCCTTGGGAGCCATTCAGATCGGGTATATCCTGAGCCAGAAAGTACCGGAAGCCGCAAAAGGCCGCTATTCCGTCATAGGTCAGGATGACAACAAGCTCTACCGGGATGTTCCTTTGGTCAATTCACCGGAAACCGGCCTGTATTCCACCCCGACACTGATCAGCGAGACCGGCCAGGAGATTGTGATCGATCCAAAGACCACCAAAAACCTGATGATCAATTACCCGCAGGTGATCGAGGCAATCAACTTTGCCCGTGTACCGCAAAGGGCAGCCGGGCGGTATGTTGAAACTCAGACCCCAGCACCTGCAGCTGCTTCGCCTGTGGTTGACCCTGAATTCATAGCCAGTATTAACCGGTTGAATTCTTTGATCGAGCAGGGGATTCCTGCTTTTATTTCCTATGAACATTTGAGGGAAACAACCAACCGGGTCAATGAAATCGAAGCCGAAGTTTCAAAATAACCATTGCTATGCTGTCAATCCTTATTGGTGATCAACCCCTTGACCTCTCCGATGATTTTTCGGTTTCTCTGAACCTCAAATCGCCGCTATTCAACGATGTCGGCGATTACTCCTTCCCTTTTAAAGTTCCATCTACAGCCAGAAATGTCTCAATTCTTGGATGGAAGAACCGCATCGCATCGACCCGGAGCATTTACGAGACGTTCGAGGGTTGCATCCGCTGGAATGGCATGGTACTTTATGCCGGCCAGATCAGGATCAAATCTGCCGGGGAGAAAACTTTTGAAGGTACCCTTTACATCAACAAAGGCAACTTCAATTTTGAGGTGAAGGACCTATTTTTAAACAAGGTCGATTTAGGCATGAAAAGCTTTGCCAGTGATCAGGAGGCAATCAACTACCTCAATTGGTCGTTGACACACTTTTATCCTGAGGTGGATTTCTCCGTGCCCGAGATCAGCAACCCCGACTTTTATGATCCCCCGGCAACGAACCCGGAACTCATGGCCTATAATTACATATTTCCGGATGGATGGCTGCATAAATCCACCTCAGACGGCACACAACGCACCATTCTGATCCCTTTTCTATATCTGAAATATGTACTGAACAAATTGGCTGAAAACTTCGGGTACCGGCTTGAGGATGATTTTTTCACTTCCTCTTTGGAACTCTCCCGACTGGTTATTTACAATTCGGTAAACCTGAACGAGGTTTTGTTCGGGCTACAAAGGCTATATTACTGTCGCCTGGTTCCGAATGTGAAAATCAGTGAATTCATCGCCGGACTTGAAAAGTGGTTCAATTGTAGCTTCCATGTTGATACCCGGCAACGGGTGATCCGGATCATCAATAATAGAGAGGTATTGCTACGATCGGAGGTTGTTGAGTTTTCAAAAAATGTTCTTTCTCTCAGCCAGGAGATCCCCGAGCAGATTACCGGGTTTCGTTTCCTGCTGGGACCTGATGCAGGTGATATGGCATACCAGGCACAACTTGACGCGGAAAAGGGTATCACGGAGATGATTAAAGGAGCAGTTCAAACCTTTTCAGAAATTCCTCCTTATCCTTTTACCTGGCTCGGCGATATCTATTATATCGTTGATACGAATACCTGGTGGCAGTTGGGGGTCAATGCCATTTCATTTCTGATCGAGTGGCAGCAATTGCCGGCAGGGCCGATGCTCACCGATAAGTTTTTCTATAAATGGGGAGATGAGAAAAATAAGTACGAAACGATTTTCTCTTCGCTACCGGATAAGTACATTTCGGTGAACTGCGGAAACCTGGGAGCTGATTGCCAGAAAATTACACCTCGTTTGTTTTGGGTGGGGATGGCCGGTGGCTGGGGCAATCCGGTTCGACTCCGGGGCATGGCCAACAACAGTAATTTTTCTCTGCGTTATCCCGGTCCAAACGGGCTGTTCAATCTCTGCTGGAAGGATTGGGTAAACTGGATCATGGATACCAGAAAGAGTGTCAAGATTGAGAAACAGATGGATTTTATCGAGTTGAAGACCCTTGATTTCACAAAGCGTTACCGGATCAACGGCATCAATTATCTGATCAGCGAAATTTCTGTTACCCTGAATAAATCCTCGCTCAAATCCGCCCAGCTCAAATGCTTCACGGCGCCCTGATCCTGTCCTTTATTTCCGTGTTTTCTCATGGTACTATTGCACCATGATTGACATCACGGAATCGCCCAATTTCATTTCGTTTGCCGGGAATCCCGTCATTTATGAAGCCTGCTCGGACAATTACCTTGTTTCGCTGGGCTCCAGGGGGTATTTTGAACTGGTGGTTTCCGGGATTGACACGGCTTTAGGTCATTCATTCCATCTTCAATTTGCAGGAAAAAAATTGGTATTTCAAACGGCCGATTTCACCGGGTTTGATGGACTGTTGTTCGAGGTAGGCTATCCTGGCCAGACCTTTAGCGATTTTGCCAGCAATATTTACCAATGCTTTCTTGAAAATTACGACATCCAAAAATATTTCGATGTAACACTTGATGGCCCGGGAGTAAGTAATCGTAAGATTCTTCTCCAAGCAAAACAGTCAGGTACTGATGGTTCAGTCGTTTTTTCGAACAATACGGTGACAGGTGTGGCTCAAGGGGCAAATACCCCCGGCACCGATGATCTCTACCGGGATTACTTTGCAATCCTTTGCCTGATACGAGATTCGCAGAATAATTCGATAGGGGAGGATATCAAACCGGCCGATTTTATCGGTTGTGCAAGGTTTGATCTGTCGGATTACATCAAATCGAAGTTTGCGGCCTGGGAGATGCAACGCTTTGAATTCCCTGAATTGACAGGTAATGTCAAGGTTCATGGCTGGGATTATCTGCTCAAATACCGGGTCTCTTTTGCCGAAAGCATAGCCGGTAAAGTCAAAGGTCTGCAGTCTGACGGCTGGAAGTATTGCCTGGCCGGTGGGCTGAACCATGAACTGCTGACTTCACTCAATGAAAAGTATCTGGAATATTTCTCTATAGCTGCAAACAGACAAAAATTCCTTTCCTGGTTACCACTGGCAAAATATTCCAGGTCAGGAGTCCTGGAAAAACTGTTTTTTCTGTTCCAGGATAATCCTTCCGCAGTTCAATACCGGCTGGTGGTAATCATCAACTTCACCGATGGAACCCACACGGTGGTGAATGCTACCCCACAGGTTACCTATCCTGCTTTCACTGTTGTGGAATTCAAGGTCGGATATGATCATCTCGACCTGGTGAATGCCCAATATGGCAAGGTTGTCAGGTCGTGGGAAGTGTTTATAATGGACAGCAACGACGATTACCTGTCAGAGCGCCGGATATTTATAAACGATTCCCGGGTTTTTGAGAACGAGAAGGTGTTTTTCTACCGGAACTCATTTTCGGCCTATGATACCTTTAGGTTCACTGGGAAATCCGAACTCAACCTTGAATATGAACGATCGGTCGGATCCGTTAAAAAGGAAGAGAAATTTTCATTCTTCAATGCTCCTTCCCGGCAGTTCAGTTCAAAAGAATCTGAGATATGCAAAGCCAATTCCGGCTGGATATCGTTGACAGAAAAGAATTGTCTTCGTGAGCTGCTTTTATCAACGGAGGCTTACGAGCAGATCGGAAAGGAACTGTTCCAGATCGTTGTGCGGTCGGCTAAAATCACACCCTTTCTTAAAGACGGCGAGTACCTCTATAACCTTGAGATTGAATACGAACGGGCGTATGAAAATTCATTCTTTTCAGTCCATGTGCCGGAAAGCTCAGCCAATCCGGTCGTCCTTCCCCAGCCTTTGACCTGGGATAACATGGAGGAAAGCTTTGACAGCATGGAAATAACATTTGACCAGGTAGAATATTAAATTATGGCAAGACAAGAAATCAACCTCGGGATTGTTCCGGGCGATAAAAGAGGTGACAAACTCCGTGTTGGAGGACGAAAGATCAATGAAAATTTCACCGAGTTGTACAACATTCTGACCAATGCTCAGGCTTCGCCTGTCATTGCTGGAAAGCATGTTATAACGGAGGATGAAAGCAATCGGCTCGCTGAGATCAGGGTGATCATCCCGTCTCCCGGTGTGGGGAAGTTCATCGATTTGATTTCTCTTATTGTCAGGATTACACCGTCAGCGCCACCAACCGGAGGTTTGCAGGTTAATCCCGACCAGACCTTGAACGTGACCACCGATGGTGATACTGAAACACGGGATTGGGGATTTTTTCCATCACTTTTTCTGATGACGCAGTCGATGCAGATTCAGCGAATGACACCTGTTTTTTCCACGCAGTTGTTTACCAACACGCCAGTTTATGTCTGTCTGTCCGGTGGTGAAAATCCAAAATCCGGGTGTGCTCAAATGGAACTTTTCTTTTTGTACCGGATCATTGACCCTGCTGCTTCCGGCGGCACCCCTTCAGGGAGCAACGCCACGCTTCAGGTCGTGCAATCATTCGTAAACCAAAGTGAAATAGCGATTCAGCACGACCTTCAGAAATATCCCACAGTTGTTGTCATGGACACCACAGGCAGGGAATTGATCTCGGAAATTACCCATGAATCGACCGATCGGATGATGATCCGGCTCAATCCGGCAGCAAGTGGTAAAATCATTTATAGTTAACCTTTTATAAACCTTTAAATTTAAACAAGATGGCAAAAAAAGTTCTGGTCTCTTTGGACTTAAACAAAAACGAATTGCAGAATGCCGTGATTCAAAACCTGGCAACAGCGCCGGCAAGCCCGGTCAAAGGCCAAAAATATTTCGACACGACCGACAACATTGAAAAGTACTGGAACGGTACTGCATGGGTGAAATCGGTCGATCCCGCCGCGATTGATCACAATTCACTTGTGAACAGGGGTACCAATACCCATGCCGCGATTGATTCCCACCTGGCATCTACTTCCAACCCACATGCCACCACCAAAGCACAGGTAGGGTTAACCAATGTCGATGACATTAAGCAGATGCCTTTGTTATACCTTGATGTTGATGGCAACCTGGCAGCCAATTCTGATGTGAAAGTTGCCAGCCAGAAAGCAACCAAGACCTACGTTGACGGTCAGGTCGCCAATATCCAGGGGCAGATCACTGCCGGCATGGTTTACAAGGGAACTTTCGATGGGAGCCAGACCATTGCAGCCCAGGGGATCACGACCATTCAAAAAGGATGGTTTTGGAAGGTGACGGTTGCCGGTACAGCCTCCGGGGTGGGTACCCCGTCGGGTGCCGGGGTGAGCGTGGGGGATATGGTAATTGCCAACATGACCAAGAGCTCCAGCATCACCGCTGCCGACTTCGATGGAGTTGATAACACGGAATCCTCTGACCTTGTGAAACTGGCCGCTGTTCAGACCCTGACCAACAAATCCATCGATGCTGATCTCAATACGATCAGCAACCTCGAAACCGACAATTTCAAGTCCGGTGTCATTGATGCGGATGGTACCCTGGCTGGAAACAGTGACACCAAGCTGGCAACACAGAAAGCCACAAAGACCTATGTTGATGGTAAGACCAACGGTCGTACCAAGAAATACGTCGGAGCAATTACCGGGGTAACAACACAGACCATTGCAGCTGCCACCCATGGTTGCACTGCAGATGTTGTTGTTGCCGTGTATGAAACCATATCCACGCTTCGTTATGCGGTTGAAGTGGATATCTACGTGAGTGCCGCTGGTGATGTCACATGGAGATCAGATACCGCGATCACTGGTCAGATCGTGATTGTCGGTTAAACCGGAAACATAAAAAGTTGTTATGCCTTCATTCAAGTCCAACCTGGACCTTCAGCAACACCAGTTATTAAATGCTGTCCTGCACAATCTACCGGATTTACCCCAAAATCCGGTAGAAGGGCAGGTTTACTACAACACCGCAAAGTTCACCGCTTACCTTTGGAACGGGACTTCTTGGATTCCCTGGGGAGAATTTTCCGGCGGTGGTTCAATCCAGCAGGTAAAGCAGTACGTGCTGAACATCCCTAATCCTTCAGCGAATTCATCAACTGTATTCGTGAGGCTGTATGAAGACCAGACCGTGGTCAGGATCGATTCTCGTTTTAGCAATACCTCAAGGGTTGATTTCAATATTGAATGCAGAACCGGGGTCAATGTTCAGGGTTTGCTTTTGACGCAAATTCCTATTCAAGCGGCATATGAAGGCACTGAAACAACGGTTTTTTCGTTTTCAGCCTTGCCAAAAGATACCTGGCTTTATTTCAGTCTGGCTGCAGGTGATGGTGCTGTTGGAACACCTGCCGATGGTGAAGGCCTTCCTCCAACCGGAGCTACAGAAAACGGTGAAATCGAAGGGCTGTTGACGATAACGATTACATGTATTAAGAATTGAAGAAAGGGTGATCTTTCAACTTCATCGCATTTTCAAGTTTTGAAATACGGATGTACCTGAGGAAGGATTCGGTGGTCCTGTGTCCGGTGATTTGCATGATGGATAGTATGGGTACGCCACTCAGGTAGGCATTCGTAGCGAATGAACGCCGAACCGTATGTGTTCGGATCTGCAACCATTTGTCAAGGTTTCCCTTTGTGATTTTCTTTGCGACCGCATATTCTCCAATCCAGCGAAGGACCCGGTTTGCCTCCTGGTTTGTCGGGATATGGTAATCCTTCCCATACCGATTGATGATCTCCGGAATGATGGGATGAACCGGAATGATGACCGGTTCTTTTGTCTTTTGGGTTTTCACATAGAGCTTGCCGTCCTCAATATTATTAAGGGTCACCTTTGCCCAATCTGAGTGTCTCAGGCCAGTATGGCAATTGAGAATAAACAGGTCGCGGATTCGGCGCATCCTGGCATCCTCAATTTTCAATTTGTAGAGAGCCTGAATTTCTTCAGCATTTAAATATATGGTGTCTGCATCCTCTTTCAGCACCTTAAAACTCCGGGCTCGGTGCTCCTGATTACTGGTAAGTTTATCCTCATTCGCCTCATTCATCAGGCGTTTAATTCGTCTGATATGGGATCCGATCGTATTCGGTTTCAGATTTTCCGCTTTCAGGTAATCGGTGAAGCTGATGTAAAAATCTTTGCTGATGCTGTCAAAAGTCACAATTGTACCGGTATTCTTTTGAAACGTCTCCAAGTGGGTTTTAATTCCATTAAAATGTTGAATATGATTTGCAGATACTTTGTTCTTGTACCGTGCCTGGAATATAGGAATGTATTCTACCAGCGAAGTCTTGTTGGAAATATCGACATCTTTTCTCCCGGCAAATACTTGATAGGCTTCCCTGATCTCCAAGCTTTTCTTCTTCACATCCTCCATGGATATTTTTGCACCTTTGGGGAATAGTCCGTCATAGATATTCAAAAGAAAACTATTGACATCCCGTAGGTGTTTATTGGTCTCGACATACTCCTTTACCGGTTTGGCTTTTTGATCTTCGTCATCCCATGCCTTTTTAGGTACATTTAATCCGGTTGAAAATCTTAACCGTTCATGGTTGAATGTTAAGGTGACCAGGATCAAAGACCCATTCTTTCGTTCCTTGTCTAAATAGAATTTAACTGTCGCCATTGTCGTTTTATAAAGTTGCCAGTGAAATTGAAAAATGTTGCCAGTACAAAGGTACGCACTGGCAACATTATAGCCAAAGTTGCCAGTAAAAGTTATGAACAGGGGGTAAATAGGTGTAACGTACTGTAACAGAAAAACCGCCGGGAGTGGCGGTTTTACTTGATTTCCGTTGATTATCAGGAAATGTTCTGTGGGATGTGAGGGATTCGAACCCACGACCCCCGCCCTGTCAAGGCGATGCTCTAAACCAACTGAGCTAACATCCCGTGGGGCTGCAAAATTATAAAAAATTTTCATTTCTCATAAATTCCTTCATCGTTCGTAAATCGGAAGTCATATTAAATCGTAAACAGAAGTTTTTAAAACAAACCGGATTTTACAAACCCTGAGTTTATCCAGTGTTTCATGAGTTATATCGAAAAAATCAACCATTTTTAACATTATTATCTATTTTTGAAAGCAAAATCGCACCAATTCTTTAATTTAAAGACATCATGAAACATTCTGTAACATCATTTTGTGGTTTACTGTTTATACTGATTTTCCAGGCCACCGGGTTAGCCCAGGAAGAAAAGAAGCCAATAACACTTGAGGATATTTTTAAGAATCGGAAGTTTGCTTCAAAAGGAATTGCCGGAATGCAATCACTGCGCGATGGTGTTCATTATTGTCAGTTGAAGAAGGATAGTTTGAATTACTACGATTATGAAACAGGAAACTTTGCTGGAACCCTGGTCACTTCCCGACAATTGATTCCGGCGGACGATACCTTGCCTTTGCC
Organism: Alphaproteobacteria bacterium; assembly: GCA_009928665.1. Classification (GTDB taxonomy): domain Bacteria; phylum Bacteroidota; class Bacteroidia; order Bacteroidales; family FEN-979; genus CAIVAT01. Next base: position 29,071 of record SACF01000030.1, read on the forward strand.
TCTTGCCGGCTTTGAATTCAGTGAGGATGAGAACCTTATGCTGTTTGCAAAAGACGAGGAACCTATTTACCGCCGTTCTTCCAAGGCCTGGTACTATGTTTATAACAGAAAAACAGGAACACTTACACCGGTTTCAGACAAAGGAAAGCAACGGCTGGCCAACTTTTCTCCTGATGGATCCAAAATTGCTTTTGTCAGGGATAATGACCTCTTCATTAAAGACCTCACGATCGGATTAATGAATATGGGAGGAAAACAAACTTCCGACCGGAGTGGTATTGAGTATCGGATTACGAATGATGGTAAGCAAAATGAAATTATCAACGGAGCCACCGATTGGGTATACGAAGAAGAATTTGAATTTTCAAAAGCATTTTGCTGGTCGCCGGATGGATCAAAAATTGCATTCTACCGGTTTGATGAAAACAAGGTAAGGGAATATCAGCTGACGTACTATGGCGAGCTGTACCCCGATCAATACAAATATAAATATCCAAAAGCCGGTGAATTGAATTCTGTAGTCGGGATAAAAATTTTTGACCTGAAAACCCATTCTGTCATCGATGTGGATCTGGGTAAGGAGCAGGATATCTATATTCCGCGGATCAAGTGGACTCAGGATCCCGGAACTCTTGCCTTTTACCGGATGAACCGCCATCAGAATACCCTGGATCTGATACTGGTCGAAGCTTCATCAGGAAAAACAAGGGTTATATATCATGAGACAAACCCTTATTATATTGAGATTAATGATCATCTGACATTTTTAAAAAATGACAGAGGTTTTCTTCTGACCAGTGAGAAAGACGGTTACCGGCATATTTATCATTTCGATTCATCGGGTAAGGAAATCTGTCAGATTACGCAGGGTAAATGGGAAGTGACCGATTTTTACGGAGTCGATGAAGAACATGGACTTGTCTATTATGCTTCTGCTGAAAACGTTCCGATGGACCGGGATGTTTACGTGGTCAACCTGGATGGTTCCGGGAAAAGAAAGTTATCCAAGAAGCCGGGTACCAATTCTGCTGCCTTCAATGCAACTTACTCCTGTTATATTCAAAAATGGTCAGATATCAATACCCCCCCGGTTTACACCCTGAACAGCGCCGACGGAAAAGAAATAAGAATGTTGCAGGATAATGCAAGGCTTCGCGAGACGCTGGAATCCTATCAATTTTCCAGGGCTGAATTCGTGAAAATCCCGGCATCTGAAGGTACAGAGTTGAATGGCGTTGTTTTGAAACCATTTCATTTCGATCCGAAAAAGAAGTACCCTGTGTTGTTTACGATATATGGCGGCCCCGGATCCCAGACAGTGTTGAATGCCTGGGGAACTTTCTCCGCCTGGAACCAGCTTTGCGCTCAGAATGGGATTGTGGTTGTTTCGGTAGATAACCGCGGAACCGGAGGCAGCGGAGAGGCTTTTAAAAAATGTACCTATCTTCAGTTGGGGAAATATGAAACGCTGGATCAGGTGGATGCGGCAAAGTATTTTGGCTCTCTGGATTATGTGGATGGAAAGAGGATCGGAATGTGGGGATGGAGTTTCGGTGGCTATCTTACCCTCTCGTGCCTGACACGTGGTGCCGATTACTTCAGCTTTGGGATTGCGGTTGCACCGGTCACCAACTGGAAATATTACGATAATATTTACACGGAACGGTTCATGCGAACCCCGGCTGAGAATAATTCGGGGTACGAGGACAATTCACCCGTTAACCATGCTGCGGCGTTCAAGGGGAAGTTATTGATGATTCATGGAATGGCCGACGACAATGTACATCCCCAGAATTCCTACGATATGTTCACTGCACTTGTCGCTGCCGGGAAAAACTTTGATTCTGAATTTTACCCGAACAGCAATCATGGAATATACACGGGAAAAAACACTTCATTTCATCTTTACAGGAGGATGACCGATTATATCCTGAAAAACCTGTGATACACCGTCACATCAGAATAAAAAAAGATTTGGAAATCAAGAAAAAGGATTGTAATTTTGCAGTCCTTTTTCTGAAAACATCATTGAGTATTAACAATTAAAAGAAAGCGAGTACCAAGCATGATTATCGTACCTGTTAAAGAAGGCGAAAGCATTGATAGATCGTTAAAAAAATTAAAGCGTAAATTCGAAAAGACCGGTGTGGTCAAAGAACTCCGCGAGCGTCAGAAATACACCAAACCCTCGGTTAAAAACCGGGATGCGGTAAACCGTGCTATCTATATCCAGAAACTTCAGGACGCGGAAGCCGCAAAATAAAAGTTTTACAGCAGGCGTTGATTTATGGGTAAATATTGCTATATTTATCCATTGATTTTTGATGGGCATTGTTTCTTACTCGTTTTCAGGTGAAGGAACGCTTTCTGGCACATATCCAATTTGAAAAACGGTACTCTATCCACACCGTTACTGCTTACCGAACTGATCTTGACCAATTTTTTAAGTATATTTTAAGTCAATACGGCTCCGAATCACTCTCCGGTATCAGCCATTTTATGATCCGTTCCTGGTTGGTAAGTTTGATTGATCAGAAAATTTCACCCAGATCGGTCAGCAGAAAGCTGACCACCCTGAAATCTTTTTTCAGGTTTTGTCTTAAAGAAGGTGCACTTGAAACCAATCCCGTCTCAAAGATTACATCCCCTAAGACTTCCAAACGTTTACCGGTATTTGTTGAAAAGGAGAAGATGGCAAGACTTCTTGATCAGATTGATTTTGAACCAGGTTACAGTGGAATGAGAGACCATTTGATCCTGGAAATGTTTTATATGACCGGGATGCGCTTGTCGGAACTGATGAACCTTAAAGAACAGGATATTGACTTCACCCGTCAAACAATTAAGGTCTTGGGGAAACGTAATAAAGAGCGCTTAATTCCGTTTAATCCTAAATTCAGTGAAACATTAAATACCTATCTTGACGGAAAGAAAACGATGTTTGAAGGATGTGACCAATTCTTTCTTACGGATAAAGGAACGAAGATGTATCCACGACTCATATACAGCATCGTAAACAGATATTTATCGCTGGTTACTACATCAGAGAAAAAAAGTCCGCATGTTTTACGACACACCTTTGCCACACAGTTATTGGATGAAGGTGCTGAACTTAATGCGGTCAAAGAGCTTCTGGGTCATGCCAGTCTCGCTGCAACCCAGGTCTATACCCATAATACTATTGAAAAGCTGAAACGAATATATAAACAAGCCCATCCAAAGGCATAAAAAAGGAGGTAGGAATGAATGTAAAAATTAACTCTGTGCACTTTAAAGCCGATAAAAAGCTGGAAGCTTTTATCAATGAAAAACTGGATAAGCTTCAGACATTTTTTGACGGAGTCATCAGCAGTGAAGTGATCTTAAAACTGGAAAATTCCGAGACACGGGACAATAAAATCGCAGAAGTAAGGCTTAACATCAAAGGATACGATCTTTTTGCCAAGAAGGAATCCGCCACCTTTGAAGGAGCCATCGATCTGGCCGCAGAAGCACTTCGCCGTCAACTGGTAAAACATAAAGACAAGGTCCGGGGAATCTGACCGGGTACACAAAATGTCGTTTGGAAAGGAGTGGTTCGAAGGAACCACTCCTTTCTTTTTATAAATATCTGATAATGTGTGCATTCAGAGTTCGGTACAGATTTTGTTTGACAAAATGCCGCTTTTCTTGAAGTTATTTTCGAAAATCCTTGTTTAGTTTAGAAAAAGTTTATACTTTTGCAGTCCTTTTTTAAAATAAAATGCCGATGTAGCTCAGCTGGTAGAGCAGCTGATTTGTAATCAGCTGGTCGGCGGTTCGAATCCGTCCATCGGCTCAGCACATCAACAGTCTTAGGCTGAGATTCTTGTACAGGTTCTTTGAAAAGTTGTAAAGCATTATCGGGGAGATACCAGAGCGGTCAAATGGGGCAGACTGTAAATCTGTTGGCGCAGCCTTCGGAGGTTCGAATCCTTCTCTCCCCACTGGTTAAAATGGCGATATGGTGATGCGGTGAAAAAAGATACTTCAAATTAATTTTCGCCATTTCACAATTTCACCATCTCACCTTCTGTTTCGCGGAAGTAGCTCATTTGGTAGAGCGGAAGCCTTCCAAGCTTCAGGTGGCGGGTTCGAGCCCCGTCTTCCGCTCAGAATAATATAGTTTTTCACACCCTCAACCCACACCCGATTCACACGCTGATTGCCTTTGTAGCTCAGGGGTAGAGCACTTCCTTGGTAAGGAAGGGGTCACCAGTTCAATTCTGGTCAAAGGCTCTGAGGATGGAAATCTTCCCGGTTTCCGTCTCTTTTATTGAATAAGAATCAATTGTAATTAAACTTTGTAATTAAACTTTAATATCATGGCAAAAGAAAAATTTGAACGCTCCAAGCCCCACGTCAATGTAGGTACCATTGGCCACATTGACCATGGCAAAACCACGTTGACCGCAGCCATCACGATGGTGCTGGCAGATAAAGGATTATCTGAATTCAGATCCTTTGATTCGATCGACAATGCACCGGAAGAAAAAGCACGTGGAATCACGATCAACACTGCACATATCGAGTATCAGACCGCGAACCGTCACTATGCGCACGTTGACTGCCCCGGACATGCCGACTATATCAAGAATATGGTTACGGGAGCTGCCCAGATGGATGGCGCAATCATCGTTGTTGCCGCTACCGACGGCCCGATGCCGCAAACCCGCGAGCATATCCTCCTCGCCCGGCAGGTTGGTGTTCCCAAGCTTGTTGTTTTCATGAACAAGTGCGACAGTGTTGATGATCCGGAACTTCTTGAAATCGTTGAAATGGAGATTCGCGATCTCCTTACCTTCTACGGTTTTGACGGAGCCAACACACCCGTCATCCAGGGTTCAGCCCTTGGCGGACTTAATAAAGAACCCAAATGGGTTGAAAAAATCATGGAACTTATGGAAGCTGTCGATACTTGGATCCCGTTACCTGTCCGTGATGTTGACAAGTCTTTCCTTATGCCGGTCGAAGACGTATTCTCAATCACCGGTCGTGGCACTGTTGCCACCGGCAGAATTGAAACCGGTGTCATCAATACCGGCGATCCCGTCGATATTATCGGAATGGGCGCTGAGAAACTGAAATCCGTCGTTACGGGAGTAGAAATGTTCCGTAAAATCCTCGACAGGGGAGAAGCCGGTGACAATGCAGGGTTACTCCTCCGTGGTATCGATAAGGATGAGATCCGTCGTGGAATGGTTATCGCGAAACCAGGTTCCATTACGCCACACAAAAAATTCAAAGCAGAGGTCTATATTCTGAAGACACAGGAAGGCGGACGTCATACCCCGTTCCATAACAAGTACCGTCCGCAATTTTATTTCCGGACCACCGATGTTACCGGTGAAATCCACCTGCCGGAAGGAATTGAAATGTGTATGCCGGGTGACAACCTGACGATTCAGGTCGATCTGATCTCTGAAATCGCAATGAATAAAGGACTCCGTTTCGCAATCCGCGAAGGCGGACGTACAGTCGGCGCAGGTCAGGTTACTGAAATCCTGGATTAATTATTAATATCGGAATGACGAAATGGGGAAATAGCGAAATCAGCGTTAAAAACCCATTTCGCTACTCCGGCAAAATACAAAGTTTAATTACACACGGGTGTAGCTCAACTGGTAGAGTGGCGGTCTCCAAAACCGTAGGCTGTGGGTTCGATTCCTACCACCCGTGCTAAACATCAGATAAATGGCTAAGAATAAAGTTATCAACTATATCGAAGAAAGCTATGATGAGCTTGTGCACAAAGTTTCCTGGCCTACCTGGTCGGAACTTCAGGGAAGTGCCATTGTTGTTTCCGTGGCTTCTCTGATCATTGCCATCATCGTTTTTGCAATGGACGAAGTTTTCCGGAATGTTCTCCTCCAATTCTATAAACTTTTCTGAAACCGGCGGTTTATCTGTTTTAACTATAAAATCATCCAACAACAATCCCATTACAGGCATGAGTGAAATAGCCAAAAAATGGTACGTAGTGCGGGCCATCTCCGGAAACGAGAACAAGGTGAAACAATATCTTGAAAATGAGATTGTGAACCAAAATCTCCAGGAGTATATTTCACAGGTGCTCATTCCGAAAGAAAAAATATATCTGATCCGAAACGGAAAAAAAGTAAGCAAGGAACGGAACTATTTTCCGGGCTATGTCCTGATCGAAGCCGCTCTGATTGGTGAGATTCCCCATATTATCAGGAATATCCCCGGCGTACTGGGATTCCTTGGCGCAAAAGGTGAGGCCCATCCTTTACGGCCATCTGAAGTAAAAAGAATCCTTGGAAAATTTGATGAGCTTTCCGAACAGGGAGAAGAGATGAACATTCCTTTTATCATCGGTGAAACGGTCACTGTGATCGACGGGCCTTTCAACAGTTTCAGCGGTGTGATTGAGGAGATCAATGAAGAGAAAAAGAAATTAAAGGTTATGGTCAAGATCTTCGGCAGGAAAACACCGCTGGAGCTCAGTTTTATGCAAGTTCAAAAAGAATAGTTTTACGATACGAAGGTATCTGTAATCAATAATCAATTAAAAATGGCAAAAGAAGTTAGTGGAATTATCAAGTTGCAAATCAAGGGTGCTGCTGCAAACCCTTCACCACCGGTAGGACCAGCCCTGGGAGCCAAGGGTGTGAATATTATGGAATTTTGCAAACAGTTTAACGCCCGTACCCAGGATAAAGCCGGAAAACTCATCCCGGTCATTATCACTGTGTACCGTGATAAATCATTCGATTTTATCATCAAGACACCCCCTGTTGCTGTCCAGTTGATGGAAATCACCAAGCTTCAGAAGGGATCGGCGGAACCCAATCGCAATAAAGTGGCCAGTGTTACCTGGGAACAGGTACAGAAAATTGCAGAGGATAAAATGCCTGACCTGAATGCATTTACCCTTGAATCGGCTATCAGAATGGTTGCCGGCACAGCAAGAAGTATGGGTATCTCGGTTACCGGGACTGCTCCATTTAAAAAGTAAATTTTAACCATGTTGTTTAAGTACCTCATAAGCAACAATTAATAACAATAAATTATGATAAAGCTGACAAAAAAGAGGAAGGTGGCCTTGTCGAAGATCGATAAGAAAACCGTTTATTCGTTAGCGGATGCTGCTGCGCTCGTCAAAGAGATCAGCAATACTAAATTTGATTCATCCGTTGATATTGACGTTCGTTTAGGGGTTGATCCCCGTAAAGCCAATCAGATGGTTCGTGGTATCGTGACGCTTCCACATGGTACCGGAAAAGTGGTTCGCGTGCTTGCACTCTGCACTCCCGATAAGGAGGAAGAAGCGAAACAGGCAGGCGCCGATTACATCGGGTTGGATGAGTACATCGATAAAATCAAAGGTGGTTGGACCGATGTGGATGTCATTATCACCATGCCGAGTGTTATGGCCAAGGTTGGTGCATTAGGAAAGATCCTCGGACCCCGGGGACTGATGCCCAATCCCAAGACCGGGACTGTTACCATGGAGGTTGGAAAGGCCGTTAAAGAAGTAAAAGCCGGGAAAATCGATTTCAAGGTCGATAAGTTCGGAATTATCCATTCATCGGTCGCAAAGGTTTCATTTGATCGCGACAAGATCGTGGATAATGCAAAAGAACTTATACACACCATTGTCAAGCTGAAACCCGCTTCGGCAAAAGGTACCTACATAAAGAGCATTTATATGTCGAGTACCATGAGCCCGAGCATTCAAATTGACCCGAAATCAGTTACGGCTTAATTACAGAAATCTGAGAGATAACGATCATGAAAAAAGAAGAAAAAAACCAGCTGATCGATGAGCTGGCCGACCAGTTAAAAGGAGCCAATACCTTTTACCTGACGGATATTTCCTCCCTGAATGCCGAAACAACAAGCAGGTTACGAAGGACCTGTTTTAAAAAGAATGTTCAGCTTAAGGTGGTTAAGAATACTTTGCTTCATAAAGCGCTGGAACGTTCGGGAAAGAACTTTGATGAATTCTTCCCGGTACTACATGGATCAACCTCGATCATGTTTTCCGAGGTTTCCAACGATCCCGCGAAACTGATAAAAGAATTCCGGAGAACAGCACCTAAACCCATTCTTAAAGGCGCTTATGTTGAGGAAAGCGTATATCTTGGCGATGACCAGCTCGATGCTTTGGTGAATATCAAATCCAGATTCGAACTGATCGGAGACCTGATCGGGCTGTTACAGTCCCCGGCCAGAAATGTCATCTCGGCGTTGCAGTCGGGAGGCAATAACCTGTCGGGAATTGTAAAAACCTTATCAGAAAAGCCGGAATGACCCAATTAGGAAAATTAGTTTAGTAATAACCGTCCCATATAACAGGACACAAATAGTAACAAAAATGGCAGATTTAAAAGCTTTTGCAGAACAATTGGTTAATTTGACAGTTAAGGAAGTTAATGAGTTAGCAAAAATCCTGAAGGATGAATATGGAATCGAGCCCGCTGCTGCCGCTGTTGCAGTAGCCGCTGGTCCTGCCGCCGCCGCCGCCCCCGCCGCTGAAGAAAAAAGCACCTTTGATGTTATTCTCAAATCAGCCGGACAGGCAAAATTAGCCGTTGTAAAATTGGTGAAGGAACTCACGAGCCTTGGTTTGAAAGAGGCGAAAGAATTGGTTGATGCTGCACCCAAGGCAATCAAAGAGGGCGTTTCAAAGGATGAAGCAAACGCGTTAATGATTCAGTTAAAAGAAGCTGGTGCAGAGGTTGAAATTAAGTAAGACGAAAAATCTTATATCTTAATATGATCATAGATCTCCTCAAACCGGGGAGGTCTATGATTTATTTATAAAAATTAATTTCAAACCATCCCGTCGTGCGGGATTAAAACATAATACCTTGGCTTCAAAAAAAACCGAAAGGATCCGCTTTGGATCGACAAAGATACAAGCTGAGTATCCCGATTTTCTAGACATTCAGGTAAAATCCTTTCAGGATTTTTTCCAATTGGAAACAAATCCTGAAAACAGGATTAACGAAGGGTTATACAAGGTTTTTGCTGAAAACTTTCCCATTTCAGATGCACGAAACAACTTTGTACTTGAATTTCTGGATTATTTTATCGATCCACCCCGTTATTCGATTGAGGAGTGCATCGAGCGCGGTCTGACATACAGCGTACCGCTAAAGGCAAAACTCAAACTGTATTGCACAGACCCGGAGCATGAAGATTTTGAAACCATTATTCAGGATGTCTACCTGGGTATGATTCCATATATGACACCTCGCGGTACCTTTGTGATCAATGGCGCCGAACGGGTTGTCGTATCACAACTGCACCGTTCTCCAGGCGTTTTTTTCAGTACCAGCTTTCATGCCAACGGAGCCCAACTCTATTCCGCCAGAATCATCCCCTTCAAGGGATCATGGATCGAGTTTACCACCGATATAAACAATGTCATGTATGCCTACATCGACCGGAAAAAGAAATTGCCGGTTACGACTTTGTTGCGTGCCATTGGTTATGAAACAGATAAAGATATTCTCGAAATATTCGGTCTGGCCCAGGAAATAAAAGTTAGCAGGGCTGCATTGAAGCGGATTGTGGGATCGAAACTTGCTGCACGGGTAGTCCGGGCATGGATTGAGGATTTTGTGGACGAGGATACAGGCGAAGTAGTGTCGATCGAAAGAACCGAGGTTATTATCGAACGGGAAACAGTACTTGAAAATGATCACGTCGACCAGATCCTTGATGCCGGTATTAAAACCATTCTGGTCCATCGCGAAGAATCCCTGGCAACCGACTATTCGATTATTTTCAATACCCTGCAGAAAGACCCTGCAAATTCGGAGAAGGAAGCTGTCGAGTTTATTTACCGGCAACTCCGCAATGCCGAACCTCCCGATGAGGAAACCGCCCGCGGAATTATCGAAAAATTATTTTTCTCCGACAAAAGATATGACCTTGGCGATGTCGGCCGTTACCGGATAAACCGCAAACTCAGTCTGAACATCCCGATGGAAACCAAGGTTCTTACCAAGGAAGATATCATTTCAATCATAAAGTATCTGATCGAACTGGTAAATTCCAAGGCTGAGGTTGACGATATCGACCATTTAAGCAACCGAAGGGTGCGTACCGTCGGAGAACAACTCTATAACCAGTTCGGCGTCGGACTTTCGAGGATGGCCAGAACGATTCGCGAACGGATGAATGTCCGTGACAATGAGGTGTTTACTCCGACCGATCTGATCAATGCAAAAACACTTTCATCGGTCATCAACACCTTCTTCGGAACTAACCAGTTGTCGCAATTCATGGATCAGACCAATCCGCTTTCGGAACTGACCCACAAAAGACGAATTTCTGCGCTGGGTCCCGGAGGATTGTCGCGGGAACGTGCAGGATTTGAGGTTCGCGATGTTCACTATACGCACTACGGTCGGCTGTGCACCATCGAAACACCTGAAGGTCCCAATATCGGTCTGATCTCCTCCCTTTGTGTGTATGCTAAAATAGATAAACTTGGGTTTATAGAAACACCTTACCACCGTGTTGTTGAAGGTCGGGTGACTTTGGAGGAACAACCGGTTTACCTTACAGCCGAAGAGGAAGAACACAAGATTATCGGACAGGCAACCACACCCATGGACAACCAGGGTAACTTTCTTGAAGAGAAGGTCAAAGTACGTTATCTGGCAGATTACCCGATCATTGATAAAACCCAGGTCGACCTGGTCGATATTGCTCCAAATCAGATTGCTTCCATCGCTGCCTCACTTATCCCGTTTCTTGAGCATGATGATGCTAACCGCGCCCTGATGGGATCCAATATGATGCGCCAGGCTGTTCCCCTGCTGAATCCGGAAGTAGCCCTTGTGGGGACTGGTATCGAAGACATGGTTGCCCGCGATTCACGCGTGCTTATCAATTCCGAAGGTGCCGGTGTAGTTGAATATGTCGACGCGAATGAGATCATCATCCGGTATGAGCGTGATGACAAAGAACGTCTGGTTAGCTTCGATGATGATTCAAAGAGCTATTCCCTCACGAAATTTGCACGTACCAACCAGAATACTTGCGTGAACCTGCGTCCGATCGTTAGGAAAGGAGATAAAGTCACAAAAGGTCAGGTTCTGTGCGAAGGATATGCGACGAAAGAGGGTTCCCTTGCACTCGGACGAAACCTCATGGTGGCATTTATGCCCTGGAAGGGATACAATTTTGAGGATGCTATCGTGATTTCAGAAAAAGTTCTGAAAGAAGATATCTTCACATCAATTCATATCGAAGAGTTTACACTCGAAGTACGGGATACCAAAAGGGGTGTTGAAGAACTGACCAACGATATTCCCAACGTGAGCGCCGAAGCGACCAAGGATTTAGACGAGAATGGCCTGATCAGGATCGGCGCTGAGGTCAGCGAAGGCGATATCCTGATAGGTAAAATTACCCCAAAGGGCGAAAGTGATCCGACTCCTGAAGAAAAGCTTCTTCGTGCCATATTCGGAGATAAGGCCGGCGATGTAAAAGACGCTTCCCTTAAGGCACCACCCTCCATGAAGGGAGTTGTTATTGAGAAAAAACTGTTCTCCCGGATTATAAAGGATCGTAAGGCCAAAGCCCGCGAAAAAGACGACATCAAGAAACTGGATGACGATTACAACCGGGACGTTGACAAACTGAAAGCAAAACTTGTTGAAAAATTAACTGTTCTGGTTGGAGGAAAAGTTTCCCAGGGTGTATTTAATATTTTCAAACAGGAGGTTTTACCCAAAGGCGCAAAATTTCAGGTGAAGAGCCTCATGGAGATCGATTATCTGAACGTAAATCCGAACAAATGGACAGCGGATAAGGATAAAAATGATCTTATTAAATCCCTGATCAATAACTATATCATCAAGTTTAAGGAGATCATGGGCGTTTATAACCGTAAGAAGTTTGTTGCCGTAGTCGGCGATGACCTTCCCGCGGGTATTGTTCAAATGGCTAAAGTATATATTGCCAAGAAACGTAAGCTTAAGGTTGGTGATAAAATGGCCGGTCGCCACGGGAACAAAGGTATTGTTGCGCGCATCCAGCGTGAAGAGGATATGCCTTTCCTCGAAGACGGGACTCCTGTCGACGTGGTTCTGAACCCCTTGGGCGTGCCATCCCGTATGAACCTGGGTCAGATCTATGAAACCATCCTTGGATGGGCAGGGAAGAAACTCGGATTGCGGTTCAATACTCCCATCTTTGATGGCGCTACAATCAACCAGATTAACGAATATCTTGAGCGTGCAGGATTACCGCGCAATGGTAAGGTTTATCTTTATGACGGATTGACCGGAGAACGGTTTGATCAGCCTACCACAGTCGGTTACATCTATATGATGAAGCTTCATCATATGGTGGATGATAAAATGCACGCCCGTTCCATCGGTCCCTATAGCCTTATAACCCAACAGCCACTCGGGGGTAAAGCCCAGTTCGGAGGTCAGCGGTTCGGTGAAATGGAAGTCTGGGCGCTGGAAGCATTCGGGGCTGCCAATATACTTCTTGAGATTCAAACCGTAAAGTCGGATGATGTCATCGGCCGCGCAAAAGCCTATGAAACTATCGTTAAAGGGGATACCATGCCTACACCTGGAATTCCGGAATCCTTCAATGTTCTGGTTCATGAATTACGTGGATTGGGCTTGAATCTTGCTTTTGATTAACAGGGAGGGATTCGTTTCCATTCCTGAAAAATTCTTGTTGATTTCATCAATTGAAATATAGTCAATATGGCTTACAGAAAAGAGGGTCAAGTTAACAGCAGCTTCTCAAGAATAACGATCAGCCTTGCTTCACCCGAGAAAATTCTTGAAATGTCAAGCGGTGAGGTGCTGAAGCCTGAAACCATCAATTACAGGACCTATAAACCAGAACGTGACGGATTGTTTTGCGAGCGGATATTCGGGCCTGTGAAGGATTGGGAATGCCACTGCGGTAAGTATAAAAGGATTCGGTATAAAGGGATTGTCTGTGACCGTTGTGGTGTTGAAGTAACGGAAAAAAAAGTCAGAAGGGAGCGGATGGGACACATACAACTGGTGGTACCCGTAGCTCATATCTGGTTTTTTCGCTCTTTACCCAATAAGATCGGATCGTTGCTCGGATTGCCAACGAAAAAGCTTGAATCCATCATTTACTACGAAAAATATGTGGTGATTAATCCGGGTATCAAGCAGGCTGACGGAATCAATTATCTCGACTTTCTTTCTGAAGAGGAGTACTTTGATATAATGGATAAAATTTCGCAGGAGAATCAATATCTGGATGATTCCGACCCCAATAAGTTCGTTGCCAAAATGGGTGCGGAAGCGTTGTATGACCTCCTTTCACGGATCGATCTCGATAAGGAATCCTATGATCTGCGGTACAAAGCCAATACTGAGACCTCCCAGCAGCGCAAAGCCGAGGCTTTGAAACGGCTTCAGGTATTTGAATCGTTCCGTGATGCGCAAAAACGACTTGAAAACAGGCCGGAGTGGATGATTGTGAAAGTGGTGCCTGTGATCCCCCCTGAATTACGCCCCCTGGTGCCACTTGATGGCGGGCGGTTTGCTACCTCCGACCTGAACGATCTGTACCGACGGGTGATCATCAGGAATAACCGGTTGAAAAGGCTGATTGAAATCAAGGCCCCGGATGTGATCCTTCGCAATGAAAAACGTATGTTGCAGGAAGCCGTCGATTCTCTGTTTGACAACTCCCGCAAAGCAAGCGCTGTTAAAACTGAATCGAACAGAGCATTAAAATCACTTTCCGACAGTCTGAAAGGAAAGCAGGGACGGTTTCGTCAGAACCTGTTAGGTAAACGTGTTGACTATTCAGGCCGTAGTGTTATCGTCGTTGGCCCGGAATTGAAATTGAATGAATGCGGTTTGCCAAAGGAAATGGCATCAGAACTTTACAAGCCATTCATTATCAGAAAAATGTTGGAGCGCGGAATCGTAAAAACAGTAAAATCCGCGAAAAAAATTGTCGATCGGAAAGATCCGGTGGTATGGGATATACTTGAAAATATTCTGAAAGGTCATCCGGTGTTGCTCAATCGTGCACCAACCTTGCACCGGCTTGGCATTCAGGCGTTCCAGCCGAAACTGATCGAAGGTAAAGCGATCCAGCTTCACCCCTTGGTGTGTACCGCTTTCAATGCTGACTTCGATGGCGACCAGATGGCCGTTCACGTACCACTTGGAAATGCAGCCATTCTGGAAGCCCAGTTGCTGATGCTGGCCTCCCATAATATTCTCAACCCCGCTAACGGTGCCCCCGTTACTGTACCATCACAGGATATGGTGCTTGGGCTTTATTATATGACCAAAGCCCGTAAGAGTGAGAAAAATTTAATCGTGAAGGGGGAGGGAATGACCTTTTATTCACCGCAGGAGGTTATCATTGCCTATAATGAAAAAGCGGTTGACCTTCATGCAATAATAAATGTGCGTCATACTTTCACGGAGAACCAGGATAAAGTTACCCGGATCATCGAAACCACGGTCGGCAGGGTGCTTTTCAATCAGGTTGTTCCGGAGGAATACGGATACATCAACCAATTGCTCACGAAGAAATCGTTGCGTGACATCATCGGCCAGATCCTGAAAAAAACCGGAACTGCGAAGACAGCGAGGTTTCTTGATGATATCAAGGATCTGGGATTTAAAATGGCATTCCAGGGAGGGCTCTCCTTTAACCTCGATGACGTTATCGTACCTCAGGTCAAGGAATCGCTGGTAACCAACGCACGACAGGAAGTGGATGAGGTTGTGAATAATTACAACATGGGTTTTATCACCAACAATGAACGATACAACCAGATTATCGATATCTGGACCCATGCAAACTCCCAGCTTACAATTTCCTTGATGAATCAGTTGACGAAAGATAAACAGGGCTTCAACCCGGTTTATATGATGCTTGATTCCGGCGCACGTGGTTCCAAAGAGCAGATCCGACAGCTTTCAGGAATGCGTGGTTTGATGGCCAAGCCACAGAAATCAGGCGCTTCGGGAGGTGAGATCATTGAAAACCCGATCTTGTCGAATTTTAAAGAAGGGCTGTCGGTACTGGAGTATTTTATCTCGACCCATGGTGCCCGTAAAGGACTCGCCGACACTGCATTAAAGACGGCTGATGCCGGTTATCTGACCCGCCGCCTTGTGGATGTTTCCCAGGATGTGATCATCTCTGAAGAAGACTGCGGAACGCTTCGCGGATTGACCATCACCTCGCTTAAAAAGGCCGAAGAAGTCGTTGAATCACTTTATGACCGGATTTTGGGACGCGTATCGCTTCACGATATTCACCATCCACAGACCGGTGAATTGATTATTGCTGCCGGTAATGAAATTACCGAAGATATTGCCCAGATGATCGACAGCTCACCCCTTGAGGGAGTTGAAATCAGGTCGGTTTTGACCTGTGAATCCAAGAAGGGTGTTTGTGCCAAATGTTATGGGCGAAACCTCGCAACAGGAATGATGGTGCAGAAAGGTGAAGCCGTTGGGGTCATTGCAGCCCAGAGCATCGGAGAACCCGGTACCCAGTTGACCCTGCGTACATTTCACGTTGGTGGGGTTGCCGGTGTTAACATTGCCAGCGCTTCAAGGATCGAAGCAAAATACGAAGGTTTACTTGAGATCGATGAATTGAGATCGGTAGCATATACCAGTGAGTCAGGTGAGAAGTACGACATCGTGATCGGCCGGTCGGCCGAAATGCGTATCGTCGACCAGAATACGCGGGTTGCCCTGACATCAGCCCATATACCTTATGGCGCCAGGTTGTTTTTCCAGCACGGTCAGACTGTTAAAAAAGGACAACTTATCAGCGACTGGGACCCCTATAATGCTGTCATCCTTTCGGAGGTTACCGGTAAGGTAAGCTTTGAAAGTATCATCGAAAATGTGACTTTCAGGATTGAATCAGATGAGCAGACCGGTTATCACGAGAAGGTAGTCATCGAATCACGACAGAAAGCCAAGAACCCGGCTATCAACATCCTTTCTGCTTCCGGCGAAATTATCAAAGTTTATGATATTCCGGTGGGTTCTCATATCATCATTGAAGAGGGCGCCAAAATCAAAGCCGGTGACATTCTGGTAAAGATTCCCCGTGCCATCGGGAAAGCAGGCGACATCACGGGCGGTTTGCCCCGTGTAACGGAACTGTTCGAGGCCCGTAACCCGTCGGATCCTGCTGTGGTTTCTGAAATAGACGGGGTCGTTTCTTTTGCAAAAAAATTGAAACGGGGCAACCGTGAGGTCATTATCACCTCCAAAACAGGTGAAGAAAAACGGTACCTTATCCCGACTTCAAAACAGATCCTTGCCCAGGAGAACGATTATGTCAGAGCAGGTACAGCGCTTTCTGACGGAGCCCTCACCCCGAGCGACATCCTTGCGATCAAGGGGCCAATGAAGGTACAGGAATACATTGTAAACGAAATTCAGGAAGTGTACCGTTTACAAGGTGTAAAGATTAATGACAAGCATTTTGAAACCATCGTCAGGCAGATGATGCGTAAAGTCGAAGTGGAAGATCCCGGAGATTCAAGATTCCTTGAAGGCGAGCTTGTCAATAAAATCGATTTTCAGGATGAAAATGATTGGATCTATGGTAAAAAAGTCGTTGAGGATCCGGGTGATTCAACATCGCTGAAAGCCGGCCAGATTATCAGCGCACGCAAGCTCCGTGATGAAATTTCGATGCTGAAACGGAAAGATAAAAAGCTCGTGATCGCACGCGATGCGAAACCAGCTACCGCATTCCAGATACTCCAGGGAATCACAAGAGCCTCCTTGCAAACCAAAAGCTGGATCTCGGCGGCATCCTTCCAGGAAACCACTAAAGTCCTGACTCAGGCTGCCATCAACGCCCGCCAGGACGAACTTATCGGATTGAAGGAAAATGTAATCGTCGGCCACCTGATTCCGGCAGGAACAGGTTTGCGTGAATACGATAACCTGATTGTAGGAAGCAAAGAAGAGTATGAAATTCTTCTGGCTTCCAAGGAAGAAGAATAAAACAAAGGATATGCAAGACATCAAAAATCCATCTGCAAACCAGATAAATATTGAGATATCTGATGAGGTCGGCGAAGGGATCTACTCAAACCTCGCGGTGATCACCCATTCTCCGGCTGAATTTATCATCGACTTTATTAAAATGATGCCCGGTGTACCTAAGGCCAAAGTGAAGTCGCGGATTATTCTGACCCCCCAGCATGCCAAACGACTCTATAAAGCATTAAAGGATAATGTCTCGAAATATGAGGCCATGCATGGCGAGATAAGAGATTCGGAAGGGGAGATGCCTTTTAACCTGCCCATGCCCACCGCCCAGGCTTAAACAAGCCATCGGGGTTATTATCTTTTTACTTTAATGCTTCAGCATGGTTGATTCGAATTCTTCGATGATCCGTGGAGTTTCATCAATTCCTGAATTCAAAATCTTCTGCTTGAGTGCATTATAATTTGCTTCATTAAAATTCCTGCTTCGCGAAAGGGCGTAAAGAGCCTGTGTAAATACTCCATTAATCTTGGCATTAACGATAACCGGTGTATACAGACTGTCGAGTTTAGGTTTGTTTTTAAGGGCCAGTTGAAAGATTCTTGAATCCACGTCCCAGGAGTAAAGCTCGAATATCTTCCAGTTGATTTTATCGAATATTTCCGCTTCCGGAACAGCATCAAAATACTGTTTAAGCGGTTCATTCACGGACTGATACGCACCTTGCAGACGGTCGAAATACTGTAACATGAATTGCGGATCGCGGTTACCCTGCCGGTATTGTTCCATATACGCAGTATAACCTGCTCCCGGGGTCTTGGCTACATGGGCCATGTCAATATAATCCTGAACCTTGCGGGGCGCTCCGACCCTCAGGTGAACGACCTGACCTTCGGGATTAATGAAAAGCAGGGTAGGATAGGCCTTAACCTGGTATTTCACCGCCAATTCCAATCCTTCACCTTTTTCCATATCGAAATGACAGCAAATGAATACTTTGTTGTAAAAATCTGCAATCGTATCATTGGTGAAGATCTTTGCGGCGATCCATTTGCAGGGTCCGCACCACGTGGTATAAGCATCCATGAAGATCATTTTATTCTGTTTCTTTGCGATGGAAATGATCTCAATGAAAGGCTTTTCAACAAACTGGATTGAACGGTTCTGGCTCCGGAGTGAGCAAACGGGAAAGATAAATATAAAGATCAGGAGCAATGCTGGATGTTTCATGAGTTCTTTTTTTAGTAAACAGAATCTTCTTTAAAGATTGTACGAAGGTAATACCATATATTTGTATTTCGAAAAATATTCTTTCTGGTGATCGGCAAGATTGTAATTTTGGGTGCAGGAAGGCTGGCAAGACATCTTGCACCGGCTTTTATAAAGAAAGGATATTTGATTTCGGGGATTTGGAATCGCTCCCCGGAGCACGGAACTGAACTTGCCCGGTTGGCCAACACCCGCTTTATTGAAGATTTGTCGGAGCTTCCTGACGATGCTGATTTGTACCTGTGCGTTGTTTCTGATTCCGCCATCGCCGAGGTGGCTGCCGGTATTCCGGTTCACGACCGGCTCATCGTACACACTTCCGGATCGGTGTCAATAGATGTTTTAAGACCCTTTTCATGTGAAGTCGGAGTTTTTTATCCCTTACAAACTTTTTCAAATGACGCGGATGTTGACTTTGCAAGAGTACCGGTTTGCGTTGAATCAGCCTCAGTAAAAGGAATGGATGCCCTCCTCACGCTTGGTCAAGCTATTTCGGGTCATGTTGTCCCGGTTAACAGCGACGACCGCCGGTTGCTTCACCTCAGCGCTGTTATGGTGTCGAATTTTACCAACTTTTTGTATACATTGGCCAGTGATCTGTTAAGTGAGAGCCAGCTTCCATCAGGGATTCTGAATGAACTGATTCTGCAGACCGCCAGGAATGCAACCCTCGGGCATCCCGGAAGGTTCCAGACAGGTCCGGCAATACGCAATGATAAAAATGTAATTGAAAATCAGCTTCAAATTCTCAGTAAGGATCCCGATACCCGGGAGATTTATCAGTTATTTACCGAGAATATTATTAAATATCACCGTAAACATGGCCAACTATAAGGAATTTCTGAAAAACATAAAAGCCTTCGTTTTTGATTATGACGGCGTTCTGTCAGATGGATATGTCACTACGACCAATGACGGGGAGGTGTTTAGAACCACCAGCGTTAAAGATGGGTATGCGCTTCAGCTTGCCAGAAAAAAGGGATACAAGATCGCCGTAATTTCCGGAGCCAG
This sequence comes from Alphaproteobacteria bacterium, assembly GCA_009928665.1. GTDB lineage: Bacteria > Bacteroidota > Bacteroidia > Bacteroidales > FEN-979 > CAIVAT01. The sequence goes on from SACF01000030.1 coordinate 48,352, forward strand.
ATCTGAGGCGATGATCCACAGAATGAAAGCCCTGCATATCACCGATGTGTTTATGGGCGTCGATAATAAATTGGAAGTTTTCAATAGGTACCTCAAAGACAATGGTTTGAATTCTGAACAGGTTCTCTATATGGGTGATGACATTCCCGATTATGAAGTGATGAAAGAGGCTGGAATTGCTACTTGTCCGGCTGATGCTGCAGAAGAGATCAAATCGGTGTCAAAATATATATCGCATCACAACGGAGGCAAAGGATGCGTTCGTGATGTAATTGAACAGGTTATGAAGGTACAGGATCAATGGATGCGTGATGATGGATACCATTGGTAATGAAATTTTGAAACGGAAACACAGGTCCCCATAATATGAATTCAAAAACCACGATCTCACAGAAAATAATTCTTCTGGCGCAACTATTCAGGGTTCCGATGATACTGATTATTGCAGGAACCCAATTACTTTTAAGGTTTTGCATCATCCAACCATTTTTGTATGATAAGCAACCCGGGGCTATTTCCGCTTTACCCGACTTTCTGATTCTGGTCCTCGTGACTGTCCTTCTTGCCGTCGGAGGGTACATCATAAACGATTATTTTGATGCAAAGATTGATGCCGTAAACCGCCCTTCAAAAGTGGCACTGAACAAAGTGATATCACCCCGGGGTGCCATAAAGGTACATATGACACTTCACGCCATCGCAGTGATCCTTGGTTTTTATCTTTCGTGGAGGATCCAGGCATTGACATTCGGCTTTATTTTTCTTTTAATTTCCACACTTCTCTGGATTTACTCTGCGAAATATAAAAGAGTGTTTTTATGGGGAAACCTGATCGTAGCGATTCTACCGGTGTTTATCGTTTTGATCGTATGGCTCTTTGAATTCTTCTGGCTTAGGCTCCATGCGGATGTGTTTTCCGCAGTCGTCAGCGATCTGAGCTGGGT
>SACF01000130.1 GCA_009928665.1 Alphaproteobacteria bacterium
GCCAGCACGTCCTTGGGAAATCGTTCCAATACCTGTTCCGTGGTTTCTCCATTGTTGCCTTTGTTGATCACCTCCCAGCCGGTGGCTTCCCGAATCAGCGCAGGAAAACTCTGGCTTCGTTTCAAGGGAAATCCATTGGTGATGCTGTTTCCGATACAGACCAGTTTCTCTTTTTTCATGGGCGCTCCTGATTTATCATTTCCTTCTAGGAAAAATACAAGTTGGTGGTCACATACTCCGGATCACTGGTCACATCCACTCCCAAGGCTCGAAGAGTTTGCTCATCACGATCGCTCAGAATGGCGGTACAATGAGCGCGAAGACTCCGAACTTCACCTAACTTCTGGGCCGCCAGCTCCGCCGCCGGATTGGTATGGGAAGATATCACCAGAGCACCGAGGATCTCCTCCAGGTTCAAACTACTTCGGTCCTGGGATAATATTTCTGTTTTCAAGTGCTGAATCGATTCCAGTATGATGGGGGAAATCAGCGGGATATCATCCCCAATATTGGCCAATTTCTTGATGGCATTCAGCACACAGGCGGCCGCTGCCACCATTCTTCGTGAGCTACGCCCCGTCACCATAGACCCATCCGACAATTCCATGGCCATCACTACCACATTCTCATATCGTTGGTCACAATTACGTTTGTGTTCCGCATATTCTCTGGCCGGCAATACCACCCCCCGATCTTCCACCTTCAGGTTCATATCGTCCATCAGCAATTTGGAACGGCTGACGGCGTCCTCTGATATTTTCCCCTTTTTATAGTCGCACTTGGCGATGATATATCGCCGAATCACTTCTTGCTCGGCCGCTCTCTTACATACATCATCATCAATAATGCCGAATCCCGCTCGATTCACTCCCATGTCCGTGGGAGATTTATATTCGGATTCCTGTCCGGTAATTTTTTCGATTATTCGCTTTACAACAGGGAAAACTTCCAGGTCCCGGTTATAGTTTACTGCGGTTTCTCCGTAAGCCTCCAGGTGGAAGTTATCAATCATATTCACATCCTTCAAATCCACGGTAGCCGCCTCGTAGGCCGCATTCACCGGATGCTTCAAGGGAAGATTCCAGATGGGGAATGTTTCGAATTTCGCATATCTTGCTCTGGTGCCTCTTCGGTAATCATGGTACAGTTGGGATAAGCAAGTGGCCAGTTTTCCAGAACCGCCCCCCGGGCCGGTTACTACCACCAGAGGCTTGGTCACCTCAATGTATGGATTGGCCCCGTAGCCTTCTTCGGAAACGATGGTTTCCACATCCGTTGGGTACCCCTTGGTATAGAAGTGTTTATAGGTTCGGATTCCTCTTCGGTTCAGCTTGTTGATAAACATATTCACCGCCGGTGCATCCTCATATCGAGTCACCACCACACCATGGATTTCCAGTTGAAACTGTCGAAAGGTATCAATCAAGCGGAGAACCTCCAGATCGTAGGTAATGCCAAAGTCTTGTCGGGTTTTACTGGTGGTAATATCGCCGGCATAGATGCAAAGTATGATTTCTGCTTGGTCCTTCAGTTTTTGAAGCAGTTTGATTTTTGCATTTTCGTCAAATCCGGGAAGCACTCTCATGGCATGCTTGTCGTGAACCAGCTTCCCACCAAACTCTAAATACAATCGTTGGCTTTCCCCTTCGTTAATTCGCTCCAAAATGTATTTTGCCTGCTGCTCCATGTACAGATTCGAATCAAAACCCTTAACTCCCATGCCTTCACCTCTTTTCCAACCTGTGATAACTTCCGCTTCTTTTACCGATCTATGAACAAATCATTTTTTCTAAAAACAACGTTCTCATTATACCAAAGGACCCTCCTCACTTCAACCAAGGAAGTCCCTTGATATTTCCCTTTTCATGAAAAAAAGAGCGATGGGTATACGCTCTTTCTCCATAATATATCCGTTAGTTATCTTTCAAAAGCTCCAATGCTTTTTCCAGTTGGTAATCTTCCGTCACCACCCCGTGAGAGTAATTGTAGCTTTGGGTATCCAACTGAACCATAGTGGTATAGTCCAGTACACCGTACGGCCAAAGGCCGATGTTCCGTTGAAAATCCGTGACAGCTTTCACCGTTTCCGGGTCCATTACTGCTGTGGGTTGCACCGGATAACCCAGTAACTGAAGCCGCTGCTGGGCTCCATAAACATTAAGGCCCGTCATGCCGGCAGAAGGTTTTACCTTTTCCTTCATGGGAACAAACCCCTCATAAGAAGCTTTGGCCTTCAC
>SACF01000031.1 GCA_009928665.1 Alphaproteobacteria bacterium
TTGCCTTGAATTCTGCGCTAAATGTTCTTCTTGATCTTTTCATATGACAGAAATTTTAAAATTACAAAATTCCTGTCCAGTTTTTTTAGACCATCACAGGTTGTTACCGGTCCCAGTTCCAATGATCTGCAAATTCGCTTCATATTCCTGTTTATCGTCTGGACAGTTTGTTGTATTGCCCGGTATTCATCCTCAGGAGTAATACCAGTGACCAGAATCGGAAATATGTACTGATTCGCACTGGCTGGTTTATTCCCCCATAGGTCAATTATTTTGCCTATTGGCCGGATTACGGGGATGTCAATGGGTTCTTGCTCGGTGACTGTTGCAGAAGTTTTAGCCCTGATCAGCACTATTTTTGCGTTTCCTTCGCTGTCGGTCTTAATATCGGAATATTTCAACCTCGCTATGTCTTTTATATTTATGCCGTTACACAGATAGGAAAATAGCCAATAGTCTCTGCTTCGTCGCTCAAAAGTTTCGATCGCATTATAGGCGGCTATTCTGCTCACCTGGTCCATTGTCAACGCTTTTTTTATGTTCTTGCCCTTTGGTATTTGATACCTGCCTTTCCCAAATGGCGAAGTCAGCCCCTTGATAATTCCACGATTTGCATTGAATATGGTCCGCACATTTCGAAGGTATATGCCTATTGTTGTAACGCTATTTACTTTTTCTCTAGACTTGGATTCTTTATCCTTAGTTTTCCATGTGATTGTACGCGGGCTCAACATCCACTGTTCGTATTTTTTCAGAAATGATGGGGTCACTTCTTTGAATTTCAGCTTGTCCTTGCCAGTAAACTCTTTCAGACTGCTTATTGTGCATTCGAAGGTTTTTGCAGTGCTGATCCGTCCTTCCTGCTTTAGTTTTTTCACTTCATCTTCCATTTGACTGATAATGTCACCTTTATCTCTGCTTACGAAATATTCGGCCGTAAAAGTTTCAAATGTAAATTCCGGCACCCTGGCGATTGTGTTCTTCGCTTCATCTACGAAATATTGAAACATGGTCTTGTATGAATCGTATATGTCGCGAGGTTTATCCCCTTTTGCTTTAGCAAATTTAGCTTTTGAAAGTTTTATAGTCTGGCCGCCCATCTTTCCGAATGCCTCCAGCAGGCGTGTTATGGTATCATTATTCTGTTTCTTATCGATCGGATACTTAAGTGGAAAAGCCGGTCAAATTGCCCCCCCTACGGCCGGTACAAATTAACCCCACCTAAAAGTACAAAAAATCGGGTTCTCGCCGGTTCAAATTGTCCCCCCCTCCGGCCGGAGCAAATTGCTCCCCCTTTTTGATCTTCTATTCTTGCCTCTGTTTTGCGACATTTTGAGATGAATGAGGTAGAATCTCTGTTACCAAATTCATTCAAAATGTCTAACAAACCAATTCGTATGACGAAAGTAAAACAGATTTTGCAATGGCACTCAGAGGGTGTCGGCAAGAAGAAGATTGCCCTGCGCGCAGGGGTTAACCGTAACACAGTAAAGAGTTACATCCGGCAGTTTATCTCGATGAACCGGCCGGTGGAAGAACTGTTGGCCATGCCCGACAAGGAACTGGAGGAGCAGTTTGCGGCTAAGCCTGTTTATGAGCCGGATGAACGCCTGAGAACCTTGACCGATCTCTTTTCGGAGATGGAGAAGAAGATCAAAAAGGGCTGGACCCGGCATCGGCTATGGGAGGAATACCGGGCTGAACACCCGGACGGATATGGCCTTACCCAGTTCAAGGTTATTTATCGTCAGTGGGCTCAGCGGATCAATGCTACGATGCATATCGAGCATAAAGCCGGGGACAAGATGTATGTTGATTTTGCCGGTGACAGGTTGTCCCTAACGGATCCGCAGACAGGCGAAGTGGTGAAGGTGGAAGTGTTCGTGGCCATCCTCGGTTCGAGTCAGCTGACCTACATTGAAGCCGTGATGAACCAGCAGAAGGAGAACTTCATCCGGGCCTGTGAGAATGCACTGCATTACTTCGGCGGCGTCCCGCAGGCCATCGTTCCGGATAACCTGAAAGCAGCCGTGATCAAGAGCGATCGGTATGAACCCACGCTGAACGAGACCTTTCGTGACTTTGTCGAACATTACGGGGTGGCTGCCCTTCCGGCCGGTCCCTACAAACCTCGTCACAAGGCGTTAGTAGAAGGGGCCGTTAAGATCAGCTATACGACGATCTATCCGGTAGTGAGACAGAACACCTACACAACGCTCGAAGAACTCAACCAGGCTATCCTGACAGCCTTGGAAGCCCATAATAACCGCTGGTTCCAGGGACGCAACTACAGCCGGAGGCAACTGTTCGAAGAGATCGAGCGCACGGCGCTGCAACAGCTGCCCGTGTATCGATACGGGATCAAATCCAAACGGGTAGCCACAGTAATGAAAAACAATCACATCTGCCTGGGCGAAGACAAGCATTACTACAGTGTACCTTACCGATTCATAGGCAAGCGGGTGAACGTGCTATACAATGCCGAACGTGTGGACATTTACTTCCGCAACGAGCGGATCGCCTCGCACAAGCGTAATCCGAGACCATTTCTTTATACCACTGATCCCAACCACCTGGCGTCCAAACACAACTTCATGACAGATTGGACTCCTGAGAAGTTCATTGAAAGGGCTTTGGCGATCGGCGAGGATACCCGGCAATATATCGTCGAGATCCTGGGCAAACGTCAGCATCCCGAGCAGGCCTACCGCACCTGCCAGGGGATCCTTTCCCTATCGTCCAGAACCAGCAAGGAGAGACTGAATGCGGCCTGCCGCAGGGCAAATCATTTTGGCGATTACAGCTATAAAACCATCGTGACCATCCTGCATAAACGGCTTGACTCTGTGCCTCTGGATCAGGAACAGGACAAGCCTGTCATGCCCATACACATGAACATACGCGGTGGAAGCTATTATGCATAGATCCTCCCGGACAATCGCTGCGGCGCCCCAATGAGGCTGGCCGCAGCGATTGACCTTCAAGTTATCAACCCTAAAACAAAAACGAATGACTGAAAAAAACCTGCAAAGAATGAAACAGATGAAGCTCCACGGCATGGCCCGTGCCTTCCAGACCAGCCTTGAAAACGGCAACAGAGACCGGTTCACGGCTGACGAGATGGTTGAGTTCCTGGTCAACAGCGAATGGGACGACCGATGCAACCGCCGCACGGAAAGGCGCATTCGTAGCGCCCACTTCCGCTACAAGGCAAACATCGAAGAGGTCCACTTCGATATCGAACGCAACCTTGATAAGAACCAGCTCTATCGTTTTGCCGAATGCACGTTCATCGGCAAGGCGGAGAACATCCTGATCACCGGCAGCACCGGTATCGGTAAAAGTTACATTGCTTCGGCCATCGGCAACCAGGCCTGTATGCTTGGCTTTAAGGTCTATTACGCAAATACGGCCAAGCTGTTTTCCCTGCTCAAAGCAGCAAAGGCTGATGGGTCTTTTATGCGCGAGATCGCCAAGATCGAAAAGCAAGATCTTCTGATCCTCGACGATTTTGGAATACAACCCATTGATAACCACAACCGGGCTGTACTGCTGGACATTATCGAGGACCGGCATGGAAAGCGCTCCACAATCATTACCTCCCAGTTACCTGTTGCACAATGGCATGAGGTGATCGGCGAACAAACCATTGCTGATGCGGTTCTCGACCGTATTGTGCACAATGCACACCGGATCGAACTCGTAGGCGAATCACTCCGAAAGCGGCAAACCTTTCTAAATTAATCGTAAAATATCAAATAGAGAAAGAAGAAGTATATTTGTATAACAAGAAACAGGAGTAGAATAGTGATCAAAAAAAAGTCAACCGGGGAGGGGTCAATTTAAACCGGCCAAGGGGTGGTCAATTTGGACCGGCCAAGAGGGGTCACTTTGAGCGGCCTATACACTTAGGCGTAAAAAGGAGGGCCAGTGGTTAAGGATTGCATACAGTTCCCCTTATACGGCGCGGGTTACGTCGTTCGTCGGCAAAGATAATTTTTTTTCTGTAAAAAGATAGGTTGTTTTATTGTTTGTCGATTTTTCTTTGTTATTTTTGCTTCTTAACATTTATAATAATACATATCATGAAATTAAGATTAATACTCATTACATTAATGCAAGTGGCATTAATGTGTTCGCTAAATGCACAGGATAGAATTGTACTAATCAATAACGATACAATTATCGCAAAGGTTATCAGCGTTGGATCGACTATTTCATACAAAAAATTCAATTTCACAGATGGCCCAACTTATGAGTTAAGCAAAAAAGATATCAATAAAATTATTTATCAAAATGGTGTAACTGAAAACTATTCAAATCTTAAAAAGCCGCGAATAAAAAAAAGAAGGCCATCCTTTATAGAAATGACTTTTGGCGATGCAATACTTATATCAAAACCGAATAATTCTTATGATAAAAAAGCAGGTTACCAGTTTGACATCAACGGAGCTTGGTTTTTTGCACATAATGTTGGCATTGGCATAGATTATGGGATAGGTATTTATCCGTTTCAATATACTATAACCAATGCTTCTTTTGGTGTTTTCTGGAATATACCATTTTCAAAAACAACCTCACTGAAAGGAAAAATAATGGGAGGAATGTATTCTACTGATAATGGATTTGATGGAGGTAAAAAAACAGCACCTGGAGTAAATGTTGGAATAGGGACAAGATTTATTGTTATTAAACATTTTGGTATCAACGTTAATATCGACTATCACTACACTGAAACAAATATGCCAGTTGAATTTTACTTTGAATCAATAAATTTGAAATATACATTTCAACCTATTGTAGTTTCAGTTGGATTCTCTTATGTTTTTTGAGAATTTAGGAATATAATTGTTAATAATGACGACATTTTAAATGTTTACCCCGGTCTCATCCGGGTTTTTTTATGGCCCCTATCTTGGCAAATTTCTTGGCAAATTAAAAAAAGGGCCTCAGATCATTTTCTGAAACCCTTGATTTTGTTGGTCGGGGTAGCAGGATTCGAACCTGCGACCTCCTGCTCCCAAAGCAGGCGCGTTAGCCAACTGATTAATAATCTCTTACAATCCACTTCAAAGAACTTTCATTTGTACTCAACCTCGATGGTCACGATTTGGTAACACAACTCCCATCGTTAAGAACTAATTTGACAATACAAAGGTAATACTTCAACAATTGAGGATGGCTTAACGAAAAATGTTTTGTTTTATACACACGCAAATTGCTCGATATGCTGTGCCAAGAAAGGAGTATCGAAATTATTAAGGTATATTATGTTGTTATTTAGTAAGATACACAACGGCTCAATTCTAATGGTAAAAATTCTTGTTGACATCCACTACGATATAGTTGTATATTGCAGTCCTGAATTTATTGGACTTGCCTCCTGAAAAATTCTGAAAAACACTTTTGAGAGTCCTGAGGGTTCTGGTGCTCCCCGCAAGAAACTTAACGTATCAGGCTGAGGTACTGATCCCAAGATATCGGTTTAACAATGTATCCGTAAAACCCGGATTCAAGGAACCTGGCCTTATCGGCCTCATTGGCAAAAGCGGTTTGCGCGACAATCCGAAGCCCGGGTCTTAGCTGTTTTATCTTCATCGCCGCTGTCATCCCGTCCATCAGGGGCATCTTAATATCCATAAACACCAGATCAATATTCGGGTTCGCCCTGCAAAGGTCAACAGCTTCCTGACCGTTACAGGCGTGAAGCAGCATGACATCAGAACGTGAGAAAACAATCTTGATGTAATCCCAGTTTGAGGGATCGTCTTCTGCCACCAGGATCGTTTTCGTTTGTACATACTCTTTGGAATCTGACTTTAAAGCTTCCTTTCTGGGGGCACAGTTCAGCGGAAGGTCGACCGACACGCTTGTTCCCTTGCCGGGTTCAGATTCCAGGCTGAGGCTTCCCCGCATCAGGTCAACATAGGATCTGACCAGGGGCAGACCCAGTCCGTTCCCCCCGTAATTCCTCATATTCCCGGTCTCAACTTGGTGGAACGGCTCCATAATCGCTTCCCGCAGTTCTTCAGTTATTCCTATCCCCGTATCGGATATCCTGAAAATGATCCTGTCGGAGGCAACGTTGCAATCGAATTTCACATATCCTTTCGAAGTGAATTTGAAGGCATTGTCTAGCAGGTGCCAGATGATCTTCATCAACTTATGTCGGTCGGCATAAACCATCAGGCTGTCCGAAGGACTGTTGATCACAGGTTCGAAGATTATATTGCCCTGCTCTGCCTCAACACTGAAAATACCTGAGATTTCTCTCAGTTCCTTCATCAAATCGAATTCACGGCATAGTAATTTTACCTGATGTGTCTGGATCTCCGAGATCTCCACGACATCCTCCACGATGGAAATCAGTTTTTTGCTTGCAGAGCTAATTCGTGCAGCGAATTCCTTTAACTCCTCCTTTGAATAATCAGGCTCGGTAAAAAGAGTTGAAAATCCTATGATGGCATTCAGAGGTGTACGCACTTCATGCGACATATTATTCAGGAAAGTGGACTTAAGCCTGTCACTTTCCTCGGCCTTCTCTTTGGCCTTTACAAGTTCTTTCTCAGCGGCGACCCTGTTGGTAATATCCTCCCCGAAGACCGATATTCCGAATACCGACTGGTACTCGATCAGTTTGTTAAAGGTCAGGCGAAGGATTCTTGTCCCAAAGTAAGTCAGGTATTCTATAGAGTAAGATCCTTCATCGAGGGTCTTTCGGTACATGCTTTTCCATGATTCAACATATTCCTGTTTGGCAAATAGGTCCTCCGGTTTATTACCCAAGCAGATCTGAATGTCACGTTCATGAAGAAAATACTCCTCTAACTCCCGGTTGAAATAGGTCAGACCGAAATTCACAGGATCCACTGACCATATCAGGTCATTCTTACTGTTGACGATGGACGATAACAGGGCCTGAGATTTCCTGATCGTTTCTTCGGCCGCCCGGAACTCCGTAACATCCCTGACAATTCCCAGGATCAGAGGGGGTTCTTTGCCCGACATGACCTGGATGGACAGTGAGGCGAGGAACAATGTCCCGTCTTTTTTTCTACCTGTCACCTCCACATTCTTGACGATCCCGTTCTGCCGGAGCAGCGATACGATCCTGGCCCTGTCATCCGGATTTGCATACATGTTCAGCCGCAACGAGGTCTTACCGATGACCTCGTCCATGCTGTAACCGAAAATCTGCTCGAACTCCTTGTTCGTGTCCAGTATCCTGCCTTCCTCCAGGGTGGTGATATAACTGCCCGCGGGAATGGTCATAAAGACCGACCGGAATTTTTCTTCCGAAACCAGCAGTTCATCATGCTCCTTTTTAGTCTTCTCCATTTCCAGGACCAGGTCCTGGTTGGCCTTCTTCAGCTCCGAAGTCCGCAGTTCAACTGTTTCCTCAAGAACCTGCCTGCTTTTCTCCAGGGCCTTATCGACCCTCCTCTGCTGTGTGCGGTCGATCCCAGTACTGAGTATCCTGATTAGCTTCCCATCTTCCCCGTATATTCTCTTATTGGTCCAGGCAATCCAAACTTTTTCCCCGTTTTTCTTGATATTCTCATTTTCGCTGCTGTAAAAGTCCTCAGACCTTTTCTGAACCTCTACCATCTTGGCTTCCAGGTCATAGCCTTCGCTATCTACAGGCGACACAATAGTCCCAACGACATTCCGGCCGATGAGTTCAGAAGCCTCGAATCCGAAAAATTCAAGCCCGTATTTATTCATGAACAATATCCTGCCTTCACCATCCCAATTGAGGATTATGCTTGAAGAGGAATCCACTATGTTACGGTACCTGAATTCACTTTCTTTAAGTGCAGTTTCGACCGAAGCACGCAGTTCGATCTCCTTTTTCAGTGCTTCGGTGCGGAGAAGAACCTGTTGTTCGAGGTTAGCCTTGAGGTTCTTCAGTTCTTCCTCCTGTTTCTTACGTTCGGTGATATCCTGGTAGATCCCGATCACGGTTTCGGCCGAACCAAGCTCACCGCTCAGGGGAACTTTCGAGGTTTCAAGCCAGATCTCCGACCCGTCGGCCTTCAGCAAGGGTTCTATGATATTAAGTTTGGCCTGGTTTTGATGGATTACAAACTGGTCATCGGCGACAAACGCCCTGGTTTGTTCAGCAGACCAGGGAAGGTCGTGATCGGTTTTCCCTATAATTTCCCCCGAGTCGCTGAATCCGGCATTGACGGCAAAAGATTTATTGCAGCCGAGATAGACTCCTTTACTGTCTTTCCAGAAAATGGACTGCGGAAGGTGATCGATGATCTTTCGTAGAATTTCCTGCGATTTCCTGAGTTCATCTTTATCAGAGGAGTGCGGTTTGCTCATTGGTTCCTGCATTTGATATCTACACAAATATAACGAATAAATTTATAACTTTCAAGTTCTTCCATCAATTTCGGTAACTGATTGAGATTTGATCATGGTGTAGCATGAAACCGTATAACCGGATCTATTAAGTTTTACCCGGTTTATGAGAAAAATCTGAGAAAAACGGGAATTTTATATGTGGATCTTATAGATGTTTCTATGTTATTGAATTTGTGAGGATTGTAATCTTACCTGATTTTTTGAAAGATTACATTTTATTTAACCCCCGATATTAGTTCCTGTAACTATTTTAATTCATGAATAATCCAAACATTAGGCTCTATATTGGAAAAAACGCTCGCATTGACCAGTCTTCGCCGAAGTAACCTGATCACTTCATTTAATTGATTGCTAATATTCTAAAATGGTCAGCAAAAATCGGCGAATGGTGGTTAGTTTGACCGGTGTGTCCACATCGTTATCAGATTGTTTGCCATGGCATTTAATGTTGATTTGTCATCAACATTAGCAAACTTGCCTTAGGGTAGTATAGCTGTTAAAAGAGGCATCAATTTGCTCCGTAATGAGGAGGTCACTTTGGAGCATATTCAGGGGGTCAACTTAAAACGTACGCAGGGGGTCAATATGGGCGTATTTTCCATGAAAGGGCAGATTAGTATGAGGAGGATAAAGAAAGTATTCAAGTTCAGCTAAAAAACGGTAAGGTGTTGATAATCAATAGGAGTTGTCAAGTGATTAAGATAATTAACTGATTTTGTTGTAGATAAACATATATAAATGATTATCAATAACATAAATTTGTATTGAAAATGAGTAGAACCGCTTTGTTTTACTTGAAAACATTTTATATCCAATTTTTAATATAATTTTTATATTATAGACATTAAAAGATTGTAAATCAATTAAATATAAAACATATGTGGTCCTGTTGGGCCCACCAGATAGAAACCCTTAACAGATTGATTATCATTTGTTAAGGTTTTTTATTGTTTATATAGTATAACAATAATGCATATAAATTGTAAAGCAAATTTGTTTCTTTGTTTTTTTGTTTTACAAAAGTTGGTTGAAAAGAAAGAAAAAATGAAATTATCAAACTACGTATAATACCATTGGGAAAACAAGAAGCGCATAGCCTTCTCATGAGAACCATGCCATTGAACAGTTTTGGCGATGGTTTCCTCCTGCTGGGCGTTGCCGGGTTCATGGTAAACTCTTTCAGCGGAGAGGGCATTAAAAATGCGATGGGAAGTGCAAAGTCAGCAGCACCGATCATCCTCAGGTGTTTCAACAAGCGTGACTATTCAGAAATTGCACTGTCTCCGATCAAATCCATCGGAAAAAACCCTGAGCGCCGGAATATCACCATCATTTTATTTTCTCACCCGAGAAGTCCTGCTTCACACCACCCCACACCATATAACTCCTGAAGGTTTCATTGCCGGTGCCCATTGTACCTGTATATAAATCACCATCAAAATGATAGTTGAAATTATCACCATTGATGGTGAAATCGGTTACCGGGAGCGCTGGGGACCCATCAATGCTGATCTGCCCGGAATCTTCAATGATTGAAAACTCCCATACATGCTCACTTTTTACAACGTCATCAATGATGTACTTCACATCCCACTTTCCATTCAGCGGGCAGAAAGCTCCCTTTACCCGGAATTTGGCCTGCCAGCCATCCAGGTATTTGCCCCAGCCATCGTATAAGTTGCATTGCAGGCTATAATTGATCAGGGTAGTGTCGCCAAAGGTATTTAACCATTCTTTCACCGGTATCTCAAAATTTTTATAAACAGGCCGCTTATCAGTGCCCATGGTCACAGGAAATTTTTTATAGTAGGTACTTTTATTTTTCTTTTCATTGAATAAGCTGATCCTCAGTTCACAATCAGCGGTGTTATCGAGATCGGCATTGAACAGTTGAAGTTTGAGATTGAGTTTTTTCACCGAAGCCGGGATGGAATCTATCTCCATGGCATTGGGCATCACCCATTTATAACCGTCTGGTTTTTCATGGTCCCAGTGAAGCAGGACCCTCTTGTTGGTTTGGTCATAAATGAACTCAACTTTCTGGTCGGCTCCGGGAAATTCGGGAAACCCGAGGGTCTGGAGCGACCGGCTGGCGTGCACCGGAGCATCCGGATACATGGCCCAGAAAGTTGACGTCGGGAATTTGTTGCGCAAGAACCAGTCCCATTTCCGGTATGTGTACATTGTCCCTTCATCGATGTTGACCGGATTTTGTGCCTTACTGTCGTGAATGATCAGTTCGTGCTGGTCATACCCGCTTGCATCCATATAGGTCCTGTATCCGACTATCAGCACCACATGACTGATGGGGGTCACCATCAGCACCACGGGGCGGTCGTTGTCGAGGCTCTTGATAATGTCCTTCAGCAGGTTGTTGGTAATCCAGTACGATTTCGTGGTTGCGCCGGCACCACCGGATAAACTATGAAATTTATAGTACAGGTTCTTCATGAAATCCCACATCCCGATTCCATCGTCCCTTCCTATCTGCATCGCTTTAAGGTAATGAGGGATTGTAAGGGATGATTCGCCGTAACCGGTAGTATAGCTGTTGGACAACATGAGACTGGCAGCCGCCCAGCACGAGCCTCCTTCCTGCATATAGAATGGCATGGGGATCAGTTTGGTTTTATCACCGAAGTCCTGCTTATCTCCCCATTCCACGATCCACCGGCTGTAATCCTGGTCTGCATTCAGGCTTTTCACGGTGCTGTAGTCTTCCACCCTGATCAGTCCGCTGGATTGATCATACTCGAAATCGACGCTGGTTCCTTCCATGCTGCCGGGGTCATAGTTGAAAACTCCAACAAAGTCGGGGTCTTTGCCGGCCGGACAGGTAAACTCATAGGAGACCCTGACCCCTTTTGGCAATCCGCTGACATTATACGCTGAACGGTCAGGGCTGCCAAATATCTTCTCGTTGCCGATTTTACTGAAATCAACAGTTGCATCGGCCGACAGTGTTCCTGCCGGAACTTTGACCGTGGCACCGTCGCTCAGTTGAACATTTCCCCCCTGAGAACCAATGACGGCACTGGCTGTCTCCAGGATTGTCTCCGGAACCACCACGGGGCCAGGGGGCGGATCGTCGTTTTTTTCCTTTTTGCAATTCACTGCCAGGAAAAGCAGCAAGAGTAGCGCAAGCCATTGGGCTCTGAATGTCGGTTTTTCTTTTGTCATGATAATTTTATTTTTATTTTAATTAATAATCGGGTTTCAGGGGCGATGGCAAACTATTTCAATGACATGAATATTATTTCTCCCATGCTGGATTAGAATCCTGATGGGAAACCTTCACGTAGGGAAAAACAGACACAGGCACCACCCGAATGGGAGTACAACTTAAAACAATAAGGAAACAAAGTATAATCTGATAAATAGTTTCCGGAAGAGTGCTGAACTTATGGCCGCATCATTAATAATTCATTGACAATGAACATATAGCATCTCAGACCTGCGTTATCAGCGGTGTAAATCTACTATCCACAAGGTTTCAAAGAACAACGATCAGACATATTTAGGATTGTCTGTATTTTCTGTGCCTTGAAATAACTGCGTAAATATAATAAAATTCCGGATATACCAAAAAAAAGATCAGCAACCGGATTTTCAGGAAGGAGAAATCACCGGAGGATCGTCACCGAGCCGCGGAAGACATCATCTCCGTATTGGCCGTAACATTTAAGAATATAATAATAGGTGCCGTCGGAAAGGTTGATTATTTACTTCAGGTTAGAGCTGAAAGCCTTCATTTTTATTATATTAAGGGTGAAATTGTTCCTGATTCAAGAAAAGTGCCAACCCTGAAAGTTTTATGTTTTGCATTTTTTTCAATATGTTAATTTTTATTTTTTTAGATTTGTTGATGAAATCAATTTATTTGTGGTGGTAGAATCTCGGTAATTAAGTATAAATATCTCGAAAGTATTTATTAACTAACACACACAATCATGAAAAAAATATTGTTTTTTGCTATGCTAATGTGCACATTTTCAATGAGTGCATTGACACAGACAGCCTATTTTAGGGTTGGTCTTGGTGCAGCTATCGGTACAGCCAACTCATTAAATAATTCACACGATGGTCTTGGTAATAATGATCAGGTAACTGTGAAAACCGGTGGATATGGCACTGGTATGCCTTTTGTTTTGGCTGGAGGTATCAATTTGGGCGATCATTTTGGAATTGAACTTGGAGTCGATTACTTCATGGGTTTTGCTTCAAAATGGTACGACAAGTCTAATTCATCGACATTTGATTATAAAACGAAAGGCTCTATGTTATCATTGGTTCCTGCTTTCGTCACACGGTTTGATCTTTATGGCATAAAGCCATATGCCCGGTTCGGCATCATGATAGGTATCATGAACAGCGTAGTGACTTCCGCCGAAGGAACATCCAATCCTGAATCCAGAGCTTCAGGTGTTCCCATCACTTACAAAATCAAAGATAACGGAGGTGTAGCGCTTGGAGTACAAGCTGCGTTGGGAGCAGAACTCGAACTGAGCAATTCATTAAGTCTTTTTGGCGAATTTCAGCTTTATGGGATCAGTTATGCACCTAAGAAAGGGGCATATAAAGAGTATACAGTAGGAGGAGTTGATCAATTGGATGATATGAAAACCAGATCTAAAGAATGGAAATATCTGAAAGAGGTTGATTATAATAAAACAATCTCTGCAGATGACCCGGATGAACGCCCAAAGACAAAATACAATTTTAACAATGTTGGTCTGGTTGTTGGGGTTAAAATCAACCTGGGTAAATAATCTGGCAATACACCCAGATCCGCATAATATTTATACTTTTTGCAATAAAAATTTTAACCGAGATTTATGCCGGATTCGGAAGTGGGTCCGGCATTTTCATCTTAATGTTTAAACGAGTAATCAGGAAATAAATAAACTTGAAAACCATGAAAAAGAAAATTGCTTATCTTTTTATTCTTATCCTTGCTATTTCCTGCTCTAGGGAAAAAACCAATTTCGACCAGCTTCAGGAAAGAAATGGATTGTTGTATATGGTAAATGACAATAATCCCTTCACCGGGAATGTGATGTCGTATGCAAATGGAAAGGTATCGCTTGAAGGAAATGTTACCAAAGGCCTTAAAGAAGGATTGTGGATTTATTATTATCCAAATGGTCAAAAAAAGATGGAAGGTACCTATAAGGATGGTTTAAAGGATGGTCAGTGGAACTATTGGTCAGAGAACGGTGTCCAGAACAATATGGAAATGTACAGGCTAGGTAACAGATTAGGTGTGGATAATGAAACTACCGCTCAAGAGAATGAAAGCACTGAAGTCAAAACTGACAGTATCAAACAGGCTCCCCCGCCTGCAGCAGCGCAACCTAAAAAACCTGCACCGGTCAATTATGACTGGCTAACAAAAGGTCCGGTAAAATATTACCATGGAAAACCTTACACCGGACCATTCATTAGATATTATAAGGAAGGCAGCAGAGGTAAATATATTTACGGATATTTTACTTATGGAAAACCTTCAGGAAAATGGACTTTTTACAACAGGGATGGAACTGTGAAGGAATATAAGTACTATTAATATGTGTATTTATAAGATTCGGGGAATTTACTATTGATATTCAATAGAAAAGCCACATAATTAATCAATTATCTTCATTGGTGTATCCTGAACTTCCTGTTCCCAAATCATTAAACAGACTACCATGAATTCACGGAACCCTGAAGAGGAGAATTTATAATTGTTGAAGGGGACTGAACTACCAGGTTCCAGACACGAAAATGCGCAGGTAGCTAATGAATGATCACCAACCGACGGGTTGACACCTGGTCACCGAAAACCGTTTTTACAAGGTACAACCCTGCCGGCAAGGAGGCCACCTCCAAGGTAGTGGAATGCCCGGGAGGTGGGTAGGACCTGTGAACCAGCATCCCGGAGGATGAATATACTGACAACACTCCGGCCTGCCGGGGTTCGCCGTTCCAGTTTACAGAAACAAGAGCGGTAGCAGGATTGGGAAAAACAACAGCAGACCCTGAACCAGGAACGGGAGAAACCCCGGTATATATCCCTTTGTTACACGCATAATCCTTGTCGGAAATACAATCACCCGTTACGGACAACCTGATCCAGCTGTAGAGGGTTCCCCGCGGCAGAACCAGCCTTACGCCGATCATATGCTCCCCGCTCCATTTCATGATCTCCGGACCGGTACCGAATGCCCCGCCCCAATTGGCAGACCAGATATAACTGGCAGCTTGAACAAAGGTATTTGCCGGGGATATTGAGTCCCCGGGGCTGATTGTATCCGCTACGGCAACGGTGTAACCAAAGGAGGTGATAAAATGGGCGATCACCGAGGTGTACGCAGCGAGGTTATCAACGGCACACATGCTTGAACCACCGCTCAGGATGCCCCCACCCCACACATGGATGGCCAAATCACTGTTGCCGTCCTGGTCAAGATCGAGGGCCATGTGATAATTCGGCCAGTTTGGATTATACGGCGATGCACACATGGTGCAGTCGGGTATTACATCCTTATAAAGGTCGTTGACGGAAACCTGACCTGCAATGATGCCTTGGCTGTACATGCCGGTATTACATAAAAACAAGCCAAGGATAAATAAAAATTGTATTGTTTTCATGACTGTCAGTTACTGTGACCAGGTGCGCTTAGGCCCTCAGAATCAGGATGCCTCAATTATTGTTTCGACAAGCCAGTGAGCACTCAGACAAAGATAAGACATATTTCAGGAAATTCAATGTTCATCGGATTGTTAAATTGAAAGCGGCTTTTCATTCTCTCTTGCCAGGCAATTGCCGGGGTTTCCCTGAACAGTGACTTCAGGGCGAGCCTTGTTTCTTTTCAGATAAACCTGATCAGTAATACCCAGACAGGGACTTTCCTAAACATTTTGGGCAAACAAATTATCAGTCACAAATTCCAATTCCGGTTGGTAATCAGGCGTAATCGATTTACAGAGTCACTGTGAACGCATGTCTTTCAGGTATCAGAAGTGACAAAAGAAGACGCCGACATCTTGTTGAAGACGGGGGCAGTCTCGATGATCTGGAAATTATAGAGTTTCATGAGGAAAGCGATCTGGAACACGAACAGAAGCTGTTGTTTTTCAGGGATTTCATGAGTGTGCTTGACACAGCGGATCGCACACTGGTTTCATTGTATCTCGAGGAACTGTCGACCCGTGAGATTTTTACTCCTCTTCGGATTCCTTATCCAGAGAGCTTTTCCGTGTTACCGGGGTTGAACTTTTTGCCGGAAGACATTTTATGTATAAATTTGGCCTTTGATTCCGGTTTCGTATTTTATAGAATTGGAAATCAATTAGACAGATAACATATGTGGTCCTGTTGGGCCTGCCATCGAACCAATCGCTTACCGGAAGGCCCGATCGGCATTATTTTTAAGAATCAGTGTATAAATACTTGTGAAAAAACTGTTTTTTTCGTGCCTTATCGTGTTGCTGGCTGGCACAGGTTGCAAAAAAGAAAAGGGAACCGATTATGCTTCATTGGTTCTGGGAAGGTGGATAAACATTCAGGTGAACCATAATCCGGTGCTGACCGATGAATCCTTTGTTATCGAATTCAGGAGTGACGGGGTAGAAACCTATGCAAAGGGATTTCAGCTGGACGAAAACAACCGCTCCTGGATCGAAAACGACAACTATAAATACTACCTCGACGGAAACTGCATCATCATTGACGGATATAATGACTGCGGGAACAAATTCCATATGGAGTTTGAGATCCTGTCGATCGATCCATCCTGTATGACCTATTCCGTGCGTAAATTCATGATCGACGACCAGGAATATCCCGATGAGAAAAGTTACACGAATATCAAAGTATCCGCCGATCTGACCAGCCGGTTTAAAGGCACCTGGTATGGTAAGTCTTCAACTCCCGGGAGTACCGATCAAACCTTTCATTATTGGGATTATCTGGACAACGGGCATTTCAACTACTATTTTCAGGACAGTACCGGAACATGGATCAACAAGCCCGACAATGAAGGAGGCTATTTCCTGTATGGTAGTCTTCTTGCATCCAATTATACCAACGATCTTAACACAGGGGTTACCGGGAAAGCATTTGAATGCTGGAATATCGAAATCCAGGGCGATTCGATGTTCTGGACGGGACTCCGGGAAAACGGGGCGACTACCAGTTTCAGGATGGCAAAGGTATCTGGTCCGCCGGTTTCCGGTTCAAAAAGTATAAAATTCTGAAGGGCCTCCGGAATAGAGGGCTCGTTTAAAATTCAAAAGCCAGCCCGACCTTGGGAATGAAGTGGAACTGGTAAAGGGAGGGTGCGGCAAAAATGCTCCATCTTAAATTGGCTTCTTTGGTATAAAACGACCAGCCGAAACGGGGATCGATTAAGGGTCCTTTATCATCACCCCAGTTATCGCCGGTCCAGGTACTCCACGAATAGCCGCCTCTCAGCGCTATATAAGTGTAATGGCTGCGTGTGTCATTGATGTCCCTCAGATTGAACCGGACTTGCATGTAGATGTTAATCGTCTCGGTATTGTAAGTTGCAATTCCGGCCCCCAGCGAGAATGTTTTGGAAAACTGATACCCGTGCGTAGTAAAAGCTTCGACGATAGCTTTGGGCTCATTGTTTTTTGGGAATGTTGCACCGAATGAGATTCCGGCATCAAAGAAATAGCCTATGTTGTGAACAGCATAGGACTTGTGTTGAGCCCACAGAAGAGCAGGGCTCAGAAAAAGGATCAAAAAGGCGATTTTACTCTTCATACAGTAAAAACTAAACAAGTAATTGAAGCATACAATACGTATAAAAATCCTGACCGGCCTCCTTGTGATCCTTATCAGGAATATCGTGTTTTTTCACATTACAACCGGCTGCAAGAAATGCCTGGTAAGCGCTTTCAGTGTTCTCGTAAGGGACAATGGTGTCCTTGGTGGCATGCAGCAATGTTATCTTCGCCCTGGGAACCCAGTTCTTGATTTTACCATAAACGATCAGACTGTTGTTCCGCAATGCCTCCCTGAACTTTTTGGTATTCGGATTTGTGGTATCGAAAGCCTGGGGCGCCATTATTTTTGTGAGTTTCGTTTCATTCATCTTTGCAGTAACTTCATCGGTGGTATATTTCTTTGAGATGATCCATTCGTCGTAGTTGGAAAGGAGTGGTTCAGCGAACATCTGAGTAAGATCGAGGTTGAGGCTGTCGCCATAATTGAGCCCCAGTACCAGCAACGGAATGGTGACGGGCTGACTGCTGTAATCCTTAGCCACAAACGTGTCGTACGATTTGATCAGGTCATAGGCCCCACCACCGGCAAATACCTGGTCAATCACGAAAGCATCCTGGTACAGCGGATTGGTCTCAGCAAACTTCAGAAATGAAAGCGAGGCCTGCCCTCCCTGTGAATACCCCATCACCGTAACATTATGCGACATCCTCCTGCTGATAGAGGCAAAGTACTCTTTGGCGGCAAGGAGCATGTCGGCACTGGCTTGTCCGGTGGTTATGACATCATAATAGGGATGAACCTGGTCTTTCGATGCCCCGTACCCGATGTAATCAGGCGCGACAACCACATATCCAAAGAGGGAAAACAGACCTTCAGTCACTGCCATTTTCTGCGACGGAACTTCATAATTTGCCCCAAGCGTATAATGGACTCCCAGGATGGTTCCCAATCGTTCGTGAGAAATGTCGGCTACCGGATAAAAAATTGCCCCCGAAGCCAATATGGGGTTTCCCTTTGGATCGAGGGTATTATAGACAATTGAAACAGCCTTTATCTTTTTATTGGGCAATGCCTTGTAAAGGGTTGAATTCGGATTTTGCTTAAGCCTTCCCGCTAATGTGTACTTGTCGAGGGTCTCTGTTTTTTCGACTTTTACAAGGAAAATAAAATCGGTCAGGGGTTCCTTCTTGCACGAAAAGAGGATGAAGATTGCAAGACAATACAGTAATAACTTTTTCATTATCAGGTCACATTTTTATAGTACGATCAAAAAAGAAAGGCACAGGTGAGTTCCAGCCCCATTTGTTTAAGTGACGAAAAATCATCCGTCCGGATCCTGTTCATATTCCAGCGGTACCTGCCTTCCACCTGAAACTTCCAGATATCAAATCCCATCCCGGCGCTCAAGCCCCAGTAAAACCTGTTCATCGTAAAATCGGGCTGAGACTTGTCCATGTCGAGCGCATAAAAAAAATCTCCTTCGTATTCGATCATGTACGATCCGTAAATATTCACCAGTACATAAGGTTTGAAGATTTTGCTCAGTTGCAGGCCCAACTTGAAATTGACCGGGATGTCGATTGTCTGAATCGTTGAAAGGCAATCGGTCAGGTACAGAAGATCCACGTCGGTTATTGATTGGGTATATACAATTTCCGGTGCGACCGCATAATTCAGGAAGCCTCCTTTGCTGTACTGAAAAAGAATTCCTGCCGTCCACCCGGGCTTTGGATCAAAGTCGGAATAAAATCCGGTACCATAGTTTTCGAGGTGAATGTAACTAATGCCGCCCTTTATACCGATTTTCCAGGGTCGTTGTTGTGCCGGACTCGGGCCGATAAGAGCCATGAATAAAAGTGTTAAAAGTAGCTTTCTCATATTCTCAATGTACTGATTCATAGAGCTCTGCCGGTGAACTGGGAATCGCCAGGATTTCCTTACCGGCAGCGTTCATTAAGACCATAACCGGGGTGGCCAGGATATAATAATCACTGGCTACTTTACTGCGCACCCCTTCGGGAGCATGAAAGTGCTGCCATCCGGCCAGTTGTTTAATTTCTTCATGATACCTGACCTGGTCTTCCGCGGTTTCATCCAAACCAATGGCGATCACCGAAATCAGATCCCGTATTTCGGATTTTTGCGACCAGGGATTGAGCGCCTTTACGGTTTCCATACAGTGACTGCAACCGGCCGACCAGAACAGGATCAGAATATACCGGGAAGCAGTCTGAAACCGATACAGGTTAAAAGGTTGATCGCTGATGTCGTTCATCTCTATATCCGGCGCTTTTGACCCGGCAATCAGCGATTCCATTCCCTTTAACCTTCGGGTAATTTCCTGTCGTTTGGATGTCGGACAGGCGGGATCGTTCAGATACGATTCCAGGACTTTCATTCCTGCGGGGATGTTGTTGGACTCATAACCCCGGTAGAAATAATCGACCATCCAGCCATAAACCAGGGGATGACCTTTTTTTGCTTTCTCAATAGCTGTCTTACCGGCTAAAGGAAACAGAGAATCCCGCAGGGCGATCGTCGTGGACATCTGTCCGTAAAGGTTAACATACCCGTCCAGGAACTTGTTCATTCCGGAAGTTTTGATCAGGTTGGGATTGTTAAAATCAATTCTGTCGAAATAGTGAGCGATCAGGTTTCGGGTGCGATCGGTCTCTGAACCTTCCCAGGATATTTCTGGAATGTATTGAAATCCATACAATGTGCTGATAAACAGTCCCCGGTCTTTATACGTTTTTTCTGACAGCCATTTGTTGTAAGATTGTCTGCGTTGCTCATACTCCCGGATTCCCTGCTGATAGAATTTTGACCCGGGCTGATCATAGTTCAACAGAAAATTCTGCAGAAGCCCCAATTGTTCTTTTTTCATGACCGACTCAGAGGAGAACCGGTCAAACGATGTATTTTCCAGTTCACCTTTCTCAAACCAGGTACTGTCGGGTGCATTGCAAAACATCGGGTTAACCCGGAGTTCGAGATCCTGGTCTGAGATAAAGATCCTTTTTTCGCACGGATAGGGCGAACTGTTCTCTTTTTCCGAATAGTCGAATCGAAGTACAAACTCTCCGGGAAGGTAATTTGCAGCAATCTTAAGCTGGGTTTTTTCTCCGTTTTTTACCTCTTTGATCTCAGGTCCTGGTTTGAATAACCCGGAAGGCGACAGGGTGAGCATGCTGATTTTGCTTTGGAAAACTCCCCTGAGGTAAATGGTCACCACCACATCCCTTGACTGACCAAATAGTTGCATTGAGGATGACAGTAAGAGCATAAAACAGGCAAGGCCAAATGCCATTTTCACCGGCGGATAAAGGAATCTTACAAGTCGTACCATGTGTTTACTCCCGTGTATCATTGATTCTGCTCTACCAGCATGGCACAACTAAGTTTGGTCACTCCCCTGCAGTAATTAAAGTTGCAATTACCGATTACATCCTGCAGGGTATGGTAGTGTGGGGTGCTTGAAAAACTGATCAGGAAAAGGGCCGGATAACCCCTGAGAAAGAAGTTATAGCTGTCGCCTTCTTTATTGTGGGTGGTATACGCGCTGATGCTGTCGGCATTCAGATCGCTTACAAATGCGGTGATGAATGGATCAGCCTGGGGAGGCGGGGAGTAGAAGGGATCCTTGGTCTCCTCTGTTTTTAAGCACCCTGAACCGATAATCAGGATCATGAGCAGGAAAAAAAAAGCATGATGGAGTGATTTAGTCATGTTTAGATGGTTTTCCTTGTTTGCGGTGATCTGGTTGATATTCAAGTAACAATTATATTTTGATAAAAGACCGGGTTACGACTCCGGACTGGGTGGTAACCCTGATCAGGTAAATACCTGGCACAAGGCTGTTAACCGGAATGCGAAGGATCGGTTCTCCGGTTCCTTGGGGGATCCGCGTCAACTCCCTTCCATCGGCACCGGAGATGATGCATTCGGTGATCTCCCCGAAGCCTGTCGGATCCTGGATAGTCAATATATCCGAAACAGGATTCGGATATACCATGATCGGGCGGGTTTGTGTTTCACCGATCCCGAGCGGATTTCTGTTGATTTTTAATTGTAGTTCGTACGTTCCTGTTTTACCCGTGAAATTTGGTGAAATAAACAGGGTGATGGTTCCCCCGTCATGAATGATGATGGTGGTTGGCATGACGTCGTCAAAGGTGCCCGACCAGTTGGTTCCGTCGGTTGTATAAGACCAGATTCCGTCGAGGGTATAGGTTTGTGTTGTATCACTTTCTGAATCGATCAATTCTCCCGTAATCATGTAAGAATATCCCGGGGGGAGGATCACGGAATAAAAATCATAATCCAGCCCGTTGTGGCAGTTGGCATTTACAGTTTGAACCGCTGCCACATTTCCTGAGAAAACGACGGGTAATACAGATGCTGATGACAAGGTATTGTTCACTTCATATTGGTCAGCCAGGATTGGTTCGGCATTGACCTGAACCGGTACCGGATTCTGATAATCGGTGGAACCTACGAGTTGCCATTCATCACTCCCGTCGGGGAGGTACCACAAGGCAACAAGATAGTCGCCCGGCGGGACGTTGATGCTGTTCGTGGTGAAAATCAGCCCAAGGGAAGAGGCACCGGATGGAAGGCTGAAATCTCTCTTTTCTTCGATAGAGTTCCAGTATTCACCATCAAGGTCATACAACGAGAGGTCCATGATCCCCTCAAAATCTTCATCGCCATAATTCATAAGATCGAGTTGCACCGAAACCGGCTGTCCTTGCATCAGCAAAGGTCCGGGGGTTATGACCATATCGCTGAGCAACTCGATATCGTTCGGATTGACCACTTCAATTTCAGGCCAGTTCTGGTAGGTCAGGGTATCGCCAACGTCAATCCAGTTGGTATCGCCGGCGCTGTAAATGATGCCGGCATAATAATAACCGGGCAGCAAAGCTGATATCCCGCCATTTTTAAACGTAATTCCTCCCGGGAGGCTGGTTCCGGGTTCGAGGGTGATCCCTTTTTTAATTTCCACATAGTCGATAAATACATCATTCGTATCAAAAATAGCCGCACACAAATCCCCATTGAACGTCACATTGCCCTGATTGTATACGCCGGTGTGGAAAGATAAAGAATCCTCATAAAAGATTGTATCGATCAACGAAATAAAAGGAGCATTCATATTGAGCCTGAAAAACTTACTCCCCCCTCCTGAAGCCAAGGGGGTCCGTATCCCGGTCACTGCTTCCTGGCCGTTGTTGTATCCCCCTGTACCGCCGCCTGCGCCGACACTGCCCGGGTTCAGTGCATTGATCTGGTAATAGCCATCGTTCATGCCGCTCCATCCCCAGTTGAAATGAAAATAATCAGCGTCATTGTATCCGTCGCATATAAAACAATGCCCCCCGCCAGAACCATCCCCGGCATAAATAATTGGCCTTCCGGCATTCAGATCGGCCTTCAGCAAGGCGGTCCACTGGGATTCGGTGTAATTCGACCGGGTAAGTCCCTGCAGGGTGGGAGCATAACCAAAGTAGGTCTTCAACGCATTTTCCACGCAGGGAACATTGGGGGTTCCACCCGAAACCACGTAGGCCCCGCTTCCGCCCTGCGACTCTACATTGTAACCCATATCAACCGACACTCCGCAATGGTACATCAACGTAGCTACAGCTGTGTTGGCCGATGTGACCGTATTGGGCATGGCGCTCCAGTTATACTGGGTGCTTCCGAAGTTGGCTGACAACGTTCCGTATTTCTGATGGTTATAGGAGTGAAATCCTGATCCCGATGGCGGATAATTATGATACTTCATGACCATCGCCATGGCTGTTGCCACGCAGCCGGTCAATGCCCGATCCTGGTATTGATTATCGTAAGGGCACAGGTCGTTGTAAAAAGGCGACTGGTCCCATTTCAATGAAATAAGCGGATTAACGCCCCGGGAGGGTACATCGGTAAAGTTTTCCGGGAAAGTACCCGAAATACAGGAATTCCAACCGGAAACGATTTCCGTTGTCGGCTGGAGATGTGTTGACACAGCAAACCGTATTTGATCTTCGTAATTTTTAAGCCATACAGCAAGATTGGGCGGCAGGTTTTCGGTAGTAAATGAGGACTCATCAGAATAACCTAAAATGGGTGTAACGACGTCATCGCCGGCAACGATTACAAAACCTTTTGATCCGGAAATGTTAAATACATAAAAAGCGGGAACCTGAGTAATGGAACCTGATTGATCCGGTGAATTCAGTCCGGCAGTATAAACCAAGGTGAGATTTGATGGCATTACCCTGTCGGATGTGACGGAGCGATGGGTGAGGAACTGACTCCCCGCCTGTTTGGCCTTTTTCTCTTCAACCCGTTCGGCTCTTGCAGGAATGATTGTGACGACCATTAACAATACAATGTAAAAGGTCTTCTTCATGGGAATTACTTTTAAACGGTTTGAATAGGGTAAATATAATATAAAGTGCAATAGCAGTACAAATTTTTTATGTTTAGTTGGCGCACACGTGGAAAATATTTTCATGTTCTTCTATTTATCAAAGGAAACCCTTTACTTTGCTGAAAAATTGATATCTATGACCCGGAGGGAAAGCCTGATTTGTCTGTTTCTTTTGGTAATATGCCTGATTCCCAATTTTGTTGAAGCCCAGGCATGGAATTTTGTGAAAGACAAGGACGGGATCAAGATTTATACAAGGAAAGAACCGGGAAATTCAATCAAGTCTTTCAAAGGGGTGACCGATATTTATGCGCCCATGGAAAAGGTGTGCAACCTGATCGGGAATGTGAAAAACCTCGACTGGTGGGATAAAAATCTTAAGGAAATCAGGGTTTTAGAGTATGAAAAAAATAAACGCGCACAGTACTATCTGATTTACAATGCGCCCTGGCCCATCACCGACCGCGATCTCTGTGTGGAGGCAATAATCAAAGATGATCCCGTGACCGGTACGCGGACCATCGTGGCTACACCCTTACCCAATGTAATACCCAAACGCCCCGATTGTGTAAGAATAGAGCATTACTGGCAAAGCTGGACCCTGCAGCCGACCGGTAAAGGATACGTGCATGCTATCCTGGAAGGATATGTTGACCCCGCGGGAAGCGTGCCCGACTGGATCTACAATATGGTCATCACCGATACACCTTACAAGGTGATGGAGGGTGCCAAGAAATATCTCGAGGCAAAATAGGATGACACCTTCCCCATAGGGATAGAAAATATTGATTACAGCTCAATCACCGAATTCTCGGAACCGAGACCACTGGGGATGAATTGATCAGCTTCCGGATCATTTTCCCATTTGGTACCGTCAATCAAATAACGGAATTGATGTTTTTTAGATGTTTCAAGGTCTAAAGTAACTGACCAGACCCCGGTCTTTGATTTTTTCAGGGGAGTTTCACCGATCTGCCAGTTGTTAAAATCACCGACCAGAATTACAGAGGAGGCTGAATTATAAGGTTCTCCGGAGAGCGTAAACTTTACTTTGCAAACAGGCTTTGATTTAAGGAATTTCTTTTCGATACTCATCTTTGTTATAATTTATTAAATATTCGAATGCAAAATTACGATTATTCACCGACGCTCATGTGAAATAATTGTTAAATCACACCATGGGAAATTCTAACGCAAAGTAAATCAATTAATAACACGACTGTAAAATGTCAATGCAGCCTGTGTATGGTCTTGTAAGGGTTAAATGCAATCTATTTCAATCTTTAACGTGATCGGAAAAAGGTTGTACAACCGTCCTGGTAAATGATGTTTTTTCACATTGATTCCAGGACTTTTTCTATCTTTATCCGACTGTATCAAAATATCAGGAAATGAAGAAGAAAACCTTGCTTCGGAAGCTTGAAAAATCGAGTGCGAAGGAATTACAGAAACGGGCTGGTATGGCCCTGAAGAATAAATATTATCTGGAAGCCTCCTGGATCCTATCGGTTCTGTTTGAAAGAAGGGTTAAGCGATTGATCAGGAAACTTGAAGGGAATCAGAAAACGGTCGGCATCACATTCGAGCAGTCGATTAAAAGGATAAAACATTTACATCTTTCGGGGAATCATCATGATTTTTCAGAAACGTTTAGTATTGAGCTGATCGACCGGTTGCGTCAGTGGAAAAACCAGCGGAATCTTATCCTGAAGGATATGCTCGCTGTTCACGTGTCCCAGGCACGTATGGAACGGTTGGCCCGGGATGGATTCCGTTTATCACAGATATGGAATAAGGCGCTTAGATCCTATAAAAAAAGCAGGAACAGCCGTACGGGAAAAGTTCCTGTACCAAGGCAATCCGGGGAAATATGAAAAGATATACATATCTTTGTTCCTGTGATTAGCACTGTTTCTGAATGAAAATCGTTAAGGAGATCTACCGGGTCGACGGAATGTCTTGCGCTTCCTGTGCTTCCAGCATTGAATCGATGCTGGGCTCACGTGACGGAATCCTGAGCGCTGCTGTTAACCTGGCAGCTGAACAGGTTTCAGTTGCATATGATCCTGCCATCATAACGCTTGCACAAATTGAAAAGGATATATCAGATCTGGGATTTAAACTAATCACCCGTAAACTATCGGACCTTGAGGTAACAGACCTTGAATCGGCCCGTTTATCGGCGATAAAGCGCAGAACCCTGGTTTCTTTTATCTTTTCCACTCCGGTAGTGATCCTCTCCATGTTGTTCCATCATCAACCCCAAGTCAATTGGGTCATGCTGTTTCTGACCTTGCCCGTTTTGGTCTGGTCGGGTCGGGAGTTTTTTATCGTTGCCTGGAAAAGGATGCTTCATGGATCGGCCAACATGGACACACTGGTTGCCCTGGGAACCGGCAGCGCTTTTCTTTTCAGCACTTTTAATACACTTTTCCCCGGGATCATGATCCGGTATGGTCTGGAACCACAGGTTTATTTTGAATCTGCCGCCGTAATCATTTCCTTTATTTTACTGGGTCGTTATTTCGAGGAAAAGGCGAAAAAAAAGACAGCCGAATCAATTAAGTCACTGATGCGTCTCGGAGTGAAGACTGCCAGGGTAGTCCGTAACGGAGTTGAAAAAGAGATGCTGATCACGAAGATTATACTGGGCGATATTTTGATTATCCGGCCGGGAGAGAAGATACCAACCGACGGTCGGGTTATGGAAGGAAGTTCGCTGGTCGATGAAAGTATGTTTACCGGGGAGTCCGTTCCGGTCGCAAAGGCCCCGGGAGACAAAGTAATCGGGGGAACGGTAAACAAAGAGGGTTCTCTCACAATGGTAGCCGAAAAGGTCGGGGATGAGACCATGTTGGCCCGGATCATCAAATTGGTCCAGGAGGCCCAGGGGAGCAAGGCGCCTGTTCAGAAACTTGCCGATAAGGTAGCATCCGTTTTCGTTCCGGTAGTCTTGATCCTGGCGGTTTTGACCTTTGTGGTGTGGACCGTGTTCCAACCAGGGAACGGAATCCCCGTTAATTTTATTGCTGCTGTGACGGTTTTGGTAATCGCGTGTCCATGCGCCCTGGGCCTTGCGACGCCCACAGCACTCATGGTGGGAATGGGTAAAGCTGCGCATCTCGGGATCCTGATCCGGGATGCGGAGAGTCTGGAGACGGTATGTAAAACCAAGGCCCTGGTCTTGGATAAGACCGGTACAATAACGCTCGGTAAACCTGCAGTAGCGGGTGTTTTCTGGAGCCCGGATATTTCGACGGAATCTGAACGGAGCCTTCTGATGGAAGCCATTTGCGCTCTTGAACGAAAATCGGAGCATGTTTATGCCGATGCCATTTACCGGTATTTCAGTGCAGCGACAGGTCATGATACAGAGGAACCGGTTCCGGAATTTTTCCAAGGGGTGTCGGGTTTTAAAAATGTCCCAGGCAGGGGCGTTACCGCGGTTTATAAAGGCCTGACTTTCCATATCGGGAACCGGGCATTTATGGAAGAGAACCGGATCGCTGTAAGCCGGGAGCTGCGGGAATCGGGGGAACAATGGCAGACCAGGCATCAATCGGTAGTATATTTTGCACAGGACCTGGTGTCCAGGGCAGTTGTAGCGTTATCCGATCCGGTCAGACCCACCGCTGCCAAGGCAATCAAAATGGTTGGCGAACTGGGTATAGATGTATACCTGTTGTCAGGCGATAATCCTGCCATTACGGAGGCAGTGGCACATACAACGGCGATTACCCGTTTCAGGGGTGGCATGACGCCGGTTGAGAAGGCTGAATTTATTGAAAAACTAAAGACCCGTGGATCCTTTGTGGCCATGGTGGGTGACGGGATCAATGATGCTCCCGCATTGGCTGTGGCACACATTGGAATTGCCATGGGGACCGGGACGGATATTGCCATGGAGACGGCCCGGATCACACTCATTAAAGGGGATCTTTCAAAATTAGTCACCATGTTCCGGTTGTCGGAAGCAACCCTCAGAACCATTCGGCAGAACCTCTTCTGGGCATTTATTTATAATGTTATATCTATTCCCATTGCAGCAGGGATTCTTTATCCTTTCACCGGATTTCTGTTGAATCCAATGTTCGCGGGAGCCGCCATGGCATTCAGTTCGGTTTCGGTGGTTACGAACAGTCTGCGGTTAAGAAACCGATCCTTTAAATAAAATATCAGGAACACCGGGTATTTTTCTATCTTTGAATCCCAGCCTTTGTGATCAATGTACAGGTACGTGTCATGGATCTTATTAATCTGGATTACCGGAACTGGGATATTATATGCCCAGCATAATCCGTTGAACCGGTGCATACCCGACAGCATTCTTAACGCCATTCCGAATCAGAAGCGGATGCAAGATCCGGAAGCATTGCTGAATATGGCTCAGGTCATCTGGGATACTTTGCCTGACCGGGCCTTTGATTGCATGATGAGCGCCCTAAGACTTTCAATTGCCAATGGGGACCCAATGCAAAAGGGAGAAGTACACTGGGTTTTCGGCAAATATTTCGCACGGAAACGTGATTTTTCCCTTGCCCTTGAACATTTTCTGACCTCGTTAAATATCTTCAGTAAAATTAAAGATACCACCGGGCAGCTGAAGGTCCTCGGATTCATTGCCGATATTAATCTTACCCTGGGCAACAATCCCAAGGCGCTGGAGTATTACAATAAAGGGATTGAGCTTACCCCAGGTGCACATCGGCAGGCGTCCCAGGCCTTATTTCAGAAATATACCGGTATCGTTTACAAACAGGCCGGTGATACATTAAAAGCCCTGGAGTATTTCAGGGCAGCCTTGGATATTTACAGGAAATCCGGAGACAAGAACAATGAGCATGAAGTATTGCATAATATCGGCACGTTGCTTCTTGATCAAAAAAGGTTTGATGAGGCATTGATCTTTTACGATCGCCTGCTTTCTGAAATTGACACCTCCAACAAAATTCTTTTTGGGATCGTTTATACTTGTATCGGGCATATTCATCAACAGCAAAAAAACTTCCTGCACTCTTTGGATTTCAATAAAAAAGCCTTGCAGGTGAGACGGGGATTGATCCCTTACGATAACTATATCAGTTCCCTGGTCAATATTGGCGGAGATTTTTTTTTACTGGAGAAGCCCGACTCAGGCAGGTATTATCTGAATGAAGGCTTGAGGCTTGCACAGAGGTACAATCTGAATAACATCCTGAAAAACGGATATGGGCATCTCTTTTCTTATTACAAAAGCAAGGGAAATTATGAAGTTGCCTTTCCCTATTATAAAAAATACATAGAAACCACGGAAATTCTCGAACGTGAGAAAAGTAACGGAAACATATCTTTTTTAGAGGCAAATCAGGCGATTCAACAGACACAGGAAACAGGAAAGATGTTGGTGAAGCAACATGAAATTCAGAAGCTGAACATTATGAACCAGCAAATTCAATTCATTTTCGTTCAGGTAATCACCTCGCTTACCGCGTTGGTCTTGCTTTTCTTCCTGGTAATGTTCCTGTACAACCGGCATGTCGGCAATAAGCTTCTCTCCCTGAACAGGATACTATCAGTTGAAATATATGATCGTAAGAACACCGAAAAAAGCCTGACGGAAAAAGAGCGGCAGTACCGGTTTCTTGCCGAGCACACGTTTGATTTCATAACCCATCTGGATGCCGGTAATAAGCGGATTTTCGCCTCTCCTTCATCCAAATCGGTTTATGGATACAACCCGGATGAGATTATGAATAAATCTCCCTATGACCTGACCCATCCGGATCACTATAAGGATGCAGAGGCGATGTTTGAAGAGATGGTCTCAACCCGGCAACCCATGCAATTTACTTACCGGGTGATCAGGAAAGATGGTTCAATTGCATGGGTGGAATCGGTTTTAAATCCGCTTTATGAAACCGATGAAGGGAAGTACAGGGGAATGGTGGTTGTTACACGCGATATCGAGGAACGAAAAATCAAGGAAATGGAATTTATAGAAAACACCAAACAGACTGAAAACCTCCTCAAGGAGATACACCATCGGGTGAAGAATAATTTTGCCATCCTGGTCAGCCTGATCAGCATGCAGATGAGCCAGACCCAGAATGAGGAGTTGAAGCGTTCATTGGTAAATCTTCAGTTACGGATCAGAACCATGGCGCTGGTGCATGAAATGCTTTACCGATCGAAGGATTTTGAAAATATTTCCGTTCCTGAATATTTACGGTCGGTGGTTTCGGTGATTACCGGCGCTTACAGAAACAGGGATGTGGAAATTCATTTCGAAGCTGATGATGCCACCATGAATATTGAGATCATGATTCCGATCGGTTTGATCGTCAATGAGATTGTCAGTAATGTTTTCAAGCACGCATTTCCTGAGGGTTCCCAGGGAGCCCTATGGATCTTGTTTAAAAATGATCCAGCCACTTCCCGATGCCATCTCAATATTCATGACAATGGTCCGGGTATTCCGGAAGCTTTCCTGGGTGAACAGGTTGGCACCATGGGATTGCAGATCATTCACCTTCTATGCCGACAGATTGAAGCCAGGCTGCAGATATCCAATAATCCCGGCGCTTCTTTTACCATTGAATTCCAGTCAGATTCCCGATAGGTTCCCTGTTCATTATTTCCATCCGGCACTGACCAGGTTATGCGATGGTTCGCATACCCTATAACCTCCTGTACGATTCCGGAAAAGATCCCTGTTACGGGATCCGTTAACAATTATTTAATCATTTGGTAATAAATCGTTAACACGGGACCCTCCCATACGAAATACTTTTGCTGCAAATAAAAACGGAACTTATGAGACAAATTTCTATTCTGATTGTTTTCTTTGGTGTGATGATGTCATTCTTTCAAGCCAACTCCCTGTTTGCACAGACAAAAGTCGAAGATCTTAAAAAAGAGCAGGACACCCTGAAAGAGAAGGTAACCACCATCCGGGATGTTATCAGCGGAGTTGAAGAACGACTGGCAACGGCGGAAGCCGATCTAACAAAACTTACGAGGATTAAAGTTTCGGGATATATACAAGCCCAATGGCTGCATAATGAAGCAGCCAGCTCCTATCCGGGAAATCTGTTCCAGGTACGGAGGGCTCGTGTAAAATTCACCTATGAACCTGTAAATGGGGTGGTTTTTGTTGTGCAGCCCGATTTTCTGCCCGGCAGCATCACTTTAAAGGATGCCTATGCCCAGGCCAATGACCCCTGGCTGAAAACTTTTTCATTGTGGGCTGGTCAGTTTAACCGACCCAATTATGAGGTCGAGTACTCTTCAAGCAACCGCGAGGTGCCTGAGCGTTCACGGGTGATCCGGGCTCTTTACCCGGGAGAACGCGCGATCGGGGCCAAACTGGAGATTGCTCCCCCGAAGTTACCCCTGAAGGTACAATTAGCTTTATTCAATGGCAATGATGGTCTGACCATTACCGATGCTTCGGGAAACAGCATCAATCCTACGAACAATGATTTCGATAATGCAAAGGATTTCATGGGCCGCGTTACCTACGCATTTAAATTGGGAAATATCGGCGGATTAACGATCGGCGCACATGGGTACTATGGCAAAATAAAGGCCAACGCTTATGATGCCATCAATTCGGATTATACCTACAATAAAAAAATTGACAATATCGGTGAAACCCTGAAAAGAAACTGGCTTGGTTTTGAAGGACAGTTGTATCTGGATGTTTTGGGTGGACTTGCACTCAAGGGCGAGTACATATTCGGTGTCAATTCCACCCCGGGATATTATGCCACCTCCACAGTGGTCAGCCCGATGACCTCAGCACTGAAAAACGATACCCTTACCCTGACCACCCTTACAACCAAGACAACCACCGCACGTCCGGCAATAACCAGGAATTTTAGCGGCTATTACATCTATCTGGTCAAGAATATCGGGAAACGCCATCAGATTGCAGTGCGTTTCGACCAATATAATCCCAACACTAAACTGGCTGCCGACCAGATCGGAACCGCGAAATGGGATGAAAGCAGTTCCAAAACGGAAAATAAGTACACCTATGCCGGAAGCGATCCCGTGGTGGCCACCAATGCCCAGACAAAGACTGTGGTAAACAACCTGCTCAAAAGCGGCACTGCTGATATTACATACAGTACCTGGACCTTTGGTTACACCTATTTCTTCGACGATTATATAAAATTCATGATCGCCTACGAGATCCCGGTTAACCGCAAGAGCGGAACCCGGGATGCCAATGGTAACGGTAATGTAACCTCGACCTACAAGGTAAACGATGTTACAAGTATCTACGACTACAGCAATTGGATAAAACAGAATGTACTTACGGTAAGAATACAGGTGAAGTTTTAAATTCAATCAATCATTCAATAAATCAATAAATTTCAAATGAAAAGAATTAATAAAGTTTGGACGATTGCAGCGCTGGCGCTGATCGTCATGATAGGAGCCGCGTTCATGCCGGCGCCGAAGAAAATTACTGTTAAAGGTTCAGATACCATGGTCATTCTTGCCCAGAAATGGGCGGAGCTGTACATGAAGGCACATCCCGAAGCCGTAATACAGGTAACCGGAGGCGGATCGGGAACCGGGATTGCAGCCCTGATCAACGGATCGACAGATATCTGCAACTCAAGCAGACCAATGAAACGATCGGAAATGGATAAGTTGAAAGACCGTTATGCCAGCCTGGGTGTCGAGATCCCGTGTGCTAAGGATGGCATAACCATCTTTCTGCATGCATCCAATCCTGTAAAGGAGTTGTCGATCAAGCAATTGAGTGGCATCTATTCCGGGAAGATAACCAACTGGAAAGAAGTTGGCGGACCGGATATGACCATTAAACTGTATGGTCGTGAAAACAGCTCAGGAACCTATGTTTTTTTTAAGGACAACGTGGTGAAAGGAGATTATGCGGCAAGTTGCCAGACCCTTCCGGGAACCGCAGCAGTGGTAAATGCCGTATCGAAGGACAAGTCGGGAATTGGTTATGGTGGTGCGGCATATGCTTCCGGCGTGAAACACTGTGCGGTGAAAAAGGACGAAAAAAGTCCTGCCTATGTGGCGACTCCCGAAACCGTGAAAGCCAATCAGTACCCGGTAACCCGTTATTTGTATATGTATCTTAAAAATCGCCCCGCTGGTGATATCAAGGCCTATGTTGACTGGATTCTGAGTCCCGAAGGACAAAAAATAGTTTCATCGGTAGGTTATTTTCCCGTCAGATAGATTGTTAGTAAATGTGAATCCGGTGGTCGGTGACAAGGTTCTGTTAAGTGTCGCCAGCCACCGTTAATAAACCGGAATGAATCAGAACACAGAAAAGAAAAAGTTTGTTTTCACCAAAGAATCCCTGAAAAAGAAATTCCGCATATCTGAATTTCTGTCGGAAAAGATCATTACTTCGGTCGCATTTCTTTCGATTGCAATTATTATTCTGATCTTTTTCTTTGTTTTTCGTGAGACCATGCCGATTTTTAAATCGCAGACTGCTGCCGATTCACAACCGGCCACGACAATGGTCCAGGAACAATATGGGGTTGATTCCTCCGTGATCCTGAATGATCAGGGACAGGAGCAGTATGGTGTGGATTCAACGGTTATGGTAAATGCCAACGGGCAGGAACAATACGGAGTTACGGAATCCGGATTGCAGGATACCGAAGAAGTCAGCAGTACCGAAAACGAAGCAGGCAGCGAACATGAAGTCGCTGTATTGAAAAGTCTTGTGGGAAAAGATTGGCTTCCGGTATCGGATCATCCGCGATACGGGCTGATCCCGTTATTTGTAGGAACGCTGAAGATTACCCTTCTCGCGATACTTTTTGCAGCGCCCATAGCAATTCTGGCGGCATTATTCACAGCTGCCTTTGCACCAAACTGGCTCAGAGAGATTATAAAGCCTGCCATTGAGCTGTTGGCTGGTTTTCCATCGGTGGTCATAGGCTTTTTTGCACTGATGGTAATGGCCAGTTTTTTCCAGGGAATCTTTGGATATGAGAGCAGGTTAAATGCATTTGTGGGTGGTATTGCGATGGCGCTTGCTGCCATTCCGATCATTTACACGATCACAGAAGATGCATTGACCGCGATACCGGCCTCGTATAAGGAGGCGAGCCTGGCGCTGGGCGCCACGAAATGGCAAACGGCCCTGTTTGTCACCTTGCCGGCAGCAACGCCCGGAATCTTTGCCGCGATTCTTCTCGGGATCGGCCGCGTGTTCGGTGAAACCATGATCGCTTTGATGGCAACCGGAAATGCCGCAATGACCTCCGCCAATCCCTTTGAATCGGTCAGGACCCTCGCGGCGACCATCGGCGCTGAAATGGCTGAGGTGGTTTTTGGCGACACCCATTACAGTGTACTTTTTCTGATCGGCTCATTACTCTTCATTTTTACGTTCGGACTTAATGCATTGGCCGAATTTTATATCAAAGGAAAATTAGTCAGACGTTTTCAGGGAAAATCGTGATGAAAAAGGGGAACAGAAAACGTATAATCGGAGGGATCTTTACAGGGGCTACAGGCCTATCGGCGTTCCTGATCATCGCAATTATCATCCTTATTCTTGTTGTGATCATACTGGGAGGAAAAGAGACTTTTTCCTGGGAATTCCTGACTGCATTTCCTGAGGATGGAATGTTAAAGGGGGGAATATTCCCCGCGATTTACGGCACCGCCATGT
This sequence comes from Alphaproteobacteria bacterium, assembly GCA_009928665.1. Classification (GTDB taxonomy): domain Bacteria; phylum Bacteroidota; class Bacteroidia; order Bacteroidales; family FEN-979; genus CAIVAT01. The sequence continues at coordinate 34,195 of SACF01000031.1, forward strand.
TGGTTCTCATCATGTCGGTTGCCGCGGTCCCTTTTGGAACGCTTACGGCCATCTATCTGACGGAGTACGCGGGCGAAAAGTCGGTGCTGGCGCAGACCATCCGGTTCGCGGTAAGGACGCTTGCAACCGTGCCTTCCATTATTTTCGGTTTGTTCGGGCTGGGATTTTTCATCCGGTTCGTTGGGACGGGGATGGACACCGTTTTTTTAGGTGGGGAGTTGAAATGGGGGCAACCCAATATACTTTGGGCAAGCCTGACCATGGCCCTGTTGACGCTACCCGTGGTTATTGTTTCTGTCGAAGAGGCCATCCGTGCCGTTCCCCGGGAGTTGCGTGAAGCCAGCCTTGCCCTGGGAGCCACCAAATGGCAAACCATCAGGAACATCGTGATCCCGGGTTCTTTTTCCGGGATCCTTACCGGTACCATCCTCGCTGTCAGCCGCGGCGCTGGTGAAGTTGCGCCGATCCTGTTTACGGGAGCCGCTTACTATCTTGCTACACTGCCTGCTTCGCTCAGTGATCAGTTCATGAATCTGGGGTATCATATTTATATCCTGTCGACTCAGTCATCAAATGTCGATAAAACCCTGCCCATTCAGTTTGCGACTACCCTGGTGCTGTTGATACTGACCTTTGTACTTAACTTTACAGCCGTCATTATCCGTTCAGGAATCAGAAAAAGGAGGGCAAAATAATCAAATCCCAACTGTGTAAATGAAAGAATTTAAAATCAGGACCCAGGATCTGACGCTTTTTTACGGTGAAAAAATGGCGCTGAACTCCATTTCCATGGATATTCCTGAAAAAGAGGTAACTGCATTTATCGGTCCGTCGGGTTGCGGAAAGTCGACCTTTTTACGAACCCTGAACCGGATGAATGATCTGATCCCCAATGTAAGTATCACGGGCGAAGTGATAATCGACGGGGTAAACATCTATGATAAACAGATTGATGTGGTTAACCTCAGGAAAAAGATCGGAATGGTATTCCAAAAGTCCAACCCCTTTGCGAAATCGATCTTTGAAAATGTCGCTTACGGACCCCGGATCAATGGAATTAACAACCGGACGGAGCTTCAGGATATTGTTGAAACATCCCTGAAAAAAGCATTTATCTGGGAAGAGGTTAAAGACCGGCTCCACGATTCAGCGCTCGGACTTTCCGGGGGGCAACAACAACGAATGTGCATTGCACGTACCCTTGCCGTAGAGCCTGAAATCATCCTGATGGATGAACCGGCAAGCGCCCTTGATCCCATTTCAACTGCCAAAATTGAGGAGCTGATTTTCGAGCTGAAACGGAATTATACCATCGTTATCGTGACCCATAACATGCAACAGGCTGCCCGGGTAAGCGACTATACCGCCTTCTTTTATCTCGGAGAACTGATCGAACACGGGAAAACCAGGAAAATTTTCACTACACCCGATAAGAAACAAACCGAGGATTACATTACGGGAAGATTTGGATAAATCCTATTCGCTATTGCATAATACCTGAATTATTAATTTAACACATCTCACACATGGAACGGCATTTTGAACAGGAACTGGATAAGCTGAACAAGCGGTTGATAAAAATGGGAAACCTGGTCGCCTTACAGGTTCACAACGCGCTGGAGGCATTGTTGAACTGTGATCTGGACCTGGCCCGCACCGTGATCGAAAATGACAACAAGGTCGACCGGCTTGATGTGAAAATCGATAAGCTTTGTCAACGGATCTTTGCACTGACCCAACCGGTTGCCACGGATCTGCGATTGATCATGGCTGCGCTGAAAATGAACAACGACCTGGAACGTATGGGTGACCAGGCAGTGAACATTGCTTCAAAGGTAGAAGGGATCAGCGAGTACCGCGAAATCACCGGCACTTTGCATATGGATGAACTGGCAGGAATGGCCGACATGATCGTCCAGGATGTCAATACGCTGATCGGTAACCGGAACCCGGTTTTTGTCAGGGACATTTTTCAAATGGCCAATCTGATCGAAGACAAGGCACAGGCGATTTCAACCCGGATTTTTGACGAAATGATGCATAAGAGTGAGGTTATCATGGTCGCGACCCATTTGCTGATCGTTCTGACCCAGATTGAGCGGATTGCCGGGTATTCGACAAACATCGCTGAATCGGTTTATTTTATTGCGGAAGGGAAAATGATCAAGCATAAAAAAACATTCCGCAGCGGGGTTGATACGCTTCCCGGAGCAGATATGGATTCCACTGTGCACCCGTCGGACGAAAATACCGCTGAACAATCTTAGATCATCCTTATTTATGCAGCCAGACCCTAAGGAGGGTTAGTAATTTTTCGGTTTGCACCGGTTTTGACAGGTAGTCGCTGGCACCCGCCTCAATGCATTTTTCGCGGTCGCCTTTCATCGCTTTGGCGGTTACTGCGATAATAGGCAGATTCTGGAACCGTTGGTCTTTTCTGATCTCTCGCATGGCGGTGTACCCGTCGACCTCAGGCATCATGATGTCCATCAGTACAAGGTTGGTGTCGGGATGGGCCATTAGTTTTTCAATCCCTTCGCGACCGTTTTTACCGACAAGGATCTGTACCTTTTTTTCTTCCAGGATCTTGGATAAGACAAAAACATTGCGCATATCGTCGTCGCAAATAAGGATCTTTTTGTTCTCAAATACCATATCGGGCAGAAAACTGGAGGAGGTATGTTCTTCACCGGCCTCAGGCTGCCGGGAAACCATTAGGGGTTCTTCGGGTTCTGTTTCGATCTTTTTGTCGGGGTTCTCTTTTCTGACTACAGGGTAAACCTGGTCGGAGGGAGATTGGAAATCAATAATATTTACCGGCAGCAGGAGGGTGAAGGTAGATCCTTTATTTTCCTTGCTTTCGAGGTGTATCTCTCCGCCCAGTAACCGTGCAAGGCTTCTGGAGATAGTAAGGCCCAGCCCGGTGCCCCCGAATTTTCGGCTGATCGTGCCATCAGCCTGCTGGAACGCTTCAAAGATTACTTTTGACTTCTCTTCCGAGATTCCGATCCCGGTATCAGAAACCCGGATGGCAATGGTATTCGTGGGATTCAGGGCTGCATTGGAAAAGCTGGTCTTTGGGTCGGGCATGCCGATCCTGAGAACCACACCCCCTTTTTCGGTGAATTTTATAGCATTCGACATCAGGTTCTTGATGATCTGCATGACCTTTTGCGTGTCGGTCATGATATAATCGGGAAGTCCGGGATCGATAACCGTTTTGAGTGAAATGCCCTTTTTATTTGTTATGGGCGAGAAGGTGCGTTGAACATGTTCCTGAAGTTCTTCCAGATTCATCTCTTCAACTTCAATCTCAGTCTTGCCTGCTTCCACCTTTGAAAGATCGAGAATATCATTGATCAGCTCCAGCAGATCCTTACCGGAGGCATTGATAACAGTGGCATATTCAACTTCATCAGAAGTCATGACCTGATTCTTGTTTGAGGCCAACAGTTCTGAAAGAACCAGAATGCTGTTCAGCGGAGTCCGCAGTTCGTGCGACATATTGGCCAGAAATTCGGATTTGTACCGGCTGGCAATCTCCAGCGCTTCGGCTTTTTGCCTGATCTCCTGCTGAGCATCGAGGAGCGCCTCATTCTTCTTCCGGATGTCATCGCGCTGCAACTCCAGTACCTTCGACCGCTCTTCGAGTTCTTCGTTAATAACCCGGAGTTCTTCCTGCTGATGCTGCAGGTTTTCTTCAGAGAGCCTCAGCGCTTTGGTCTGTTCTTCCAGTTCCTGGTTTATTTGCCGGAGTTCCTCCTTTTGCATGACGAGCTCTTTGGCTTGCTCCTGTGTTTTTGACAACAGTTCCTGAACCCTTTCACGCGACCGGGCCGTGTTGATGGCGACCGCGATGTTGTCGATCGACACCTCAAGGAAGGTTTGTTTTTGAGTGTCGAACGGTTCAAAAGACCCAAGTTCGATCACTCCGATCAATTGTCCTTCAAACAAAACCGGACTGATGATAAAATGTTGGGGTCGGACCTTTTCGGGGCCAATGTTCACCTCCGGCGCAGGATGTTCCGTTGCAAAAAAGGTGATCGTTTTATGTTCCCTGGCCGATTGTCCGATCAATCCTTCACCGATCGCGAGGTTTTTTTCCCGGGCTTTCTCGAGGGAATAGGCAAAAGTGGATGCAACTGACAGCATCCTGTTGTCGTTAAGAAGGTAAACGAACCCGATCTGGGCATTCAGGTAATGGCACAGGAAAGTGATGATCTCTTCGGAAAGATCGGTTATGCTTTTTTCACCGCGGATTTTCAGTCCAAGTTCGTTGATCCCCGTTTTGAGCCAGTCCTGGTTCATGATCTCAATGGAAGCTTCGCGAAGCTTCATGGTCATTTCATAAAGGGCAATGCCCAGGGTGTCGTGTTCGCTGCGGGGCATGACGTTGGTGGAGTAATCGCCACTGGCGATGGAACGTGCCTGTTTGACGACATTTTTGAAGCTGTCGACCATCTGATTCATCGAGATGGCCATGACATCTTTATCGCTGCGCACCGTGACGGTTTTGCTGTAATCGCCCAGAGCTACCGATTGACTTACGTCGGAAAATGACCGGAGGGAGTGCACCAGCCAGTTGAAGGTGTCCTTCATCTCTCCTACTTCATTGTTTGCCACGCGGATGTCGCGAAGGATCAGCTCTCCATGGGCAACCTGTTTGGCCCATTCCGAGATTTTCTTGATGGGACCCACGAAACGTCTTGTAACAAAGGTCGAGATGATCAGCACCATAATGGTGGTGATAATGAGTGAGATTTTTGCAAACGAAGAGAGTTCCCTGGCAACCATGTGGGCTTCATCCTGATCGATCTCTTCCACCAATGCCCAGTTAACCCCGTACTTTTCAAGGATGTCGATATTCCGGTACAGACCCATCACAACCGTTCCCTTTGAGTTCTTGTAAATACTTACCTCTTCGGTGATGGTCTTACCGTCGGGAGCAAGGGTGATGTTGTTTACTTTAACACCCTGCCAGGTCCGGGTCTTCTCATTTTCTTCACTGGAAGTCAGTATTTGCGATCGTTCGCTTACTTTGCTTGCAGACCTTAGTTTCAGGTCGACCCCGATCAGGTAAACGTGGCCGGTACTGCCGAATCCTATTCCGAATTGGAGGATTTTGTTGATTTTTTCGGGGGTCATACTGATGGCGATCACACCCAGTTTTTCCCGCTTGCTGTCGTAAACCGGCTGCCCCAGGAATCCGCACAGTTCGTTGTTGACGGGGGGATAGTATTCCAGGTCGGAGAACATCGGTTTTTCTGTGACCAGGATGCGGGAACAGGTCTTCCCGAATGCTGTGGATCCCAGTTCTCCGGTAAAGAGGTCTGCTCCCAGATCGGAATCCTCATGAAGCTCGAACAGGATCCGGCCCTTGATATTGATGAAATATATATTCCGGATGCCTTCGGGACGATACGTTTTAAGGAAGGTCTGCCGGAGTTCTTCCGACAAGGTTTCCCAATTGCGCGTATCGGGAAGTGTGCTGGTTTTACCCGATTTGGCATAATCCCGCTGCAATCCTTCAAATTGTGAAAGGGTCCGGTTGTCGTCTGCCACATCGTTGACGAAATCGGCGATATCCTGAAAATAGTTGTTCAGGTAATTCATCCGGAGCTGTGAAGTAGTGAAGAGCGATTTCTTTGCCATTACATTCAGTCCCTGGTAATAGTAAAGAAAATTGATAAAGCTCAGCGTGGCCAGCGGAACCAATGAAATGACCAGGAACCAGAGGAGCATTGCCTTACCGATTCCCATGTTTTTCAAGGTGCGGTAATCGAATTCCGATACCGATCGGATTAACTTTTTCCAGGCGTTCACGATGGACATATTAGGGTCGACGAATTTTCAGAAACAATATTTCTCGATGGTCTTAAAAATATCTTCCGGGTGAAGGGGTTTCGAAATATAATCATCCATCCCCGAATCAAGGCATTTTTCACGGTCCCCTTTCATCGCGTTTGCGGTTAGTGCAATGATGGGGGTGGCACCGTTCATTCCCGAGTCATCATTCCGGATTTTCCGTGTGGCTTCGAAGCCGTCCATTTCGGGCATCATGACATCCATAAAGATCAGGTCATATTTATTTTCATGCGCCCTTTGAAATGCTTCCAGGCCATTGACCGCTGTGGTAACCATGCATCCTTTTTTGGCCAGGAGCTGAACCACGATCTTCTGGTTAATCAACTGATCTTCAGCCAGCAGAATGTTTGGTTTATGGTCGGAGTCCGGATGATGACTTTCCCTTGTTTTTGTCTGGTCGGGGAGTGGCAGGTTAAATTCGTTGTTGTAGATCTGATGGATCACCTCTAAAAGTTCTGTCTGAAGGACGGGTTTGAACAGGTGGAACCGGATGCCGGCATCCCGGATCATGCGCATGGAATGAATTGATTTATCTTCAGTAAGAACGACCAGCCGGGTCGAATCATCCGGCGTAAGGGTCTGGTTGATCCGGCTGATCAGTGATTGACCCTGCTGCGATTGCAGGAGCTGGTCGATAAATATGATCCCGAATTTTTTCGATGCCGGTCCGCTGATTGCCTCCAGTGCCTCCTCGGTTGAAGAGACGATGGTAGTCGGAATGTTCCAGGATTTCAGGAATCGTCCCAAAAGCAATGCGTGTTGCTGGTGTCCCTCAATAACCAATACCTCGAGGGATTTCAGGGCAGGGGGAAGTTTCAGGTTCCAGGACTGGTCGTCGGAAATAACGGGTTCAAGCGGGATGGTGAAATAGAACGTGCTGCCCTTTCCCAATTCGCTTTGCACTCCGAGTTCACCCCCCATCATTTCGACCAACCGGCGCGAAATGGTGAGGCCGAGACCGGTGCCGCCGTAAGTTCTGGAAGTCGAATTGTCGGCCTGACGATACGATTCAAAAAGCCTGCTGATCTTGCTTTCAGGAATCCCGATGCCGGTATCCGAAACCTGAAATTTCAGCCAGATCTGGTCCGCATCTTTTTTTACCAATTCGATCGAAAGGGAAATAGTCCCCTCATCGGTGAATTTAATGGCATTTCCGATCAGGTTTACCAGCACCTGACGGATCCGGGTCGGGTCGCCAAGATAGGTGTCGGGCAGGTCGGGCTCATGAATGCAAAGAAATTCAAGTTTCTTCTGAAATGTCTTCACAGCGAGCAGACGGATCACCTTTTCAAGCATTTCGCGAAGGGAGAACCGGATCTGTTCGATCTCCAGTTTATCGGCTTCGATCTTGGAGATGTCAAGTATTTCGTTGATGATCTCGAGCAGCGATTCGCTGCTTTGTTTTATATCGATGAGATGTTCATAATAGGTCTGGGGAATATCTTCATCCATCAGGATCAGATCGGTCATTCCGATGATGCCGTTGAGCGGTGTGCGGATCTCGTGGCTCATGCTGGCCAGGAAAGAACTTTTCGCGATGGTCGCCTCCTCGGCAATCCGTTTGGCCTGGTCGAGCTCATCGATGGTCCGCTGCAACTGCTTGGTGGTTACCTGAAGAGCGTGCTTCTGCTTGAAAAACTCGATATAGGCTTTAATCTTATTCTGCAGGATCTTGCGGTCGAGCGGTTTGTACAGATAGTCGACAGCCCCTGTTTCATAACCCCTGAAGATCTGCTTGGGTTGCCGGTAGGTGGCCGTGATGAAAATGATAGGAATGCTTTTGGTACGTTCGCTTCCCCGCATCAGTTCAGCCGTTTCAAAACCATCCATACCCGGCATGTTCACATCAAGGAGAACCAGTGAAATTTCGTACTCGAGCATCAGCGCCAGGGCTTCATTTCCTGATAAAGCCTTGATAATGTTCAATTCTTCATTCTGAATGATGCTCTCGAGGGTGATCAGATTCTCTTTCCTGTCGTCGACAATTAATATGTTGAATTTTTCCTGATGACTATCCATGATGCATGATTTTTCGCCCTGGGGCTGTTTGAAGATGACCGGCTGACGGCTTCAAAGTATTCATGACAAATGTATTATAAAATAACATATCACCGAAAAAATCCGTTATTTTTGCCGCTGCTTTCATCCTTTTTCTGAAAATCAGGCCATGACGAATCCTTTACTCGCCCGGGAAACCCGGCAGAAGAATAGCAGTTATTTCATTTCGATCTCCATCATCGGTATTTTTTTCTTCATCTTCGGATTTGTCACCTGGCTTAATTCGGTGCTGATCCCGTTTCTGAAGATCGCCTGCGAAAAGAACAATTTTGAATCCTATTTTGTCGCATTCGCTTTTTACATCTCCTATTTTGTCATGGCGATCCCTTCTTCGTGGGTGCTTCACAAACTGGGCTTTAAAAACGGCATGTCGCTGGGACTGATCCTGATGGCCCTGGGTGCGTTGATCTTCATTCCCGCGGCCTATTCGAGGATGTTCGGATTGTTTCTGACTGGGTTATTCATCCAGGGCACCGGACTGGCTGTGCTGCAAACTGCTTCCAACCCCTATGTCACCATCCTCGGTCCGATCGAAAGCGCCGCGAAAAGGATCAGCATCATGGGAATCTGCAACAAGATCGCAGGGGTGATCAGTCCGATCATCCTGGGGGCCATCGTTTTAAAAGGGATGGATCAGTTTGACAAAACAATACTTGATTCGATGGATGCGGTAGCCCGGACCACCGCGTTGAATGCGCTGGCCGGAAGGATCATCGTGCCCTATGTAGTCATGGCCGTGGTTTTGGTGATATTGGCCATCCTGCTCCGTTATTCCCCGTTGCCCGATCTCGACACCGATACGGAGGATGCCTCTACGTCGGCCGCGAACACCGGGAAAAAGAGCATTTTTGATTTCCCGCAACTGGTGTTGGGGGTTGTTGCGATCTTTGTTTATGTGGGAGTCGAAGTGGTTGCCGTCGACACCATCATCAATTACGGAAAATCGCAGGGATTTCCCTTCGAATCGGCCAAATATTTTGCCTCCTACACCCTGGCAGCCATGGTCATCGGATATATCATCGGGATCATTACCATTCCGAAGTACCTGAAACAGGAGCAATCGCTGATGATTTCGGCAGTTTCAGGTATCGTGTTCAGCCTCCTGGCCATTGTGACCGCCCGCATGCAGGTCAGCGGAACCCTGATGATCGGCGCCCTCTCGCTTCCCTTTGATCTTTCGGTCTTTTTCATCGCGTTGCTGGGACTGTCAAACGCGGTGATGTGGCCGGCTATCTGGCCCCTGGCCATCGACGGGTTGGGCCGGTTCACCAAGATCGGATCCTCCCTGCTGATCATGGGAATCGCAGGTGGCGCCCTGATCCCGTTGCTCTACGGATATCTTGTCGACATTTCCGCTCCCCATCTTGCTTATTGGATCACCATTCCCTGTTATCTTTTCATCTTTTATTTTGCATTTGCCGGTCACAAACTCCGGTCATGGAATAAATAAGAATACATGAAATATCCATCAGTACACGGTACATATGGACCCCTATCGATAACAATGGATATTCAATGTGGCCCGAAAAAAAATAAATATGAGCACATTAAATATATAATTATTAACAAATGAAACCAACCCTGCTGATTCTTGCAGCCGGCATCGGAAGCCGTTACGGCGGACTGAAACAGCTCGATCCCATCGGACCATCCGGCGAAACCATCATCGATTACTCCATTTATGATGCCCTTCGCGCCGGGTTCGGACGCGTCATCTTCATCATCAAGGAGCAGATTGAATCGGAATTCAAGGAGTTCTTTGTGGAACGGCTCAAGGAACAGGTTCAGGTCGATTATGTTTTTCAGGAGACCTGGATGGTGCCCGAAGGGATCAGAATCCCGGATAACCGGAACAAACCCTGGGGTACCGGCCATGCCGTCATGATGGCCGATGGAAAGATCGATGGCCCTTTTGCAGTCATCAATGCCGACGATTTTTACGGACGCGGCGCGTTCCGGGTCTTGGCAGATTATTACCGCAACTGGACACCGGCCAGGGCCAACGACTATTGTATGGTGGGCTATCCTGTTGCAAACACCCTCTCGGAATTCGGCGCCGTGTCGCGCGGCGTTTGTCAGACCAGCCGGGATTCGTTTTTACGGGATGTGGTGGAACGCACGCACATTGAGCGTTTACCCGACCGGATTGCCTGGAAGGACGATAAGGGGCAGTGGAACGACATACCGGAAAACAGTTTGGTTTCGATGAATTTCTGGGGTTTCACGCCCTCTTTCTTCGGATTTCTGAAGGCGGAATTTGAAACCTTTATCCAGCGGAATTCACAGGATATCAAGGCCGAGTTTTATATTCCCGGGGTGGTCAATCAACTGATTCAGGGGGGGAAAGCAACGGTTAAAGTACTGGGTTCCGATGATAAATGGTTTGGTATGACCTACCGGGATGATCGGCCCCGGGTGGTCCGGAGCATCCGGGAACTGGTCAGTCGGGGCGTTTACCCTGAAAAGTTATGGGGTTGACCCAATTTTTTTTACGGTTTTTCGTTTCGTTAACAGAAGGATAATACCTTTACAGGGAGGAAATTTTTCAATCCCGGTAAAAAGAAATCAACATCAATTCAAAAATCATGACGAAATACCCGTGACAATCCGCGCACTGACTACAGGAAAAATAAGGTTCACGGGTGTTTTATCTGGCAAGAAAAAACAAATAGTTTACAGATGAAAAAGATAATTCAAAAAGGTCTTCCGGTTGCGGCGCTCATGTTGATGATGTCGGTTCTTGTGCCCTTCAGGGGCGCCACACAGGTGGTCAATGAAACCACCAAGAAAAAGATCAGCATCGGTGTAGGTATGTTCAGCGACATCTGGTTGCAGGTGCCCGAAGGAATGAAGACCCGTACCATTAATCAGGGGTTTAATGTTTTTGCCACCTATAATCTGCCATTCGGGAAAAGCAACTTCAGTTTTGCCGTCGGGCTGGGGATCAACATTCACAATCTTTACTGGAATTACATGTTCCGGGGCAGCGACGACTCCCTGCAGTTCAAGCCCATACCCGATTCGCTGGGGTACAAACGGAGCAAACTCACCCTTCCGTACCTGGAACTTCCCATCGAGTTCAGGTTGAAAACCCGCAGCAAAGTATCGGTGGCTGTCGGCTTCAAAGTGGGATACATGGTCTACGCCCATTCAAAATATGTAGGGGATGATTATCTTTTCAAGACCAATACCACCCTGAAATACAGTGTTCAGAATATCAAAAATATTGAGCGGTTTTCCTATGGGCCCACCCTGCGGGTCGGGTACAAATGGTTCAGCCTGAATGCGTGGTACTCCCTTTCACGGGTGTTCACCAACGGGAAAGGACCCGATATGTACCCGATTTCCGTCGGATTCATCCTGATGCCCTTTTAGTCAACAACCAATTTCCCTTCCACCACACTTTCATTCATAAACACCACCCGGGCGAAGTACATCCCCGCAGGCCAGGTAGAGGTATTGACCTGAACGGTGGTTTGTTGTTTGGGAATCTCCATCGTGAACATCAGCTTGCCGGTAATACTGAGAATGTCTAACCGGGTTTTGTCCCACCGGAACCAGGTGGTTGTGGATGACAGGATACTTCCCGGATTTTGCCTTACGAGGTATTGGGGCATAACAATGTTGACCTTACCTCCGGTAGGGTTGGGATATATTTGTAGTTTGGTCTTTTCGGGATGCTGCTCCGCATCATCCAGCCCCACGATCACCACCTCGCAATCGTCCAACGGCACGGTATCCGACACGATCGGGTGCGGGCAGAGGCTGTCGTAAGTGAAGGGCCGGGTGTACACGCTGTCGTATTCGAGCTCGGAGGTGAGTTTAAAGGCACAACCATTAATTACTCCTGAATTCTTAAAATATCCTCCGAGTATAAGTCTGTTGTTATATGTTATATCTGATCCCCATATCGCATATTCGGAAAGAGTGGTCAATGTTTTTTGCGTGATGAAATTTCCCAGTGAGTCTGTTTTTATAACCGCTGTGGTATCGGGGCCGGAAGAGTTATGCCATTGAGAAACAGATGCTAATGTTGAATCGGCAAACCATTTCAGGGTTGTTGTAATACCAGCAACAGACATACTTTTGAGATCTTTGTAAAAGGCAGGCTCGCCATTCTTTGATGTTTTAAACAGGCACGGCGAATCACCACCCGGAGCCGTTGTTCTGGCTCGCCGGCCGGCTGTATAGATGTTATTTTTCGAATCAACCACCGATTGCCTGCCATCGCTGTACACCCCGTTACTGGCTCCCCAGGGAACTTCAAAGATGGAGGTTCCGTCCAACGCTACTTTGACCAAAATGATTTTAATGATGCTCTTCCCCGGATAGGTCGGGTCAGGGTAATAGGCTTCACCGGTAATTATAAAACATGAATCGTTGGTGGCTGTTAAAGAATGTGACCATTCGGAAGAGAAATTGGGATTACTGAAGTATTTTTGTGCCCATATCACATCACCAGTACTACTTGTTCTGAACAGCCATATCATTTCTTCATTTTCCGATCTCCACCGGTCAATAAGTATAATAAAACCATTTGCGAAGTCTGTTTCAATATCAGTTCCCCAACCATTACAACCTGGTGCATCATAAACCTTACACCACTCTTTCTCACCACAATAATCAATTTTAAAAATAATTGGATCAAAACAATTTGAAGAATAAAAATTTGTTCCACCTGTTGCTATTATACCATTATCATCAGTAATCCGGGATGATGAAATAGGGCTTATTTTCCCAAATAAACCAAAAGTTTTTGCCCACACTTTGTATCCATTTATATCGGTTTTCATCAACCAACCATATGATGTCCATCCTTCCTCACGTTTTCCGGTAAAAACATATCCGTGATCATAGTATTCATGAACGCGATATGAGAGCGTATTTATCGTATCACCATAAATTCTAATCCATTGTTGAGCAATAACTTCAGCACACAAAAATAGCAAGACAATTCCCAAAAAAGATATCTTATGTTTCATATCAAAGAAAATTAACGGATAATGATTAATTTTGTATGTCTGCTGATAATTCCATCCGATCGTATCTGTATTATATAGGATCCCGATAAAATATCTCCAATCGGAATAATGTACTGATGTTTACCTGAAGCCAACGCTACTGATTTTACACATTTTCCGTGGATGTCAATGAAATCAATCAAAGTTTGTTCAGAGAGTGCATAGTTTTGATGCTCAATTATGACGAAATCCCTTGCCGGATTTGGAAAAACTCTGAAATCGGATATGGTGGTCCCTGAACTTTTCCAGTGGTACTTTTCTTTTCGTGATGACTTTAAATTATTAGTAAAGACTATTGGTTCCGAGTAATCCAACAGCTCACAGGAAATTAAAATATTTCGTGCCCAGGCGCCGGGGAAATAATGAATTGTCATTTGCGATTTGTTGCAAGGTGGCTGTTTGAGCGCTATCCGGGCGAAGGCGTACAGGTTCGTGAACAACTGTTTTCATAATAATCATTTAAAGACAATCGAATTTACGAATAAGATAATTAGAGAGGTAACGGGGTAGCACAAAAAGTAATTCGTAAATCGTCAATCATGTCAATCGTAGCGAAGCGGAGTTCGGCGGAGCCAATCGTAAATTGGTTGTTGACTATTATTCAACAACTAATTTCCCTTCCACCACACTTTCATTCATAAACACCACCCGGGCAAAGTACATCCCCGCCGGCCAGGCTGAGGTATTGATATGCACGGTGGTTTGTTGCTTGGGAATCTCCATAGTGAACATCAGCTTTCCGGTAATACTGAGAATGTCCAACCGGGTTTGATCCCACTGGAACCAGGTGGTTGTGGATGACAGGATACTTCCCGGGTTTTGCCTTACGAGGTATTGGGGCATAACAATGTTAACCTGACCTCCGGTAGGGTTGGGATATATTTGTAGTTTGGTCTTTTCGGGATGCTGCTCCGCATCGTCCAATCCCACGATCACCACCTCGCAATCGTCCAACGGCACGGTATCCGACACGATCGGGTGCGGGCAGAGGCTGTCGTAAGTGAAGGGCCGG
>SACF01000131.1 GCA_009928665.1 Alphaproteobacteria bacterium
CTGATAGCTCAGCAACTTCCCGCATCATCGCTATAAGCAAGCCTCTACAATATATAACAGCGAAAAACAGATTGCAAGGCTTTTTTTAAGCTTTTTTCAATTTTTTAAGTTGTGCACAGGCGAAAGTCCATATTTTCAACGACTACACCAGTTATCAACTGAACACGCATCCGTGTGTTCCATTTTCACCTTATTCCCAATATCGCGGTTAAATAAAAAACCGTTCCAAACATCTCTATATAAATAGAAAGGAACAGTTTTTTTAGAATCACCATACCACTATTGTTGATATAACATGATATTACCGATTAATAGCCCAGATCCTCATCAATCAGAATCACATGAACCCGTCCGGGATTCTGGTTAAACCGATTGGTTACGATGGCGGAGCAGATGGTTTCTTTCGGCAACAAACAATCACAACATTTCCCCGTCAATGCACAAGGAGTCTTTTTCCCCAGTCGCGTCGCATTTTTAGGGCATGCCACCTCCTTGACCCGGGTGATGGCATCCTCCAAGTTATCCGTCAACTTATTTTTCCCCACTAAGACTACCACCTTTTTCGGGCCAAATGTCAATGCCGCAACCCGGTTTCCCGTACCATCAATATTGGCCAGTTCGCCATCCGTGGTCATGGCATTGGAACTCAAGAAAAATACATCGGAAAGCAGCCCTTGCCGACGTCTTTCATAATTTTCATCCGGATCTTTTGCAGAATAAGGGTCGATGATAGTAATCTTTCCTTCTTGTTGCAAGATCAGCAATTTATCTCGTAATCCCGTTTCATCTAAAGTCACCGAACCTCCCCAGGAAACCACATTTCCCTCCTCCACCAAAGACAGTGCGATTTGGCAGGCCTCCTTACTGGTCTCCGCATAATATCCTTCCATATTTCGTTTCTTCAAATTCTTTAGAATGGCATCAATTTTAGCATTCATTTCCATACCGGCTCCTCCTATCATTTATTTTCTCTATATGCCTTGGCAATCTCTGCCCCGATTGCTGCATTGTTGAACACTAATTGAATATTCGTCTCCAAGCTCTCTCCTGCCGTCAACTCCTTGATTCGGTCCAACAGGAAGGGAGTCACTCTTTTTCCTGCAATTCCTTTGGCCCTGCTTTCTTCTAGGGCATTTTTTATATAACCATTCATCCTTTGGAATGGAATCTCCTGTTCCTCCGGGATAGGGCATCCGATTACCACTCCGCCACCCAGCCCCGTTTTGTACTTGGCACGAATCACCGCCGCTGCATGCCCCGGGTCCCTGAAAGAGTACTCCACGTGGAAACCGCTTTGACGGCTATAAAATGCCGGGAACTCTCCGGTTTGATATCCAAAAACAGGAACCCCTGCCGTCTCTAAATACTCCAGCGTGGCCCCGATATCCAAAATGGATTTCACTCCGGCACAAACCACCACCACATCGGTGGACTTGAGTTCCTCCAAATCCGCCGATATATCAAAAGATTCTCCGGCACCTCGATGAACGCCCCCAATTCCCCCGGTAACGAAAATTCGGATGCCTGCTTGGGCCGCTACAATCATGGTGCCCGCTACCGTGGTGGCGCCGTCTCGTTTGTCCGCCAACACCACCGGAAAATCACGGCGGCTTACCTTCACCACATCTTTGGCCTGGGCCAGGTATTCGATTTCTTCCGGGGTAAGTCCCACCTTAATACGGCCTTGTAAGATGCCAATGGTGGCAGGAACCACTCCCTTATCTTGAATCACCTTCTCCACCTGAAGGGCCGTTTCCACGTTTTGTGGGTAAGGCATTCCGTGGGCAATGATGGTACTCTCTAACGCTACCACCGGCTTGCCCAGATCCAAGGCCGTTCTTACATCTGGATGAATATCGATAAACTCACGCATGGGCCTTCTCTCCTTTTTCCCGCTCTTTCAACAATCGCTCCATTCCCATACAGGGATTCACCGGAGCCTTACTCTCCATGGCAATTTGGGATGCGATCATCGCGATTTCTGCGGTCTTTCTCACATCCCACTGGCGCAAATGCCCCAGCAATACTGCAGCGCTAAAAGCATCTCCCGCTCCGGTGGCACTTTTCAACACCGTATTTTTAACCGGAAGCAGTCCCTGTTCTTTGCCTTCCCGAAAATAGACCCCTCCACTACCTAATGTAATAAAGAGTCTGGTAACGCCTTGGGCCAAAAACCAATCCCCGGCTCGGTTCAAATCCTCTTCACTGAG
>SACF01000132.1 GCA_009928665.1 Alphaproteobacteria bacterium
ACCCTGGTTCGGGGGAAAGATTTTGAAGAAATCAATACGGGATTCCCACTGAAAGATCCCTTTGATGCGGTGATTATGATAGAAGATCTGGTGTATCCCCAAGGCGAAGAAGGGGGTTCTGTTGTCATTAAAGAAGCTGCTTTTCCCTGGCAACATGTGCGGGCTGTGGGCGAAGATATTGTGGCGGGAGAAATGTTACTACCGGCCCACCATCGGATGCGGCCCATGGATTTGGGCGCGGCTTTGGCGGCCGGTATCGGAGAAGTAACCGTATATGAAAAAGTACGGGTTGGGATTATGCCCACCGGTACGGAAATCCTGGAAGTGGGGAAACCCCTGGAAAAGGGAAAAATTTACGATAGCAATTCCTGGACCTTTCAAGCCATTTGTGAAGAGATGGGGGCAATCGGTGATCGGATAGCTCCCGTAAAAGATGAAATTTCCTTACTGAAGGAAGCATTGCTCCGGTTAATAAAGGACAACCATATGGTATTGATAAATGCGGGATCTTCTGCCGGTAGCAAGGATCATACGGCTTCTTTGATCCATGAATTGGGTCAGGTTTATCACCATGGATTGTCCATTAAGCCTGGAAAGCCCACGGTGCTGGGGATGATTCAAGGGAAACCGGTGATTGGAATTCCCGGGTTCCCCGGTTCTGCCTTTTTGGTCTTTGAAGAGGTGGTGGCTCCGGTGATACGCAAGTTGCAACGAATTGCGGAGATTAACCCTATATATACGGAGGCCGTACTATCTCGGCGGCTAATCAGCTCTTTGAAATACCGGGAGTACATTCGCGTGAAGTTAGGCCGCGTGGAAGATCAATTGATTGCTACGCCCTTGGCTCGGGGAGCCGGGATGACCACCACCTTAGTGAAAGCCGATGGATTATTGGTCATACCTAAGAACAGTGAGGGATTGGAGGCGGGAGAAAAGGTGCAGGTTGCTTTAACCAAGGATTTTTCCGTGATTGATAAAACGCTGGTTTCCATCGGCAGTCATGATATGGTGATGGATTTTATCGGTTCACTGATGGAGGAGGGACCGGAAGGATTTCACCTGTCTTCGGCTCATGTAGGTAGCATGGGAGGAATCATGGCCATGAAACGAGGGGAGGCGCATATTGCTCCGGTTCATCTTCTGGATGAAGAAACAGGGGTATATAACCAATCTTACATAGATCGTTACTTGGGCAGTGAATTCCAATTAATCAAAGGCATTCGAAGGGAGCAGGGGCTGATGGTGCCCAAAGGGAATCCCGACGGAGTAACCGGGATTGGGGATTTGGTAGCAAAGAAGCTGACCTTTGTGAATCGACAGCGGGGTTCTGGCACTCGAATGTTATTGGACTATTTGTTGAAGAAAGAGGGCTTGGATCCGGAAGTCATTTCCGGATATCACCGGGAGATGACCACCCATATGGCGGTGGCGGCGGCGGTGGAAGGTGGAACCGCCCGCGTGGGGTTGGGAGCCTATTCGGCAGCCAAGGCCATGGGGCTGGATTTTATTCACATCGCTCATGAGGAATATGATTTTGTGGTGGCAAAAAGAAACGAAAATCACCCCTTCATCCGGGAGTTTTTACGAGTTCTTGGAAGCAAAGAGTTTCAAGAGATTCTAAAAGGATTGGGAGGATACGGAGTTTCGTAAAAATAGGTACTATCTTGCTGTACAAAGGGAGGTCAATTGACCTCCCTTTTATTAGGATGGTATAATATCACAATGCTATTAATGTACTCCGAGTTCTGCGCGACACCCGTTTGCCGACAGAACCGATACGGTTTGGAGAGCGATTTCCAAGCCCGCCATTGCGCAAAGGAGAAATGGAAAAAGGAGTTTGATATTATGTTAAAGGACGCAACCATACTTTATGTGAACCTGAGCCAGGGGACCATTACGAAAGAAACCCTGGATGGGGAAACCTACCAGAAGTACCCGGGAGGTAGCGCCCTGGGAATGTACTTGATGCTACAGCATATGGATCCCTCGGTGGATCCCTTATCCCCGGAGAATATGCTGATTTTTTCCGTATCTCCCTTGACGGGAATTCCTATCAGTGGGAACAGCCGAATGTGTGCCACCTTTAAAAGCCCCTTGACGGGGACGGCGGGAGACTCCCAGGTGGGCGGGTTTTTGCCGGCCGCTCTGGCGGGAAACGGCTACGATGCGGTGGTATTCATGGGCCGTTCGGAAAAACCGGTGTA
>SACF01000133.1 GCA_009928665.1 Alphaproteobacteria bacterium
CGGACCATCATGAATACCTCCGGCGATCCGGCCCATGTCGCCATGCCCGGCGTTCATCGCGTTGCCAGCCTGCTCAAGCGCTGGATTCTGGGAACCCACCAATGCTCGGTGTCAGATGAGCACTTACAGGCTTATCTGGAAGAATTCACCTTCCGCATTAATCGCCGTACCTCCCGCAGTCGGGGACTCGTCTTTTTCTGCTTACTGGAACAACTCGCCGTGACAGACCAGGTAACCGAGAAGCATCTCATCCATGGCTATGACTGGCGGCAACACAAGATGTAGGGCGGGAGGAGCTAACCGCCCACCCCCTTTTTTTAATTTGGAAGTTGGGCGGAATTTCCATTCCCACCATATTCCTGCAGAAGAGTTGAGGTATCCCGATTCCTTGAGACGTTGCCTTCTGAGGGGGGACATAGATGGTTGAGAAGTGACAAGCGGTGGGCGTCTGTGAACTTGGGGGCATGGCCAATGTCCGGGATATGTTAGGGAAGCGTATTCATACATCGGATCAGTGTGCTATGAGGGATGCGCCGTTGTCCTTGATGTCGATATCACTGAAATGGCTGTGCACTACCCCCTTCAAAAATAGAACAAGTAGTCTATACTTTCGGTACCAGTAATTAATCTGACGAGTCTATTCGTTACTGGCATATTGGGGTATTCTTATTAATATCGAGGAATCTGCCATGAATAAGTTACGCATTACATCATTGTTATTACTTGGCGCGATATCCGCGACAACCTATACCCGACTCCATGCTTTTACAGCTCAAATGCCAGTCACTGGTTATGAGTTTAGTGGACCGATAAGAATTTTCAACAGCGATGTTGGCCCATTGACTTCGGTTTATAGTGTGCCGAGCAACCGAATTGCTGTTATTACGGATGTTTATATTGCGCTCGCTAGCGGCGCTACTGGTACCCATACATCCTTTTTAACAAGCGATTCTCTTCAGGAGATCGCCGGGCCGTTTACAATCAATGGAGCCGCGCCCTTCAGTATTAATTACACCTCTGGCTTGGTATGGATCGAAGGTCAAGAGATAGTTGTGTCAGATACAGGAGGGAGTGGAGATGTTATCGTCAATCTAGTAGGTTATTTGGTCTGTCGTGGATCATGTGATTAACAACGTATTCACTAAAACCCACTGACATAACAGTGGGTTTTGATGATCAAAACTTCTTACACAAGGTTCAAAACGCCAATTTCAAGAGGTTCTCAATTCTTCTGGCATGTAGCGTAGATCCCCGTAAGCGACTAAGAGGCAATTATAATTTCAAACTTGCTTTTATACTGATTTCTGGGTTACAGAGTTTTCCAGCTTGGCGGATTTCTGATCGCTTAACTCATTTTTTATTTTTGCCGGTTCTTGCAGGGTGTGGCCATTCGAGTCCCCATAGAATAAATTAATTATCCGCCGCTTTTTTTATAACTAATTCCCATAAGAAAGTTTATGATGTTTGAGGGGTGTTTATTTAGCAGAAAACTCCATTGAATCACTCTCAGGAAACTTTAAACTCCTAATTTTTTCATAACCTTCAAAGTCACTTCACGGGAAGAGGGGGGGGTATTTTTTCCATATTACCCGAAAAGGTGTTTTAATTATAAATAGTTAAAGGCAGGATAGGGACCGCGTGTGCTTTAAAGGATTGGGACAAGATAAGAAATGGCTATCGGCTGATTCTGAATTGATTAGTTGGTTTTTCCCTGATGTTCCTGTTGAAGTGATTAGGGATTTACTTTGGTGAGGAAACGTGGTAATGGCTAAATTATCATGTTGGAAGCATTGTGTATAGCCTTGCTGGCCGTTGGAGTGTTCTCTGCGCCCAAAAGGGTATGGGACAGAATGAGCATCCGGGAATAACCGCAATGAGTCCAATAATTAGTTACACACCGACAGGTTGATTATATAATACCCCCCACGTGCGCGAAGCGGAGGAAATCAAGTCATTCTTCAGTATTTACTTATGGTCCAATATCTTACGATTCCTTTTTAATACTGGACTTGCGACTTCATCCAGACCCCTCCAGACAATCAGAGCTGAAAGATAGCCGGCTTAATGCCGGTGGTTTTATCTTTAGATATAAAAACAATGGGTAATAAAATGTATCCGAAAGCATTTAAGATAATAGCCCTCAAGATGCCGATTATCAAAAATATTGTAGTTGAGCGCGATTTATTACGG
>SACF01000134.1 GCA_009928665.1 Alphaproteobacteria bacterium
TGATCCACAAAGTTGTTTTCTGCAAACACCGCATACCGTTTGGTGTATCTTTTATTTCCTTCTTCCGTTAACTGAAAATCTCCGCCGGCAAAGTCCATATACTGCTCCGGTCGATAAGGAATCAGTTCATAATCCACCTGATAGACTCGAACCGAAGGATAAATCATATCCCAAGGTATCTGATCCGGATAAGGAATAATATGGTTGAGGCTTTGCGGAATATCATGAGCCGGGACTTTCGGCTCCATGGAATGTATCTTATAGCCAATAATGGTTCGTTGAATGGGAAGATCCATGGCGATGTGGTCTTTTAGCATGGTTTCCAAAAGGGCCTTGGTTTCCTTGTCCCAATCTCCGGAAAATTCCTGCATCGCATATTTCCCCATCACATTCTCCGGATCTTCGGAAAGTCTTAGAGAAAATAAAATTTTCTGCATCAATTCCGGAGGTAGCACTTCTTTATGCCCCCACAGACAATAAATTTGGGGTCCGATGCCAAATCCATATCGATAGCTTTCTCCTTCCCAGGAGAAGGTGGCTGTATATCCCACTTCCCAAAGGCCGGTTTCCGGCGCCTCCATTTCTTCCACCAGCAAATCCTTGGCTTCCGGATGAAGTTCCAATAAGTATTCCTCAAAAAAGGCCGTCCAATCCACCTGGTCCAGCTTATACTCTGAGGGGCGGCCACTGAAATACCCCATCAGCAGGTTTTGCATTTCTCCCGTCAAATAAACCGGACGGGTTCCTGCATACCACTCTTCCTCCGGACCAAATACCAAATACCCCGAAGGGCCAGCCATAGGATCGTCGGTTGTGTGACTCATATCATCAATCCAGGTTTCCGGCACATTGAAAATCACCGACGCATACTCTCCGGCGGTGGGGAAAATTATAGTTTCTGTACGGACTTGGTTATCTTGCCCACATCCCACAAGGGGTAGCAGACACAGGAAAAAAATGGCCAACCACCACTTTGTCCGCTTCATCATAACAACACCCTTTCCTTCCGACTTCCCATGGAACCACTCATCACACTCACTTATTCTATAGTTTACTATTTCTTGTCAAAAAAAGAAAGAGACCCCGCTATATATTCACCCATTTCTCAAGGATTCGCCGAGCCAAAAATTCCTGCCCCTCCACAGTGGGATGCAATCCATCTTGGTATGCTATGACAGGGCTGGTATTTTTCATATATTCTTCATAGGGGGCGGCCAAATCCAGACAAAAAATCTCTGACGGATTCTCTCCCGAACCATAATCGAGAATTTTCTCCCCAAGCTCCAGTAACTTCCGATTCACTTGAAAATAGTCCACATTTGCCGTGCTCATCCAGGCTTCACGAGCCATTTCCGGTACCGTTAGAATCGGTGTCATTAAAAGAACTTGGATACCATTCTCCCGGGACAACGACACCATCTTTTTTATCTTATGGAAAGCGCCCTCCACCGTGTCCCGTTGAAAGATAAAATCGTTGGTGCCTGTCAATATGGTCACCCGGTCCGGGCCATGGGCTAGCACATCCTTGGGAAATCGTTCCAATACCTGTTCCGTGGTTTCTCCGTTGTTCCCTTTATTGATGACATCCCACCCGGTAGCTTCCCGAATCAATGAAGGAAAACTCTGGCTTCGTTTGAAGGGAAATCCATTGGTGATACTATTTCCGATACAGACCATTTTTTCTTTTTTCATGGGCACTCCTGATGAATCATTTCCGATTAGGAAAAATATAAGTTGGTGGTCACATACTCCGGATCGCTGGTCACATCCACCCCGAGGGCTCGAAGGGTTTGCTCATCCCGATCACTAAGAATGGCGGTACAGTGGGCCCGAAGACTCCGGACTTCTCCTAACTTCTGAGCTGCCAACTCCGCCGCCGGGTTGGTATGGGAAGATATCACCAGCGCACCGAGAATCTCCTCCAGATTTAAACTACTGCGGTCCTGAGATAATATTTCTGTTTTCAAGTGTTGAATGGATTCCAGTATGGTGGGGGAAATCAACGGGATATCATCCCCAATACGGGACAATTTCTTAATGGCATTCAACACACAGGCAGCCGCTGCCACCATTCTGCGGGAGCTGCGCCCCGTCACCATAGAACCATCCGACAATTCCATGGCCATCACTACCACATTTTCGTATCGCTGGTCGCAATTACGTTTGTATTCCGCATATTCTCTGGC
>SACF01000135.1 GCA_009928665.1 Alphaproteobacteria bacterium
CTGCTTATTGAGGAGGTGATACCTTCCAGCTTTGCCCAAGTTTGGACTCCGCTGATGCCAGATTTCTTTTCAACCCATTTACCCACCATCGATCCTATTGGATCGGCCATGACAGTGGCCATGAGCTGAGCTGGGTTTTTTTCCATGCGGGTGATGGGGTGGAGGTTAATGATCTGGTTGTTGACCAGACCACTAACATTGCCGATGTATAGTGTTTCGTCTATTCGACGGGTAGATAACTTATCTACTTTTCCGGCGCTACGAGCGGCAACTACTCCCATTTTTATAGCCTCCTGGTGAATACGTAATATGGTATAACAACCGGCTTCGTGGGAGTTTCCGAGAGTTGGAACGTTATCTTTGCATCTCCATCACATCTCCAGCCATTGATTTCAACATTGCGTTCTCCCACACACTGCCGGTATGACATTGCGTCCATATAAAACCGGGTATATCCAATACCAGTAAAGCCTTTGAACATCTTTACTTCAAGCGTACTCAGGAATGCGGCTGCATGGTCGAATCCACTGTGGCTGACTAAACCCAACTGAATATGCGTGGCTACGGGAACACTCGAACCGGCTGTTACAACATGAATACTTATGTAGTAGCAGCTAACGCCATTTACGGAAATTGCTGTCCAATTAGCAGGTGGCGCAAATGTGATCCGCCCATTCTCGTAGAAGGTCCTCCCGGCAACTCCTCCATTCGTGCCATCGGTGACAGCTAGAGCTGCCCAGGAAGCGCCGTTCCAATATAATACATTGAATTCATTGTCTATGTTGGAAACTCCGCCGTCCATATATACGTCCACATGATCAAATTTTTCAGATGCGCCTAAGATCACCGCATCATCAGCAGCAGGAACAGCTGGTAGTAAAACGGCCATACCAGTCGTCAAATCATTGCATTCTGATGTTATGTCATCATAGGTTGCGGGTGAGTCAAGCACCCATGCCTGGTTTATGTAGGCCTCGTCAAGATCTGCTCTCAATACCAGCTCGAAGAGATTTCCTGATATTTCATCCGTGAAGATCAGTTCAGATGGGGTTGTATCGCTCAGGGTTATTGACCCGCCTATTTTAGACGGGTAAACTTCCGGGGTCGTTATGTGGTTTCGATATACAGCATCCCGGAAATGCGCCTGAAAAGCCTTGGTATCGTCGGTTGTCCCAGCAATCAGTTCGAAGTAATAATTCAGTAGTGGAACCGCGTTTGCCTTTAGATCAAATCGCTTGACACTGTTGACGTATATCACTAGGTGATCATTCAGTACATCAATCCTGAAATGTCTACGACACGCATCAAGGTTGCTGCGTGTTGCATCTGCCCCATTCACGGGAAAATGAACAACACTTTCGGCTCCTGCAATTTTGTACCTAAGCATTGCTGCGGATTGGTTTCCAGCGTTGATTTCTGCACCGAGAACAAACCAATTATCGTCGTCTACCCACAATCTGATACCCGAAATTTGGTTATTGCTGGCAGGATCAAATGCATATAGACTCATGATAACTTCAAACGACATCTGAGTTCCGAATCTCTGATTGGCCTGAAGATAAGATATGCCAGTGCCGCCGCCTACGCCATGCGCAGCAACCATCCAGCCAGCTGATCGGGTAAACGTCGTTCCATTGATAACAGGATCTTTCCAAAGATCAGAATCGCTATAAAAGCTATCATTGGCCACTATCGAGCTGGGCAGGGCATTGAAAGGTTCAATTCCTGTTATCATCTTCGATCTCCTCCTCTATTTTGATAGGAACTGGAACAGCATCTAAAATTCCCAGCAACTCACCGGGTTTGCCTTTTTCGGTGTTTCTAAATTTTTTCATGTTAAGCCTCCGAACCTCGGCAAGCTGCCAACAACTCCGCGCCATATATGTGGCCCGGCCAATGGGTGTCTATCGCGATTTGTTCCGCAGAATATTATGGAATCGGCAACATTGTCTCCGTTGCTGTCTGCATGCCAGACGACACCTCCTGTAGAATATCCAAAGAAATTACTGTCGATGTTAATTGCAGACTCGGGATATTCGTGGGTGTCGTAAATATCATACGAGGTATTCTCTGCGAAGTTGTTGTGGATTATAGAATCTCCTTCGATATCGGTTGGACCTCCGGGCGGATAATAGTAGATTCCAACGTAATTATCAAGGATATCATTTTCAGTG
>SACF01000136.1 GCA_009928665.1 Alphaproteobacteria bacterium
AAATACCACACTCAATCAAACGCTATCTCAAATCGTCACCAACGGAATTACGATTTTGGGCATTTTAGCCCTGATGATATATATCAATCCCCTCATGACCCTCATCGCCCTTATGACCATCCCTTTGTCCTTGTGGGTCATCCGTCAAATCGTGAAACGCTCCCAGGGACACTTTAAAGATAATCAACGGTTTCTGGGAGAAGTAAACGGTCATATCGAAGAAATGTTTTCCGGTCATATTATTGTGAAAGCCTTTAATGGGCAAAAAAAGTCCAAAGAAATCTTTGAGAACTGGAACCAGCAATTGGCGCAAGCCGGAGAGAAATCTCAATTCTTATCCGGCACCATGATGCCACTGATCAACATGATTGGTAACCTGGGGTTCATTCTGGTCTGCGTGGTAGGAGGCGCCTTGGCCTTGCAGGGGCGCTTGACCATTGGCAGTATTCAAGCCTTTGTTCAATATATTCGAACCTTCAACCACCCCATTGCCCAGCTGGCCAACGTGGCCAATGTGCTGCAATCCACCGCTGCCGCGGCAGAACGGATTTTTGAGGTGTTAAAAGAAGAGGAGGAGCTACCGGATGCCGAAAAGGATTCTCCCTTGAAGGCTCAACAGGTTCGTGGGGAGATTACCTTTGACCATGTTTCATTTCACTATCCCACCCAAGAAGAAAACCCACAACCTCTCATCCAGGATTTCCACTTTGTGGCCAAGCCAGGTCAACGAGTGGCCATTGTGGGACCTACCGGGGCTGGTAAGACTACCATCGTCAAGCTGCTACTACGTTTCTATGAACTGTCCGGTGGAAGAATTCTGGTAGACGGCGTGGATATCACCACCATACCCAGAAAAGAACTGCGTTCCATATTTAGCATGGTGCTTCAGGACAACTGGCTCTTCAGCGGTACCATCGAAGAAAACATTGGGTATGGCGCCGCCAACCCCACCCAAGAAGAGATTGTGAGCGCCGCCCACTCTGCCCATATCCACCATTTCATCAAGACCCAGCCCGGCGGATACCATATGGTCATCCAGGAAGAAGCCGGCAATTTGTCCCAAGGGCAAAAGCAGCTGATGACGTTGGCTAGGGCATTTCTGGCGGATTCTCCCATTCTCATATTGGATGAAGCCACCAGCTCTGTAGACACCCGTACGGAAGCTCAAATCCAGAAGGCTATGGCACAGCTCATGGAAGGTCGCACCAGCTTTGTCATTGCTCATCGCCTTTCTACCATTGTGGATGCGGATGTGATATTAGTGATGAAGGACGGGGATGTGATAGAAAAAGGAACCCACCAGGAGCTACTGGCTCAAGGTGGATTTTACAAAACCCTTTATGAAAGTCAATACCTATAAAAATATCCTGTGATTGCATCTGTAATCACAGGATATAGATACTATTCGTCATCATCCCGGAAACTGTGGTAGCCCCGCCCCTGGCACTCATCCCCCACATTTCTGCCGGTGATGGTGTATTTTTTTAGAATCTTTTCCAGCTGGGGATTCTTCTCCAGTTCCTTCCCACAAAGCTCCTTCTCATAGGGTGTGAGAGTCTCCATCGGTTTCATATGATCTCTGATGGGCAGTGGTAAAAACCATAGATAAAGGCCGGGAGTGATCACTAGCAAGTCCAACACCAACCAGGCCAGCACCCAATATACCACACCTTCTCTTCCGCTGATTTCAATACCTCCGTAAACCGAAGCCAGGAAACCCAGAATGAATATAATCATAGGTATGTAGAACCGTTCCAATCGACGGATTCCCTTTGTCATAAGAGGATCGTACCACAATTCTCTACGCCTCTTGGAAAAGTAACTGGCTCCTCGAAAATTGGTATAGGCCACAAAGGTTGCATCTTTCATGTCCTGCCAAGTGGGCATTATCGAAAACCCCGTGGAATATTCTTCCGTTTGATCCCCCCACTCACCATAGGCCACCAGGGCCTCGATGGTTCTTCCTTCTCCCATCAGTTTGAGAGAAGCTTCTTGCTCCCTTTCCCCGAAAATCATCAATTGATCTCCGGGACGCAGGGATACCGTATCTTGATCCATTACCGCCACCAGATACCCGGATTCACAATAGTATCCCCGGGCGAAATAGGGTCTGTCCGGTTGCAACAGTTCGGAAGGAAATGCTTGATTTTTTGCCTCCGCCGACAAGGTCA
>SACF01000137.1 GCA_009928665.1 Alphaproteobacteria bacterium
GCGATAAAAATCTGCAGGAGCTGCGCCCGTACTATATATTTAATGATGTTGACATCGACCGGTATACCGTTGACGGACGTTATCGCCAGGTCATGCTCTCCGCCCGTGAAATGGAGGATATTTACAAGAGTGCGGAAATGAGTCCCCAGGCGAAAACGTGGATCAACCAAAGACTGATGTATACACACGGTTATGGGGTTGTCATGAGCCCGGTTACGGAAATCGCGCAGGAAGGATTTCCGAAGTTTTATATACAGGATATTCCGCCAATGTCCAATGTTGATATTAAAATAACCAAACCGGGGATTTATTTTGGTGAAAAAACCGATACTTATGTAATTGTCAATGGCAAACAAAAAGAGTTTGATTACCCGGTAGGGTCTGAAAACGTTTACACCAATTATGAGGGCAATAATGGCATCCGCATCAATTCCTTTTTCCGTAAATTATTGCTGAGCTGGGAATTAAAAGACTACAAAATCATCCTGGCGACCAATATTACCAACCAAAGCCAGGTACTGATGAACCGCAGCCTGTCGGAACGGGTGAAAAAAGTTGCACCGTATTTGGCCTATGACGGCGATCCTTATATCGTCATTAATGATGACGGCAAACTTTACTGGATGCTGGATGCCTACACCTATTCCAGCAAGTATCCTTATTCACAGCCTTTTGATGATTACGGTCACAATTATATCCGCAATTCTGTCAAAATTACCTGTGATGCCTACACAGGCGAGTTGAGTTTTTATATGGCGGATGAGAATGATCCGATCATCAAGACATATCAGCAGATTTTCCCGCAATTGTATAAATCCATTGCCGAAATGCCGGCAGGATTGAAATCCCATATTCGCTATCCGGAAGATCTGTTCAGCATTCAAGCTGATATCTACCGCAGTTTTCACATGAGCGACCCCTGGGTCTTCTACAATAAGGAAGACAGTTGGGTGGTTCCCCAAGAAATCGTGGAAGGTGAAGAGCAGCCCATCAGTCCCTACTATATCATCATGCGTCTGCCTGGTGAGGAAAAGGAAGAATACATTCTGATGATGCCTTTCTCTCCTAATGGACGCAATAATATGATTTCTTGGATGTGCGCCCGGATGGACGGGGATAACTACGGAAAGAAACTGGTCTACCGCTTCCCCAAACAAGAAACGGTGTACGGACCCATGCAGATCGAGTCGCGCATCAATCAAAATACGGAAATTTCAAGTCAATTGGCGCTCTGGAACCAGCAGGGTTCCAGTACCTATCGGGGCAATATTCTGGTCATCCCGATCAACAACTCGATTTTATATATAGAACCGCTGTATCTCCAGGCCAAGGCCAGCAAAATGCCGGAATTGAAACGTATTATTGCTGCCTATGGGGATACCGTGGTGATGGAAACCAGTCTGGAAAATGCACTGGTAAAAGTCTTTGGCGGAGAGTTTAACAAGCCTGATGTAACCAAACCAACCACTCCGACAGAAGAACCTGATACAAGTCCTTCAGTCGACACCAGTGAATTGGCCAAAATGGCTCGACAGTACTATGATCAGGCCAATGAAGCACTCAGACAGGGCGATTGGGCTGGATACGGTGAAAATATCAAAAAGCTGGATGAAATCATCAACCAACTGCAGACATCAATCTAAGCGTTGAAGCTTTGGGTTTGATTCGGAGGAGAGGGGGATCGCCGTATGCTGCAAAAAATCACCGACCAATTGTATTTTTTGCTGAGTGAAACCGGTTTCACCTATTGTAATTGCATATTGGTCGAGGATGATGTTCGAGCCATTTTGGATACCGGGGCGGATATAAAATCAATACAATCCATACACCCCGAGAAAATCGACATGGTTTTAAATACGCATCATCATTATGACCATACCCGCGGGAATCAATTTTTTCCCGACGCCCGTCTGTATATTCATGCCCTGGATTACTCTCCCTTGTCAAGCCGGGATGATTATGTCCATTTTAATTCCATTGACATGTGGGACACCTTGATGCCTGACCATGATTATAACGCAGCGGCAAACTTGATGGGCATTGATGAAGCCGATGTGGAAAGAAACATGCGTGTCGATCAGGTGTTCAATCATAACCAGGTGATCGATTTTGGTCATACCAAAATGGAGGTCATTCATACTCCCGGACACTCTGCCGGACACTGT
>SACF01000138.1 GCA_009928665.1 Alphaproteobacteria bacterium
AAATCCACAAAGGAGAGAGAGGGGTCCGCGTATGATACCCATCAAGTTGGTGGCATTGGATCTGGATGGTACTACTTTAAATAGTCAGGGGAAGTTGTCTCCGGAGATGAAAGCAACCTTGGAGGAGGCCATCTCCAAGGGAATACATATTATATTTGCCACGGGTAGAGTATTTTCTGCCATATCAAAAGAGGTTTTAGCAATCCAGGGGATTCAGTATGTACTAAGCTCCAATGGAGCTCGAGTGGTGGACTTGTGTTCCGGCAAGGTAATTTACGAAAACTATTTGGATCCGGAAGCCGTGGACGATATGGCCCAGTTGCTGGGGCAATATGATTTTATGTATGAAGTGTTTACCGGTGGACAGGCTTATGTGGATCGAAAATATTATGACTCTATCGCATCCATGAAATTATCGGATCGCCATACTACGTATGTATTAAGTACAAGAAATCCAGTGGATCATGTGTTGAACCATATGAGAGATCATCGAACCACCATTGAAAACATCAACATCAACTTTAATGATCCCCAGGCTCGTCTTCAGATGAAAGAGGTGCTCTCCCAAAAGACCAACATCACTCTTACCAGCTCCTTTGATCACAATTTGGAAATCGGAGGTGTTTCTACGGGGAAGGGAGATGCTGTGGGAAAAGTGGCAACTCTTCTACAAGTAAAGCCGGAAGAAATCATGGCTATCGGGGATAACCCCAACGATAAATCCATGCTTATGGTGGCCGGATGGCCCGTTGCGGTGGCCAATGCCAAGGATGAGGTGAAAGAGGTGGCCAAATACATCACCGGAAGTAATGATGAAGGTGGGGTAGGGCAGGCCATTCGCAAGTGGGTGTTAGACCCCATGAAAAAATAGCAAGCTAAAAAACTCCGATGAAGAAATCGGAGTTTTTTAATGGAAGTAAAGGGTGGGCGAATAAAATGGTAAATATTGACAATGTGGGCTAGCGAGGCTACAATGACCATATGCAGAATTGGTAAAATATACCAATTTGGAAAGGAGCATTTATGGCCACTGGGAAAGTACTAGGGGACCAGGGAGAGAAAATGGCGATGGAATACTTAAAAAAGAAGGGCTATGAAATTCTAGCAGCTAATTATCGGGTGCGAGGGGGAGAGTTGGACCTGGTAGCTACCCAGGGGAAACAACTGGTGTTCTGTGAGGTGAAAACCAGAAATTCTCTGAAAATGGGTCTCCCCATAGAAGCGGTGAATCGAGAAAAACAACGAAGAATTCTTCGCGCAGCCCGTTGCTATATTCTTTGGGAAGCGCCGGCGCATAGTGGCATTCGGTTTGATGTCATTCAGGTGATGCCAGGGAGCTGTCCACCGATAATGCATACGGAAAATGCCTTTGGAGATGAAACATGATATCAAGGGTGAATACCGCCAGCATATGCGGATTATCCGGAGTTGTGGTTCGAGTGGAGACCGGTTTGTTTCGCCAGATTCCAGGTATTCATATAACGGGGTTGGCTTCTCAGACTATTGTAGAATCCAGAGACCGTATTCGTTCCGCAGTGAAACAATCCGGATATGGATTTCCGGATCAAAAGGTGGTGATTAACCTGGTGCCTGCTTCCCGGCGAAAGGAAGGCAGTCACTTTGACCTCCCATTGGCCATGGGAATTTTAAGTGCGGCCGGGGTCATTCATTTGGGCGATAAGGAGCGGAGAGCTTTTATTGGGGAGTTGTCTTTGGATGGCACGCTTCACCCGGTACAGGGGGCATTGCCGTTGATAATGGGTCTGCGGGACGGGGGGATGGAGGAAGTGATTCTGCCCCGCGGAAATCTGGGGGAAGCCTGTCTGGTTCCGGGAATCCGATTAAAAGGGTGTACATGTCTACGAGAGGTGGTGGAGTTTCATCAAAGGGAAGTAGAAAACTGGGATTTGCCGCCGGATACTATGAATCGAAGGGAGCCTTCGTATTCTTTAGACTTTGATGAAGTTCGGGGCCAGGAGGCGGCAAAAAGAGCCCTGGTATTGGCGGTGGGTGGCGGTCATCATCTTTTCATGATGGGGTTTCCCGGTTCGGGGAAGACTATGCTGGCCAAACGTATCCCTACCATTATGACACCCATGAATCGGGAGGAGGAATTGGAGGTCACCTCCGTCTATTCGGTAGCCGGTGAATTGAAAGAAGG
>SACF01000139.1 GCA_009928665.1 Alphaproteobacteria bacterium
GTTCCCGGCAGTTCAATCCCCTGCCTGACTTTTTCAATGCGGTTCTTTCTTTTCTGCTCAGCCGGACGTTTCAGTCGCTCCGCCATCTCGCTAACCACAATCATGGCGGTATTTACCGATATGATTGCTAAATCCTAAGTGATATTTTCGATTTTCACCTGATTTATTTCTTATTCTTGGCTTGTAAATTTTATTTTTTTGCATTATATTTACCGATATTACCGATATGGAATCTAAAAAGGAGCAAAAAAAATGGAAGGAATCCGCATCCCGGAAGGAATCAGGAAATACAGGCCAGGACCGTGTACTGAAATAAAGCCAATCAGCGGTCATTATTACGTTTACATGTATAGCGCCTGTCGATTGTCCAATGGCAGTTGGGGAAGGAAAATAGGGAAAAGCATAGGCAAGATCATTTCAGGAGAGGGTTTTATTCCCAACAGGAATTATCATCTGTACAAGAACGGCGGAGTTGATAATCTGAATGAAGACGAGATAACTGTGCTTGAATATGGTCAGTATGCTCTGGTGAAAACGCTGGCCCAGGACATCCTCTTGCTCCTGCAGATGCACTTTACAGCTGATCGGGCGATCCAGATTTTTTCCTATGCGACCATACTGTATGTGAATGATTTTGTCCATTTGGATCAGATTCAGGCATATTATGAGCAAAGCTGGTTATCCATCGAGTTCAGCAATTTTTCTTTGAGGATGGGGAAAACAGCGTTAGGAGGATTACTCGATGAACTTGGACGGCGCACCACACGGATTGTCAATTACCAGAAAAGCATGATATTATCGTCTTCCTCCAAGATGGCAATTGACGGCCATGCCATAGGCTCCTGTTCGGAGGAAAACGATCTTGCGGAGACAGGCAGCAAATTTCACAATCTGAAAGAGAATCAGGTCAATCTTCTCATGGGGTATGACATTGTCACAGGAATGCCGCTGTTTGCCAGAATGTTTCGTGGAACATGCAACGACAAGTCAACCATAGACGACTTGAACAGCCTTCTCGAATTCCATGGGATACTATTTGTGGTAGATCGTGGGTTCTACAGTGACGACAATCTTGCCTTGCTTGCTTCCAACGGGAACGTTTATATCATCCCCGTGCCCGCGAACACAGGCATCTTCAGAGAAGCCATGAATGATGTGAAGTATGCGGGAAGTTTTTATTATCGTTCAGGTTCAAAGCATTCTCGGATAGAATACCAGGAAAAACATTTGGTGGATTCCAATGGCATGGAGACGACAGTCTTTGTTTTCCGGGATATTGATGAAAACGAGAAAACCCGGTTCAATTATCTGCACTGCATGGAACTCGGAAAAAGCGGATACACGCAGGATGGATTTGAGTCCAGTAAGGAATACTTCGGGGTATATGTTCTCAGAACCAACGGAGACCAGGGACCCGAAGGGACTTTTGGCAACTACAAGAAGAGATGGGGAATTGAGACCTTTTACCAGTATGTGGCAAATGTAGGGGACTACAATAACTTTATGCTGCAAGACTATTACAAGGAACAGGGGATGGCATTTGTGCTGCTTGTGGCGGGGCAGATTCACCAAAAAGTTGTCAACGCTGTGAGAGAGCTGAAATGCTCAACGATATCAACACGAGACGTCCTTCTGATGGCTAGGCGGATGAAAATCGAAAAACGAGGGCAGTTCTGGCTTCTGAAAAACACAAGGCGAAAAGATATTGATCTCCTGAAGAAAATGAAATTCACGCCGAGCACAAGCATAAAAGCCTGACCATTTTTTAGCTTGTCTATGAGAAAACCGTGAGAAAAGCCACGAGGAAAAAACGAATGGCGAGAAGCCTAATATCGGTAAAAACCTGAATGATTGTGGTTAAAGCGATTGCCCCTGAAACCAGGCTCGGATTGATGACCCAGGTCTTCCCACAGGCAAGCACCGGAATTGATTACGAGAAAATCTTAAAAGCCCTGTCGGGGAATGAACGGCTCCTGGTTCGTCCGCAAACATCCCTGTATGCGGAAATTAACCTGCATCATTTTGCCGCCGCTGCCATCAATCCATCCATCTTTCGAGCGGTATTGCCCAAAAACACAGAACACTACGCCGAAATCGAGAACTATCCCTACGGTACCTGGGCAAAATCAGATGCCCTGACGATCGCCCAGATTTACGC
>SACF01000071.1 GCA_009928665.1 Alphaproteobacteria bacterium
TACTGAAAAAACTATACAGTTAAAAGGGTTTATACTGAAATGACTATACATGTTTATTTGATTGCACTAAATTAGCTATACAAATTCAATTTTCAGACTGAAATGGTTATATCATGAGTAAAGTTGTTCCACAGGGTGTCCTTTACTGAAAAAACTATACATGAATTCATATAGGAGAAATGAATGTGGGGTTATAAGAGAGTCATGCCGCATTAAAAGAAAAACTTGACTATTTCGAAAGAAATACTTATCTTTGGCGTTAGTATCGTAATACGTTCATATGATCCGATCTTTTAACTCAAAAGAGACCGAAAAGATATGGGGTGGTTCAAGATCGGTTAAATTCCCTGCTCAAATTCAGGAAATTGCCCGAAGAAAGCAAAGAATGCTGAATAATTCCATTGATTTGAAAGACCTCAGTATTCCACCCTCAAATCGACTTGAAAAATTAAAAGGAGAGAAAAAGGATCTCTATAGTATACGGGTAACCGATCAATGGAGAATTACATTTAAATGGATTGATGGGCATTCATACGATGTAGAAATTGTTGATTATCATTAAAATCAGATCTTATGTACAAACTGAGAAACATTCATCCAGGAGAAGTTCTTCAAGAAGAATTTTTAATACCCATGGGCATAACAGCCTACCGTTTGTCCCTTGATATTGGCATTCCTCAAACCAGAATTAGCGAAATTTTAAAAGGGAATAGAAGAATAACTGCAGATACTGCTATTCGATTGAGCAATTTTTTTGGAAATTCTGCAAAGTTTTGGCTTGGGCTTCAGAATGATTATGATGTTGAGGAAGAAATGAATAAAAAGTCCAAGGAATTCAAAGCGATTAAAAAACACAGCATTAATGCGGCATAACACGCCTGTAAAACCAATGCTGATAAGG
The DNA here is from genome assembly GCA_009928665.1 of Alphaproteobacteria bacterium. Taxonomy (GTDB): domain Bacteria; phylum Bacteroidota; class Bacteroidia; order Bacteroidales; family FEN-979; genus CAIVAT01. Next base: position 902 of record SACF01000071.1, read on the forward strand.
CTTTTCGCTTATTATGGATTATTACAGTACATGGTTTTACAGGCCACACATTGGGGGGAAAAAATATAATCCCAAAACGATGAGAAATTTTCTTTTCAGATCAGAATTAATTGTATTCATTTTTCTTTGTTGTGCTTTAAAATCTCAATCTCAATATTTCATTGCAGGTCAGCATGACTTAAATAGCTACTTTTTCGATGTAGAACCTGACTCCACTTTAGTTGGACCAAACAATCATCCACCACAAACGCTGCCACCCGCCATCTATAATATTGATATTAATAATGATGGCATAAATGATTTTGCACTTTACTCATATGGAGAGTGGGTCAATGGTACAGGTGAATCTGAAATTAGTATAAGAATCTATGATACCAGTACTTGTCAGGTTGCTCTTGGGTATAAAGATACTTGCCATACTCCAAATTCAACGTACAGGTTGTTTAATATTGCAAAATTTTTGAAAAAAAATGACACAATAAATCAAAATCTTGTCTGGCTGAATTCCAAATTATATCTTACCTATACTTATTGGTTTGTAATGTTAGTCGATTGTTCTGACAATGGGTTTATCAGCGATTCAGTTGGCAATTATTTGGCAGTAAGGATGATTAGACCCAATGATACACTTTATGGCTGGATCAAGTTAACAAAAATACAATTTCTGACATTTACGATACAAGCGTATGCTTGCAGTCGCAATTCTACAGGTATCGAAGACAATGCCAGCCTCACAAGAATTTATCCAAACCCAACCAATAATATAATTCAAGTAGATAATAATCGAGCTAATGGCCAACTCCTGATCTATAACCAATATGGCGTGGAAATTTTAACAAGGAGGTGTACTTCCACAAAAACCACCATTGATTTAAGTGATAGGCCAAGCGGCATCTATTTTTTTAAGTTAATATTTGGAAGTAAAGTTGAAGTTAGAAAAGTCATAAAACAATAATTTTATGCTCATAACAAGAAGGGCTTAATGCAGTTTTTCACTGCATACAAGCCCGCCGTTGAACTAACCTCAAACGCTTGCTAATAGCGAGTTTCAACCTACGGGGTATTCCATTATTTTTCAGGGGTTAACAGGTAACTTAATAAGGGTTTGTTTGAGTAGTATCCAGACAATCGCGAACAAATGCTGAGTCAAAGATCGTGAATTTCTCATTAATTTGACAAAAACAGGTAATCGGAATTCGAAAGAGCCTATATTCTGTCAGCGCTTGACAAAGGAATGAGGCATGAGGAGATCTCAGAGTTTTATAACGTCAGCAGAATTACAATATGGCGGGTTAAGACCAAGTACTTAGAAGCCGGAGCATTGGAAGCTTATAATGACATGCCTGTTCTACAACAGTAAACGCTTTTTTTCGTAATTTCGATTGTGTTTTCATATAGTAAAAGTTTGGTTATAATCCTTTTACGTAGAAATCGCAAAAAAGCTATCCCGTCTCCCGTAAACGGGAGGCGGGATTTAGTGCAACAAGCGGGTATAAATATTATGAAAAAGTATATTGGGTTTTTAGGATTATTTGTTCTTTTAATTTCATGCATGAGGAAAAATAATGAAGAGAATATTCAGCATTTTGTTTTTGCTGGGTAAAGAAGTTTTTATTTAATTAAAACTGTCACACCTCTTTGATCGCTTATGGATACAATATTGACATTCACTGATAGACAAGCATTTCGGGAATGGCTTGGCACGTAAGCGACAGAGCGCGATGGCAAAAGGTTGGTCTTTAGTAAAAAAATAAAGTATGAAATCATTCTCACTGTTAGTAATATTAAATTTTACATTTTTTGTTTCCTTCTCACAGACTTATTCCGGACAAATAATTGATACTGAAAGTGGGAAACCCATTCCGTATGCTAACATCGGAATCGTTGGAAAGAATGTGGGGACTGCTTCAGATGCTAATGGATTGTTTAAAATCGAACTCAACAGCAAATTCGATCAAGACACATTAGGTATATCATGCATTGGATATATGAACAGGAAGTATCAGATCCGCAATTTCAAGGATAATATATTAATCGCCGACAAAGCCAAAATCGGTTTATCACCAAGAATTTATCAATTACCTGATGTGGTCATTAAACCGGTAAAAATAAAAATTTATACATTGGGAAATTACTGCGATCCGGGTTCAGCGTACGGCAATGCTTTTTATTCTGAACAAATCGGAACTGAGATAGGTGTGATAATTAAACTCCCACGTAAGAAGGTTCAGGGATATTTACAAACCTTCAGATTTTATGTTGGAGAATTTACATTTGAAAAATTTCCCGTGAGATTAAATATTTATAACCTGAAAAATAACAAACCTTATGAAAACATATTAACCGAACCAATATATATTGAAATCAAATCAGAAGGTGAATACATTATTGACTTGAAAAAATATAATATTAAACTTACCGACGATTTCTTTATTTCACTTGAATATTATAAAATCCCTGATAGAAATAAAGGAAAGCTGGTATTTTGTGCGACTCATAGAAAGAATGTCAATAAAGGGAATGGCTATTTTAGATTCACCAGTCAGGGCAATTGGGAACCTGAACCAATAGATAATGTGGGATTTTCGGTTCAGATAGAATGTGAAAAATAATACTACCGCTAAAAAATAAGACTTCGTACGGCGCAAATCCGGTATGAAGCCAGATTGCACGATATCCTTAGTGCAGGCCGGAACTGGTATTAGGGGGATTAAAACAGATTGTTTTTCGAGTGGATACAATACAGCATCAGGCCTGCAGTGTGACCTGATGGTTTCTGGATGCAGCCTGTTGGGCAAAGAATTTTCCTGTTCTGCCAGTGGCTCCTGACACTAAGATTTTCACATCGATTGGCTGATTGGTCTGCATTTCAGGTATACTTTGGTCTCCGCTATTATCTCCCAACATCCGGAATTATTGACCTTCTGCTTCGCCAATGCCCGTGGCTGATGACCATCTTCAAGAAATAATACTCCATCTGGTTTTGTAATCCTGCAAAGTTCTGTCAGGAATCCTTTTGTGTCGCTTACCATGTGGAACATATCCAGGGCATAGACCACATCAGCGGATTGAGGTGGAATATTTACCGATTTCCCATCGGTGAGAACAGGATGAATATTTTTCAGATTATACTTCTTTGTAACAGCGACAGCCGCCTCAATGGCAAGTTGGTGAATATCCACAGCATAAACAATTCCGCTGTCACCGACCAGTTCCGAGGCTTGTTTGAGATACCTGCCTGTCCCGCAGCCCCAATCAACAATGGTTTGACCTTCCCGCATGTTGAATGCATCAAGCCTGTGATCAGGAGACTGGAAAAAATCTCCAATACTGAAGATGAAGGACATTGTTTTAAAAGCCCAATTTGGCATTCTGTCCATTTCGTTGCCACACATTACTTTTTTCATATTCAATTTGAGATAAGGTTATTAAAGTTATTCATTGTGATCAGAATACGGTACTTTATAAAAAAGCCACCCTGTAGGAGCGGCTTCAATGCGTAATCCAAGTTGTGTTTTGAGTTTAGATCCCGTCTGAAAAATCAGCAACAGAGGGCGTAACAGGTGAAAGAACACGGACGTTCGTAGTATCATCATCTGTAGCAAAATCTGCTTCAATGGGAGTGACTGGCGCCAGTGTGGTGATATTTATGGTTGATTCGGTTACTGCATCCGCAAAATCTGCTTCAATCGGAGTTGTAGGAGCAAGAACGATTGTGGTGGTGGCATCGCTTATCTCTTCAAATGTTGCTTCGGCGGGAGCACTGGGAGCCAGTGAAATAAAATTGCTTGAGGTTTCACGATTCATTACGGCTCCGTCATTACTGGCGAAAAGAACATTCATTGAGAGGGTCAGGGCTGTTGCTAAGAGGATCGTTGATGCTTTCATTTTCTGTTTTGTTTGTGTTTGATGAAGCAAAGATATATCGGCCGGCAAGGGTGGCACAGGTCAGTTCTGTTGAACGTTGATAACTCCCGATGAATCGGGGATAGAAATCGGTAAATAAGTTGCCGGTATGATTGTCGGTATTGGCTCCCCTTACTGTCAAAAGTTGCAACTATTGAGAGTCTGTTTAAAATTAGTTTGTCAGGTGAAAATCCTTTCTATTTACGATTGAACAGTCTCTGAATCCCTTGCCAGAAAAAAGCCGACATTTCTGACGGTTTTGAATTACCCGAAAAAAATGATGTTGACTTTCATAAAAAGTCTTGTATATTTATAGGTCAATAATATTAAGATGAAACGGATAAGGGGAATTTCCATACTTCTGATCATTCAGCTATGTATCGCTTTCCCACTGGCATGTTTTACCCAGGACGTCCAGTTCTCTGCCTCTTCACAGCTTTTTATTAAACGGCTGGCAAGTTATAAAAAACTGAAAGCCGGTTCACAGAAAGAGATCCGTGAACTGCAAAAGGAGTTTGGGGTTAGCGTAAGCAACGGCAAGGTTCTGGTTGGGGCCATGCTGAAGGTGAATGAAAAGATTGACCTGAAAAAGCTGAAGAGATTCGGCACAGAGATCAATACAAATGCAGGCGGAGTGATGTCGGTGAGGATACCGGTTTATAAACTGGTGAAGCTTAAAAAGGTAAAAGGGCTGATCCTGGTTGATGTTGACATCACCGGGAAAACCAGGGAATGAGAAAGAAAATAAAACAGGATTGAGGGGCGGTGGTACCTCATCCGCAGACATAAAAATTTGTTCAAAAACGAATGGGTTATGAAAACGATTAGGATTTATCTTTTGCTTGCAATGTATGTCATTGCAATGCCCCTTGTTGCTCAGAATGTGCAGTTTTCGGCAAACACAAAAGCCTTTCTGCTGAAAGCGGAGGAGCTTTCGGCCATGAAAAGCAGCGTTACATCGGGGCTCAGCCGGTATTATCCTGTGATGACCCTGGGCGCCAAGAATTATATCGGGGCTCTGATCAAGGTTTTACCCGGTATTGATCTCAAAGGACTGGAGCGTGTGGGTGTGATGGTCAACACCCGAGCCGGTGACATCTGGAGCGTAAAAATCCCCCTGGATGCGTTTGAAGCACTAAAGGGCATCAGCGGGATCGAATATGTTGATGTTGACTGGCGGATCAGCAAGCGGCTTGACAATGCGACCACCGAAAGCAAAGTAAAGCAGGTACAGGCAGGAACCGGAGTAACCCGGAGGTGTTTGGGCGACAGTGTGGTGATAGGGATCATTGATGGCGGATTTGATTATACACATCCAACGTTTTATGATACTTCGGGCAGCAGGCTGAGGATACTCAGGGTATGGGAGCAGGATAACGAAACCGGACCCAAGCCATCGGGATTCAGTTACGGGACAGAAATAGTGGGTTCGCAGGATCTTCTCAGCAAGAAGAATTCGGGGTCAGGCAATCATGGATCTCATGTTGCAGGCATTGCCGGAGGTTCAGGATATCTGACGCCCGGAGCGCAATACAGGGGAGTTGCTCCGGCCGCCGATCTGATATTTGTAAGTACGGGTGAGGCCGCGACTTCTATTGCCGACGGGATCAACTACGTGTTTCAGCAGGCAGCTGCCCTGTGGAAACCTGCGGTTGTAAACATGAGCCTGGGCAGCCATATCGGTCCGCATGACGGGACTTCTCTTCTGGACCAGGTGATCGACAACCTGGTTGGAGAGGGGAGGATTGTTGCCGGAGCTGCAGGCAATGAAGGGGACACGCCGCTACACCTTCAGTATAGTTTCAGCGGGGATACGATCATGACATTTGTTGCATTTGAATTTGATGAGAATAATCCTGATTTCAATACAGGGAAGATTGATCAATGGGGGTCGGCGAATTCTGATTTTTCGATGGCGATCAGTATCTCGGATTCAAGCGGGACGCTGCTGTTAACCACCCCGTTTTACAAGGCCTCAGATAATCCAAATTTTCAGGGGGTACTTATGATAGAGGACGACAGCCTTATTTATACCGTGACAGGTGTTGCGAGCAATGCTTTGAATCAGAAGCCGAATCTGCTTACAGGCATATCAAGGCTTAAGAAGAATTATGTGGTAACCCTCATCCTGACAAGTTCGAACACTCAGCTAAACATCTGGAATGACGGACAGGGTGTTGGCGCAGGACTGTCGGATATGCTTGATGGAGTAAAATTTCCCGGTTACATAGCAGGAGACATAAATTGCACGGTTGGGGAGATCGGAGGAACCTCGAAAAAGATCATCACGGTCGGGGCCTATACGACAAAACACACATTTGTTAACATCAATGGTGAAACCATGACAAGCAGCGATCCTGACAATGCACTTGCCTATTTCTCAAGCCGGGGGCCTACGGTTGACGGCCGCACGAAACCTGAGATCACTGCGCCGGGTGAAATGCTGGTTTCATCAGTAAATTCAGGTGATCCGAAATATACTGAGAGCAATGATAATACGGTAATGAAGGTAGAGCAGGGAGGTTCCAAGTGGTATTTTGCCGCGATGCAGGGGACTTCGATGGCAACGCCGATGACCACCGGGATCATCGCACTGATGTTGCAGGCAAACTCGAAACTTGGTCCGGAGCGGGTCAAGCAGCTTCTTCAGGACAATGCCCGTACAGATACCTTTACCGGTGTGATCCCACCTTCGGGAAGCAATATATGGGGTTGGGGCAAGATTGATACCCAGAAGTCAGTACAGGCCGCATTCAACGTTGAGGGGGTTGCCTCGCACGACAATTCAGGGATCTTGGTGTACCCGAACCCCGCCCATGAATATGTATACCTGAAGAACAGCAATCAGGCGGCTTTCCCAGCTGTGATCAGTGTGAGAAACATCAGCGGTGTCACCGTAAAGGAAGCGTTATATTACTGGAATGCCGGGGAGTCATATAGGCTCGACCTCTCAGGTCTTTCCGATGGCATGTATGTAGTTACACTGTCTGGTGGTAACCTGCTGGCAAGCATAAAAGTACAAGTCTGCCGGTAGCGAAAACACCATTTGTTACCGGTAATTTCTCATCACAGACTTCAGTTTGAACAGTATCTGTGCCTTCTCTTTTGCTTGGTCCAATAAAAAAGCCACTCAGATTTTAAATCGTAAGTGGCTGATTTTCTGGCTCCTCTTACTGTTATTTTATCTTAGTGTCAGCCGCAATCTGATCAGCAGGGAGGCAGCATTGGTTTTAAAAGAAAATCCTATTTTTGTATGGCCGGAGAGGAGAAAACCATGATCAAAAGCAGGTCGACAGGCAAGGCTGGCATAGAAGGAAGGCGAACGACCGAACTCCCATCAAGGATTGATGTCGGAAAAAATAATCTGCAATAATATGAACAGAAATAATGCAGTCATTTCATTTTACGGAGTATTGCTTTGGGCTTGCTTCTTCACTCTTTCTGCCTGCAAGGAGAAGAATGATGATCCTGATCCCTCTGTAAGTCTTTTTGGAAACTGGACAAGAACTTATACCGGGGCAGAGACTTTCCAGGCCCAGTTAAACCTGAAGGAATCAGGATCCTTCGAATGGATCATGCTCGATACGCTGTCGGCACATACCAATTCATATGCAAAAATCCAGGTTAATGGCAACCAGGTCAGGATATATGACGATCCGGACTTTGCAGGAGACGGCATATACAAGTGGTCGGTTTCAGGCGACATACTCACCTTAACCATGGTCAGTGATGATTATACCGCCCGGATCTCGGCGTTGACAGGCAACTGGAATCTTAAAAACAGTGAAAGTCTGGGAAAAATCATCGGCGCCTGGCAGAAGACAGTTATGGAGCAGGGGAATTCCTACCGGGTCAGACTTACGATGACATCAGACCAGGTGTTGAAGTGGGATATGATAGACCCGATCCCCGGGCATACCAATTCCTCCGTGAGTTTTACAGCAACAGATAACACCATCGTCATATTTAACGATCCCGATTGTAATGGCAACGGTTACTTCACCTATGTGGTGAACAACAACGAGTTGACCTGCACCTACCTGAAGGATCAATGTCCGCCCCGATCGCAATCCTTTAGCGGAACATGGAGTAAAATGAAATAGCAACTTTAGGAGAGGGCATAACGAATGAAATCCGATCACCTTATCAGGTGCATCCGCTTTGTGCAGGAATATTTTCCGCATATAAGCCTGCAGCAAAAGAGCCCGTTTTTCAGAAAAGAACCGTCGAAGGTTACCTGATAGGTTCCCGGTTTCTTCATTTCGTCCAACACGGTCTGAACGATACGACCGGTGATATCATAAACTTCAATACGTATCTTCTCCTCCTTCCCGACAGTAAATTCAATGTTTGTCACGCTGCTGAAGGGATTGGGGAAGTTCTGCCGCAACAGGCAACGGGATATGACTTCCTGGTTTGTTTCTTTTACACCAACCGGCATGTTGAGGGATTCCAGGGATGCATCACCCCGTCCGATCCCCCCGGAATACTGGGCTGACAGGAGCGCCGGGAATGCAAGGGCCACGCAAAAAATTATTATGATCTTCCTCATTTTGAATATTTTATGTTGCTTGTTTAGTCATTTGATTGCGCTGTTCTGCCTCCACGTCCGCCATCGGTAGGGTATCTTACAGAATCAATGCCGGCAGCGCCATACCTGTCTGATACCCGCATATACGGACCGGTATACGACCAGTAACTTCCGCGGAAACCGGCTCCGACCGAGTTTGAACCCGGCCAGTTTGTTACATTGGCATATCCGTTTGAGTTCAGGATACCGTCACCGTGAAGAGCTGTAAATCCGCGACCCGTCGGATGACCTGCCGAAACAAAATGCTCCAGGAGGTTCCCGCTCATCTCCATGACCCCATAATAGGTTGCCCCGGCCGTTATCCGCCCTGTATTCATCGGATTTCCTGCGAAAATTCCGATACGTAAAGGACCGTTGACAGGTCCGTTTATCGGGGTCGTCAGGTCGTACGCTGCATTTCCCACAGAAGGATTGAAGTTTGAAGAAATGTTTTCCGCTATACCTCCATTATCAGATAATGTGTACGTACCGATGGTTACTGTGTCTGTCCCCCAGGCAAACTCATCCGGTACCGGCGGCATCGTGCCACGGCATGTTTTTTCGTATTCCAGCTCCGTGAGGGGCCGCAAACCGCTCCAGTCGAAATAGGCTGCGATATCTGCCCAGTTAAGGTTACCGCACGCTACATATGGCCTGGAGGTCGAATACTGGCCGACGACATTTCCGGTGATGGCATAACGGTATCCACTGACGGAATATTTCCGCCTGGTTGCCTGGGACTGAGTCAGCGTGTTCAGGAAATCGACATATTGCTGCTGGCTGATCTCATATTTCATACAATAAAAAGCCTTAAATCCTTTTGGGAAGGTGGCAGGGATCGGGCCCGCCTGATCTCCTCCCTGATAAGACACATTATAGTATAGGTTTCCGCTCTCCTGGCCTACCGTGATCTCTTCTTCATCGTTCACTTCGAATGGAGCGGTTACTTCCGGATAGGTATAAAAAGCGCTTGGTTCATTTCCGCCGGTGCCGAGATAAAAACTGCCCTGCGGGATAGATACATGTTCAATGGCAAAAACCCTGAGATCGACTATGTCGTTATCGTTCACGCCACCTGCACCGTAATTCCAGCGGATCTTTACGTCCGAAAGCGAAAATAAACCTGATCCGTTGGAATCCCTGTAAATGAATACTCCCGCGACCTGGTTTGAAGTGTCGTTATATGGTTGTTCCGGGTCAACCAGGCCGGTTTCAATGATTGAACCGGGCGACGGGATGTGCCCTGTAGTATCGAAGTAAACATGCTGCCAGGGTCCGCCATTCACCCGGAATTTTACAAAAACCCACGCGGCATCATAATTATAGGGCTCCTGATATCCCAGGCCGGCCAGGTCATTTCTCCAGGAATTCTCCCACGAAATGTTAAAGCCTATTAAACAGGTGTGTTTTTCAACATCCTGCCCCGAAATTGTGATGTCAGATAAAGCAATGTTATTTGCATTGAGAGCAGGATGGAATATCCACAACAAACATATTATGATGATTTTCCAATACTTCGTTTGATTTTTCATAACATTCTGTTTTAATTTCCTTAATCAGGAAAGCAGTTGCAAATATCCTTTCAAATGTAGGCTTCTGTCCCCGCAAAACAGTCCGGGCGGAACGGCAAGGATAACATTTCCAACGCCTTTATCCTCTCCTTCCCCACATGGCAGGGAAGGAGGCGGGGAAAATAAAATGTGATGGTCTAAAAAAACTGGACAGGAATTTTGTAATTTTAAAATTTCTGTCATATGAAAAGATCAAGAAGAACATTTAGCGCAGAATTCAAGGCAAA
>SACF01000140.1 GCA_009928665.1 Alphaproteobacteria bacterium
ATGGATAACGGTGTTTTTCCACGATTTGACTCCATCATATATCCTTTCAGGGTTTCTACCAATGTTCGATGATTGGGAATTCGGGTTAACCCATCCACAGAGGACAGCTCGGTGAGCATCTGATTTTTTATCTCCAGCTCCTGCTCCATTTCCTTTCTTTCCGTCACATCAAAAACAATGCCCGCCAGAAAAAGGGGCTTTCCCTTATCATCTCTTTGGGTAATTTTCCCCCGGTCATAATACCACCTGTAATGGCCATCTTTGGTCCGAATCCGATACTCCACTTCATATACCGGTGCTTTCCCGTGGAGATGATCCAACATGGCTTCCATGGCTTTATCATAATCCTCCGGATGAAGTTTTTCGGCGAAATACTGATAGTTCACATGCTCTGGTATTTCTTCCTCATCATATCCCAAAGTAATCACCTTCAACGGATTGAATGTGACCTGGTTGGTCTTCATATCCCAGTACCACTGACCCAAGTTCCCTGTCCATGCATATTCCAGTTTGGTTTCCTGATGCTTTTCAAAAATCAATTCCCGATTTAATCGTTCCAACTCTTCAAGCCTTTGAAGCAATTGTTCCTTGGTCATCTCTTTATAATCCATTGCCAGCTCCTTTTTCTAACGGGGCTTCCTATTCTGCAAAAGCCTCGTTATTTATCCAAAATAATGTCCAGAAGAATCTGGTCCATATTTCCCATTCCCTCCGTCGCCATCCGGATAAAATTATCGATGGTTTTTCCTTCCTCATGGTCCACAATCCCATCGGTGCCCTGAATGCCTTTCCCTGCCATGGCCATCATGGCGGAAAGCAAAGCAGCCTGAGTACAGGTGCTGACTTTCATAGAACAACCCGCCTTGGCCCCATCGCATACCATCCCTGCTACATTTCCCAACACACTTTTCAAAGCCTGTAACATAGCAGCTTCTCTCCCACCCAAAAGATATACCACTCCGCAGGCCGTACCTGCCGCTGCAATAGTGGCCCCACAAACAGCGGTTAGTTCCCCCAATTTGTTCTTAATATAAATGGTTACCAGACTGCTTATGGTAACACCACGTACCATTTCCTCCGGGGAAGCTCCTAATCTATCTGCCACACTGATAACCGGCACGGTAGATGCCAGTCCTTGATTTCCACTTCCCGTATTACTCATTACCGGAAGGTTCAGCCCTGCCATTCTGGCATCTGTAGCCGCTGCCACTCTCATCATGGCTAGGCTGGCCAAATCTTCCGCTAATATGCCATTGTCCATAGATTCTTGTATTTTTTTACCCACAGATATTCCATACTCATTTCGAAGGCCTTCCTCGGCGATGGCCATATTCCAATCGATGGCTTGACGTATCACATCCAGCTTCTCGATTGAGATGTTTTCCGCAAAAGACAAAATGCTGTCTAATGAAAGAGAAGGCATGGTTTCTTCTAGCATGCTCCCTGATTTACCATCATGAGATGAAAAACAGGAGTCCTGATTTACGGATAACTCCACTACATTGGTATAACTATCCCGTATTACCACCTCTATCTGATCGTGGCTTGTCATAAGATGGAGACGAATAAACAGCTTTCCTTCCCCCTGGGCCACCTTTACCCCCACCTTATCCTTGGCAATAAAATCGAGAGCATCTTGCAAGTGTTCCTCGGTAATCCCAGAAAAAACTTCCAACTTATTCTCTTCCAACCCACCGATTGCTCCTAATGCCGCCGCCAGCGCAACACCACATCGTCCGTTGGCATTGGGAATACAAACTGCGGATGCATTTTTGATAATATTCGGTGAAAGCTCCAGCCAAATAGACTGAATATCTCCCTTTCCGTATTTTCTGGCATAAGCCGCTGCATAGGCAATCCCGGCAGGATCGGTACATCCCAATGCCGGTGCCATTTCCTTTTCTAGAATTTGAAGAATCCCATCTTCTTTGTTCATGGTAGCATGCTCCTCTTAGTCTCTCTTTTCAAACCATTCATTCGGATAGTATCTGCCATTTTCAGGGTAGAACACAACACCACCTAGCGACAGCATTGTCGTTAGGTGGTGTTGCTTTGGCGGAGGACACGGGACTCGAACCCGCGGGGCTGTTACACCTTACCTGATTTCCAATCAGGCTCCTTAGCCACTCG
>SACF01000141.1 GCA_009928665.1 Alphaproteobacteria bacterium
GTTCTGGGGGCCTTATCAGACCATTGCACAGGAACATGGCCGAACCATTACCACCTTTACCTTATTTGATGAGAATCTGGGATTTCATCAGGAATCTTTTCGGCAAAAGGTGGCAGAGTTGGGGGAAGCTCAAGAGAAGGTGGTGATTTTGCTCAATACACCGGCTAACAACCCCACCGGGTTTTCTGTGTCGGATAGGGAGTGGGATGGTATCGTATCCACGTTGAGTCAAGAAGCAGAGAAAGGACATACCATTACCTTGTTTGTGGATGCAGCATATTTGGATTATGCCGGGGATCCCAAAGAAGTTCGTGGGTTTTTGCGGAAGCTGGATGGCCTCTCTGCGAGAATTTTAGTGATTGTGGGATATAGCATGTCAAAGGGATATACTCTCTACGGTATGAGAGGGGGAGCTATGATTGGCTTGTCCTCCAGCGAAGAAATTGCCGAAGAATTTAAGAAGGTTTGTGAGCAATCCTGCCGGGGAACATGGTCCAATTGCACCCGAGCGGCCCAGGCCCTGATCAGCAAGGTTCACGAGAATCCGGAACTGTTGAAAAAGGTAGAAGAAGAACGGGCTGGTTTTCGAGAAATCTTATTGGAAAGAGGACGAGCTTTTGAAAAAGGGGCCAATGAATGTGGCTTGAAAATCATTCCATATGACGGGGGATTCTTTGCATCTATACCTTGTGATCAGCCAGAGAAGGTAGTGGATGAATTGATGAAAGAAGGTATTTTTCTGGTTCCTTTAAATAAGGGAATTCGGGTGGCGGTATCTGCTCTATCTTTGGAACGACTGGTTGTGATTCCGGATCGTATTCGAGTAGCCATGGAGAAGTGCCAATAATTTGTGTAAATATCTAAAAAATGGCGGATTATTATCGGAAAATATGGAAAAATCGACATAAAATTCGGCTTTTCTCTTGACATTGTTACTGTATCATGGTAAAGTCAACAACATATTATACATGATATTTCAAAAAACATAGGACTAAAGGAAATTTTAAAATGGAAAAGATGGTTTTACAGCAAAACAAGAGAAGCAGAAAACCCTAGGGTCTGCCTCGATGCGGTATTCCGCCATGGGCAGGCAGATTTGCATTGCTCATGAGGCGGGTTTTCCATGAAGGAGTCAGAAAACGTCTTTTGGGCAGGACCAAAAGACGTTTTTTATTTAGTTTTAAGGGATAAAGGGACAAGGGGAAGAAAAATGAATATTCATCAATATTTGGATCAAGGGAACGTAATCTACATGAAGGAAAGTGAAGTTATCGCTTTTTTGGAAAACAAGGCGGGGGTATCGGATTTTCGCCAAATCCTGGATGGATTCCGAAGGCAACCTTCCAAAGAAGGGATGCTGGTGAGAGGTTCCAATCGGGTGACTCTCCGGTTGTGCCAGCCCAACCTATTTTTAGAGAGCCCCATACAAAACGGGGATAGGGTTTGGATATTATTGGGGAGAACCCTGGGAGCTTATTGTTTGATTTAACCGGAGCCGATGTTCTGGTAAGAGATGGGACTGCATTGAGGAGAGTTTGGATGGAAAGGTATCGAGTATTTATTGATGGTGGCCATGGCACCACGGGATTGGAAATAAAACAACGGTTGGAAGGCCATCCCGGAGTGGAGTTAATTCACATCCCGGAAGAGGAACGAAAGAACCTATCGAAGCGGGTGGAGATCATCCGGGCAGCGGATATTAGTTTTCTCTGTCTTCCGGATATGGCCTCTCGTGAAGTGGTGGAAGCTCTGCGTGGAGAAGGAAGGGTATTGGATGCTTCAACGGCCCACAGAACCCATCCGGAGTGGGTGTATGGCTTGCCTGAAATGACCCAAGGGCAAAGAGAACGGATTGGAGAAGCCCATCGGGTTTCCGTACCGGGATGCCATGCCACCGGGTTTGTTCTTCTTCTTCGACCGTTAATGGAGAAGGGCTTCATCAAGGGAGATTATTCCATCTCGGCTTTCTCCGTAACGGGATATAGCGGAGGTGGGAAGGGAATGATTCCGCAGTATGAAAGGGAAGCTGGTCCGGTGGGTCACTCCGGACAATATGGCCTTTCCCAAAACCATAAGCATTTACCGGAAATGACAAAAATGGGGCTCCTGTCCCGAGAGCCAGTTTTCC
>SACF01000142.1 GCA_009928665.1 Alphaproteobacteria bacterium
TCTGGGAAGAGTGGAGCAGGGAGAAGAGAAGGAATATATTATTCTGACGGAAGTGGGGCTTCTTCATTCCCTGAAGGCTTTGGGCCGGGATGCCAAATACCATTTTACGGAGCCGTTACCGGTTTGTGTAGACATGAAAAAAATCACCCTGGAAAAAATCTTGAGTTGTTTGGAGCAGGAGGGCCCGGAAGTGAACATTCCCAAACGGATTCAGGAAAAGGCTACGGATAGCATTATTCGGATGATGGAATTATCTCGCAGCCGCAATGAAGATAATGATAAAGGAGATTCTTAATTGAAGTCCTTTGATGTGGTGGTGGTGGGTAGCGGAGTGGCGGGATTGTATTGTGCGCTGAACTTGCCTCGGGATAAAAAAATACTATTAGTAACCAAAGAAACTTTGGAGGCTTCCGATTCCAGCTTGGCCCAAGGAGGAATTTGTGTGATGCGGGGTGAGGAAGACTATGCTTCTTTTATGGAGGACACCCTGAAGGCGGGGCATTATGAAAACCATAAAGAAGCGGTGGATTTAATGATTCGAAAGTCTCCCGCATTGGTACAGGATCTTCTTGACTTGGGGGTGCGGTTTCAGAAAGAGGGAGACGAATTGGTTTACACCAAAGAGGGAGGCCACTCCAAGGCTAGAATATTGTACCACGGAGATCAGACCGGCCAGGAAATTACCCGGGCACTTCTATCTGAAATCGTAAACCGTAGAAATGTGGCTTTGGCTCAGGAAGTCATTTGGATGGATATATTGGTGGATAATGGGGTATGTCACGGAGTGGTTCTTCGCAGCAAGGAAGGAAGCATCACGGAAATCATGTCGGATTATGTGGTGGTGGCCACGGGAGGCCTGGGAGGTCTATATCATCAGTCTACCAATTACCGCCATCTTACCGGAGATGGGATTGCCATTGCCTTGCGACATGGCGTGGAAGTGCGCCATCTAAATTATGTGCAGATCCATCCCACTACTTTGTATTCCGAGAAGCAAGGCCGGCGATTTCTGATTTCCGAGTCTCTCCGAGGAGAAGGAGCTATCTTGTTGGATGCCCGAGGAGAGCGGTTCGTGAATGAACTGCTTCCCCGGGACCTTTTAACGAAAGCCATTTATGACCAAATGGAAAAAGACGGGACGCCTCATGTGTGGCTATCCGTTATTCATATGGCCCCGGATTTTATAAAGAATCGATTTCCCGGTATTTATGCCCATTGTTTGGAAGAAGGGTTGGATTTAACCCGAGATTGGATTCCCGTGGTGCCGGCGCAACATTATTTGATGGGGGGTATTCACACGGATTTAGAAGGACGCACCTCCATGCCCCGATTATATGCCGTGGGAGAAACGGCCCACACGGGAGTCCACGGAGCGAACCGGCTAGCCAGCAACTCTTTGTTGGAGAGCCTGGTTTTCGCCAAAGAGGCCGCCTTATCGATTGAGAAGCGGTATGAGCGAAGGCCACCGTCAGAGAGACTCTGGAGCAGGAGAAGAGAGGAAGCGGAGTATGATATTCATTCATGGTTAGAAGAAAACAAAGGACTGATACAACAGCGACAAGAAAAGGAGGCGCAAGATGCCGGAAGAGATGGGTAGAGAGGGAAGAAGTGTTTTGGGGCTTCCTTGGATTTTAGTAGAGGAAAAAATAAGACAGGCTCTGCAAGAGGACATGCCGGACGGGGATATCACCACAGAAAGTATGGTGGATTCGGATGCGTTGGGGCAGGTGGAGTTGATTTGCAAGGAAGATGGAGTTCTATGCGGATTGGAAGTGTTTCATCGGGTTTTTTATATACTGGATCCCAAGGTAAAAATGACCTCATCTCTCGGGGATGGAGTAGAGGTTTTGTCCGGGCAGGTAGTGGCCATACTTCACGGCAATTTGCGGGCGCTTCTGTCCGGCGAACGAACCGCCTTGAATTTCCTGCAGCGCATGACGGGAATCGCCACCATGACCAAAGAGTGGAGTGCTCTATTAGAGGGCACTGGAACCCGATTGATAGACACCAGAAAAACCACTCCCAACATGAGAGTGTTGGAAAAGTATGCGGTACGCATGGGAGGTGGACAGAACCATCGCAGTGGGTTGTCGGA
>SACF01000006.1 GCA_009928665.1 Alphaproteobacteria bacterium
CCGAAAGTTCTGTTATCCGGGGCTTTTCAGTGCAAGTAAGTGAAAAAGTGTTTGAGCGGTAAATGGGGATCGAACCCACGACCCTCAGCTTGGGAAGCTGATGCTCTACCATCTGAGCTACTACCGCGTGGCATATTTGAACGACAAAATTAAGAAAAGTTTACCAAATCCTGTATGATTATTTCCTGAATTCGGGATTCATTCCTCCTTTACCCGCCTGCCTCCCGTTCACTCAATTCAAGCCACCGGTCAGTTTTAGCCTCAATTTCTGCAAGGATAACGGCAAATCGTTCCGACTTCTCGATTAAATCTGCCGATGAAAGTGTTCCCGAGTTCAACGAAACCTCCGTAGCGGATTTTTCGTCCTCGAGGAGTTGAATCTCCCTTTCCAACTGCTCAAACTCCCGCTTTTCCTTAAAGGTCAGCTTCTTATCATCAATTACCTTCTCCTTAACGACCGGCTCCCCGGGAGCGGCTTTCCTGCGCTGAAACTGCTCCCGCCTTTTGCGTGCCTCACACCACTCACGGTATTGTGTATAGTTTCCCGGAAAATCCCTGATCTTTCCATCATCTTCAAAGACCAACAAATGATCGACGATCTTGTCGAGAAAAAAACGGTCATGGGTAACCACCACAATACATCCGTTATATGAACTCAGATACTCCTCCAGAATATTCAGCGTCAGGATGTCGAGGTCGTTGGTGGGTTCATCAAGGATCAGGAAATTCGGACTGTGCATGAGTACGGTAACCAGGTAAAGCCGCCGTTTTTCGCCGCCACTCAGCTTGTAAACCGGTTGGTAATGAGAATGATACGGAAACATGAAATAATTCAGAAAAGCGGCAGCCGATACCGTCTCCCCGTTACCCAGCTTTACCACGTCGGCAATTTCGCGCACTACTTCGATCACTTTGGTTTGTTCGTTGAACGAGAGTCCCTGTTGCTGATAGTAGCCGAAAGCAACCGTTTCACCGGTCTGAATATGCCCTTTTACAGGCCGTAACCTGCCGGTGAGGAGGTCCAGAAAGGTCGACTTCCCAGAGCCATTCTTCCCGATAACCCCAATCTTTTCATTCCGCTTGAAGGTGTATGAAAAATTCTGTAAAACGGAGAGATCGCCCCAGTTAAATGATACATCATGGAGTTCAAGGATCTTCTTCCCCATCCTGACGCCTTCAATGTTGATGTTGATCCGTTCCTCGTGAATCTTTTTAGAAGCCACTTCTTTGAGTTCATAAAAACTGTCGATACGCGCCTTTGCCTTGGTGGTCCTTGCTTTGGGCATTCGTCGCATCCATTCCTGTTCCGTCCGTAACAAATTACGGGCACGCTCGGTCTCCTTATTCTGAATGTTATATCGTTCCGACTGCTTTTCAAGAAAATAACTGTAACTGCCTTTGTACCGGTACACAGCGGCATGCTCCATCTCGAGGATTTCATCGCATACCCGGTCCAGAAAATAGCGGTCGTGGGTCACCATCAGCAAGGTAATACGGGCCTTGCACAGGTATTCCTCCAACCACTCAATCATCTCCACGTCGAGATGGTTGGTCGGCTCATCGAGAATCAGGAACTGTGGCTCGGTAATTAAAACTTTTGCCAGGGCAACACGTTTCCGCTGGCCTCCCGACAGCTCACACAGCTTCTGGTTCATGTCGGGCAGCTTCAGTTGGGTAAGAATCTGCCGGATCCGGGTCTCATATTCCCAACCCTGCAAGGCATCCATACGGTTGATGGCAGGTTCAAGGGCTTCCCGGTTGCCCGTGGTAATGGCCATCTCGTAATCAAGAATAGCTTGCTGTACTTCCGTGGTATGGGCGTACACCTCCTCGAAAACAGTGCTCTGAAGGTTCAAAGCGGGCTCCTGTTTGAGGTAGGCAAATGAATCGCGGGCAAAATGTGTAACCTCGCCCCCATCGCTTGGTTCCAATCCAGCAATGATGTCGAGAAGGCTGGTCTTTCCGGCGCCGTTACGGGCAATTAAAGCGACTTTCTGTGATTGGTTGATTACAAAAGAGATATCCTCGAAGAGGTTTTTTTCGCCATACGATCGGGCAAGGTTCTCGACCTGCAGAATGGTCGCCATTTTAAAATATTGTGCCGGCAAAGATAGGAAAAATCGCCGGTAACGATAACTTTAGACAACGGAGAGCGCAGTGTGTGACACTACCCGGTGAAAGCGGATTTCTTTTTCCCCAAACCTGTTCCGATTCGGTCTAAGGTTTTTTCCGTGAATTTTTTTTTTAATTTTACTGAAAAAATTTTATGCCCCTGCACAATATCTTAGTCATCCTGGCCTTCGGATTGTTAGGGGTGTCGGTATTTCTTATCGGGAAGAAACAAAAGATTTCCGCTTCAGAGATACGGGGCAGGCCTTCGATTGAACCTTTTTTTTTCTATTCGGGTAAAATTGCGCTTTTCTGTTCAGTCATTTTATTTTTGATCAAAGCAATATTCCCGCACTTCGGGTATATTCATGTTCCATCTGCTCTTTCCTGGATTGCAGTCGGATTACTATGTTTTTCCGGAGTAATCATGGTATTAGCAATTCAGGAGCTTGGGCTTGAAATCAAAATGGGCCTGCCCAAACAAAAAACCCGTCTGCATACCGGTGGAATGTACCGGTTCAGCCGCAATCCCCTCTATACCACACTGAGCCTGATGGCAATTGCCTCCTGTCTCTATTTCCCCGATCTGATCAACATAACCATGGCGCTTTATGGAATTATCGTGCATCATTTCATCATTAAAGCCGAAGAGAACTATCTCTCGGAACACTTTAAAAGTGAATGGGATCAATATGTACTGAAGGTAAGACGCTACTTTTAATCGCTGTACCAATACCACCAAACCAATGAATTTTAATACTCCGGAACACAAAGAAGTACTTTCCCTGCTAAATGCAAGTCTTTCAGGCATCATCTTTACCACGGAAGACCGGAAGATAATGTTCGTCAACGCGAAATGTCTGACCATGCTGGGGATTGGCTCAGAAAGTGAGATCCTCAACAAACCCTTGTCGGACCTTTTTCAGGAACCCGGGGAACATCATACGCAAGTCATCGACCAGGAAAAAAATGCCGACCAGTCCATGATGCTCATGCAAAAACCTGATGGAAGCCAGGTACCCGTTTTGTTGCATTCGAAAAATTTCAGGTTCGGGGGCGTGTCGTTGATCATGGTTTCAATCATGGATATTACCAGCACCATACGAAAAACTGCCGACTTATCTGAAAGTAAGCGACAATTTACAACGCTGCTCGACAACCTGCCGGGTATGGTATACCGATGCCGGAATGACCGGGATTGGACCATGGAATTCATCAGTGACGGCTGCATTGAACTCACCGGTTATAAACCATCCGACCTTATCCTTAATAAAACCATCTCCTATAATGATCTGATCGCTCTTGATGACCGTGATCGAATCTGGAATGAAGTACAGGTAGGGTTGAAATCACATCTCCCCTATACCCTGAATTACAAGATAATCACTGCCAATCATCAAATAAAATGGGTATGGGAACGTGCCAAAGGGATTTTTTCCCAAAATGGAACCCTGCAACATATTGAAGGATTTATATTCGATGTAACGGAACAGAAAAGAGCCGAACTGATTCAAAAAATCCTGTTCGAAATTTCTAAGTCCTCATACATGACCTCCAACCTTGATGAGGTCTTCAGGTCGATACATGCCAACCTTGGATTGATACTCGATGTGGAGAATTTCTATGTCGCCATGTATGATAAAAAGACCCATACCATTTCCCTTCCTTACCAGGTTGACTCAGAAGACAAATTTGCCGTCTTTCCGGCTGGCAAGACCATGACCGGGTATATCATTCAGACCCGGACTCCTTTGATGGCCACCCAACAGATCATTGAAGAACTCGCCCGCACCGGACAAATTGAGATCGTCGGAACCCCAGCAAAGGTATGGCTTGGCGTTCCCCTCATCGTGAACGATGAAGTGATCGGCGTCATCGCAGTCCAGAATTACACCGATCCAAACCGGTACAACCTGCAAGACCTGGAACTGTTGAAATTTGTAGCCGACCAGATCGCCATCTCCATTTTAAGGAAAAGTGTCGAAGATGTCTTCCAGAAAGAAAAGGCTTACCTGGATCAGCTTTTCGAGGGGAGTCCCGAGGCTATCATCATGATCGATACCGATGGAAATGTAATCAAGGCAAACTCAGAGTTTACCCATCTTTACGGTTACCGGCAGAATGAAATCATCGGAGTCAATGTGGATGAACTCATCGCGAACCCCGATATAAAAAGTGAAGCCGTCCAAATAACACAAAATGTCCTGAAGGGCAGCGTTACGGAGCTGGAAACGCAACGCAAACATAAGGACGGCCACCTGATTGATGTTTCCATAATCGTTACCCCCATCATTATCAAAGGGGTTACAGAAGGAGCATATGGAATCTACCGCGATATATCGGACCGGAAAAAAATTGAGAAAAACCTGATTGCCGCGAAAGAAAAAGCAGAGGAATCCGATAAACTCAAATCCGCATTCCTTTCGAATATGTCGCATGAGATCCGGACTCCCATGAACGCCATTTTAGGATTCTCGACCCTGCTTTCCGATCCCGGAATTTCAGAAGAGGAACGGACTGAATTCATTCACATCATTAAAGAACGGGGAACCGACCTCATGCGGATCATCGATGACATCATCGACGTGGCAAAAATTGAATCGGGACAGGTCCGCATCGAAATAAAGGAGTGTAAGGTTAACAATCTGTTGACAAACCTTTCGGTCACACTCAACGAAGTCAAACGGAAGACCAATAAACTGAATGTAATCCTGAACTGTCTGCCCGGAAATACCGATAAGGACTTTACCATACTTACCGATGGGAACCGGCTGCGGCAGATCCTTACCAACCTGATTGAAAACGCCTTAAAATTCACCGATGAAGGATTTGTTGAGTTTGGATACACCTTCTTGAATGTTGAAAATAAATCCTTTATCGAATTTTTTGTACGCGATACCGGAATCGGCATACCCCAGGAGATGCACAACATTATCTTCGAACGCTTCCGCCAGGTCGACGACAGCAACACGCGGAAATACGGCGGAACAGGTCTCGGGCTTACCATTTCGAAAAACCTGATTCAACTGCTCGGCGGTGAGATCCGGCTTGAATCGGAACGCGGAAAAGGGACAAAATTTTTTGTCCGGCTTCCACTGACCATCCCGCCCGGTATGACCTTCGATGCCGCGATTCCAAAACCCGCTGCAGTTGCACCCAATACCTGGCCCGGAAAGGTTATTCTCGTTGCAGAAGATGAGGAGTCAAATTTCTTCCTCATGGACCGTATCCTGAAACGGACCGGGGTCAAGCTGGTGTGGGCAAAAAACGGGTTCGAAGCCATCGAAATGTGCAACAGCCAACACATCGATCTGGTACTGATGGATATCCGCATGCCCCTGCTCGATGGCTATGAAGCCACTGTGGAGATCAAAAAAGAACATAAAACGCTTCCCATCATCGCCCAGACGGCTTATGCATTGAAAGGCGAACGTGAACGAAGCCTTGCCGCCGGCTGTGATAACTACCTTTCAAAACCAATCGACTCGCGCGAATTATTGTCGATTTTAGGCAAATACCTGGGCTGATTTTATCTTTTAAACATAAAAACATATCAATATGAATAAGTATAATATGCTTTGGGCAGCCTTGCTGACAGCCGGGTTGTTTGCTTGTAAAACCGGTGAAAACAAAAAGGAGGAGGCTCCTCTGATTGAAAAAAAGAACCTGGAACTGAAAAGTGATGTCATGACACCGGAGGTGCTGTGGAGTTTTGGCCGGGTAAGTGAACCCGAAGTAGCTCCCGATAACAAAACCATCGTATACGGCGTAACCTATTACGACATCGATCAGAATAAGAGCAACCGGGAACTTTACACCATCGGAACCGATGGGACAAACCTACAACAGATAACACGCACCCGGTTCAGTGAAAACCAGGCAATGTGGACTCCCGACGGGAAAAAGATTGCCTTTCTCTCACCCGAATCGGGCTCCATGCAGTTGTGGATGATGGATCCGGATGGCGCCAACAGGGTGCAAATCACACAGGTTGAAAACGGGATCAACGGGTACAAAATTTCACCCGATATGAAAAAGATCCTCTATATTGCTGACGTTTACCCCGACAACAAGTTCAAAGACCTCTATCAGGGATTGCCGAAAGCTACCGGTCGAATCTATAACGACCTGATGTACCGGCATTGGGATACCTGGGTACAGTCGTACAGCCATATTTTCACGGCAGAGCTGACCCGGGAAAAAATAACCACCGGAACCGACATCATGTCGGGGGAACCATATGAATCACCCCTGATGCCTTTTGGCGGAATGGAACAGATCAACTGGAGTCCCGACAGCAAAACCATCGCCTATACCTGCCGCAAAAAGACGGGAAGGGAATATGCAATCTCAACCAACTCCGATATCTACCTCTATTCGGTTGAAACCGGGAAAACCAACAATATATCAGAGGGAATGATGGGTTATGATGTTGCGCCGGTCTATTCACCGGACGGGTCGAAGATCGCATGGCAAAGTATGGAGCGCGATGGCTATGAATCCGATAAGAATCGCCTGATCGTTTTTGATATTGCTTCGGGCGACAAGAAAGATTTCTCAGCAACTTTCGATCAGAATGTTGAAAGTCCGGCATGGAGTGGTGACGGACAGACCATTTATTTTATCAGCGACTGGCACGCAACCGATGAGATTTACAAACTGGAGCTTGGCGATGGAAAGATTACGCGCATAACCAATGGGATCCATAATTACACCGGGGTTATTCCTGCCGGCGACCGGCTGATAGCCACCCTCGTCTCCATGTCGATGCCGGCAGAGATCTATTCCGTTGACAAGACCAGCGGTAAAGATACCCGGCTGACGATGACCAACAAAGATCTGCTGGATCAGTTAAAGTTCGGTCGGGTTGAACAACGATGGATCAAAACCACCGATAACAAGGATATGCACACCTGGATTATCTATCCTGTGAATTTTGATTCCACTAAAAAATACCCCGCCCTGCTTTATTGCGAAGGCGGTCCGCAAAGTACCGTCAGCCAGTTCTGGTCGTACCGCTGGAATTTTCAAATGATGGCCGCCAACGGTTATGTTATTGTTGCTCCCAACCGGAGAGGACTTCCCGGTTTCGGCAAGGAATGGAACGAACAGATAAGCGGAGACTACGGAGGACAAAACATGAAGGACTACCTCAGCGCCATCGATGTCGTTTCAAAGGAATCCTATATTGACAAGGATAGGTTGGGGTGTATTGGCGCCAGTTATGGCGGATTTTCTGTTTACTGGCTTGCCGGGAACCACAACAAGCGGTTTAAGGCATTCATCGCCCATGACGGCATGTTCAACCTCGAGGCCCAGTATCTTGAAACCGAAGAGATGTGGTTTGTCAACTGGGATCTGGGTGGACCATTCTGGGATAAAAACAACAAAATCGCCCAACGCTCTTTCGAAAATTCACCACACCGGTTCGTACAGAACTGGGACACCCCCATTCTGGTGATCCATGGCGAGCTCGATTACCGGATTGTGGCAACCCAGGGCATGCAAGCGTTCAATGCCGCAATTCTCAGGGGAATTCCCGCCGAGTTTCTGTACTTCCCCGATGAGAACCACTGGGTACTCAAACCCCAGAATGGAATCCTCTGGCAACGAACCTTCTATAACTGGCTCGATAAATGGCTGAAATAACAATCTGATCCGCTCCCATGACCGATCTTATCAGGAAGGCAACAGGGATACTCAGGCAGTCATCATTTACAACCGCCTTCACGGGTGCCGGAATTTCGGTCGAAAGCGGAATTCCACCCTTTCGGGGAAAGAATGGACTTTGGAACAAGTACAATCCGGAGATCCTTGATCTTGCCTACTTCCATGAACATCCCTCCGAATCCTGGGAGGTCATCCGTGAAATATTTTACGATCACTTTAAAAATGCCCGGCCAAACAAAGCCCATGAGATCCTCGCACGAATGGAACGGGAAGGGTTGTTGAGCCAGGTGATCACCCAGAATATCGATGACCTTCACCGGCTGGCCGGATCAAAAGTCGTAACGGCTTTTCACGGAAATTCGGCCACACTGCGCTGCATTCATTGCGACCGGACGTACCATATTTCACTGATCAGCCTGGATCATCTGCCCCCGACCTGCCGGGAATGCGGGGGATTGCTGAAACCCGATTTTGTTTTTTTTGGTGAAACGATTCCGCAGATGGCTCTTCATTCTTCCTATGAAGCAGCTTCACTGTCGGAAGTGATGCTCGTCATCGGCACTACCGGTGAAGTGATGCCGGCGAATCAGATCCCCGTCATTGCCAGGCAGAACGGTGCTGCCATTATCGAGATCAACCCGCAACCCTCCGCGTTCACTTCGGCACTGACAGATATCTTTTTGCAGGGAAAAGCTGCAGAGATCATGGAGATGATTAACAGGGAATTGTTTCCGGATGCTATTTCCCCCGCCCCTGGATGATGATCAGGATGGTATAGATCAGGATTTTGAAATCCATCGCCAGCGACATGTTCTCAATATAGAGAATGTCGAATTTCAGTCGTTCGACCATCTGGTCCAGATTCTCGGCATAACCATATTTCACCTGCCCCCAGGAGGTGATGCCCGGTTTTACCTTATGCAAAAGCCGGTAGTGAGGCGCTTGTTTCGTGATCATGTTGATATAAAACTGACGTTCCGGCCGGGGGCCGACCAGACTCATATCGCCCTTCAACACCGTGTAGAACTGGGGGACTTCATCCACCCGGAACTGACGCAGAAACTTACCGATCGGCGTGATCCTCGGATCATTCTTCGAAGATAACTGCGGACCATTTTCCTCGGCATTGTTGTACATCGTCCTGAATTTATGCATGATGAAAGGCTTTCCCCGAATACCGATTCGCTCCTGTGAATAAAAAACCGGTCCCGCTGAAGTCAACTTGATCATGATGGCTGTTATCAGCATCACCGGAGAAAGCAGGATCAGACATATGCTCGATATCACGATATCGAGAATCCTTTTCAGCGACATCTGCCAGTCGGGCATCAGATCCGGATAAATTTGGATCAGCGGGGCATGGAAAATGGAGGTCGTTTTAACAGAGCCCATCAGGATATCCTGCATAGCGGGGATGATTTTGATTACAACATCGGTATCTTCAAGCTGCGTGATAATATTTTCAATGGTATGATTTTCAGAATGCTCAATGGCAATGATTACCTCTTCGATACTGTTTTCGCGGATCAGCCGGTTCAAATCCTGCAGCCCACCGAGATGGGGAATAAAATCGGTCAGTTTATACTGACTGTAATCCTCTACATTGATAAAGCCCACAAACCGGTTTCCCGATGATTTCACCTGATTCTCGATCTCATGATAAATATTCACAGCATTCCCGTTGCTGCCGATGATGATGGTGTTGAAACCGATGATTTTATGATGGATCTTATAAGCTGCCCGGGATGTCAGAAAGAAACGGAACCCGGCCGTGAAAAACAAATGGAGAAAAATAAGGATAAAGAAAAATTCCGCGTAGTTTCTCTGACTGATAATGACATCATCGAGGATCAGGGTAAAAAACAATATGGTCACGCCGATAAAAGTGATCAAAATGGACTGTGCAAACTCACGGAGCCGGGCTTTACGGTATATTTTACGGTAGGTTCCGATCAGCGTGTACAGAATCAGCCAGAATATCGGAATAATGGTAATCCCGTAATACAATTTCCGGTCTGTGAAGATATCCTGGATATGAGAGAAAATCTGGTGGTCAACCACCCACTTCCTGTAAACGAAGAATAAGGTCCAGGCTATGAAAGCTGAAAGAAAGTCAGCAATAATATACTTGGTCACCTGTAAACGTTTATTCATCCTTGTAAGTTTAAAACCGGTAGTTCCCGTTATTTTCGCGTCACCACTTTGAAGTTGTCGAACAGCAGGGTCGATTTTTCGAGTCCGCTGTCTAAAAATGTGTATAAATATACCCGGAAGGTTTTCATTCCGGAATAAGCATTCAGGGTGGTCGTGAGGTCAATATAGATCTTTTTCCATGTGTCGTTGGTAGGGTTCAGGGTTATGATCGGACTTTGGTAAACCATAAGATCCGAATAGGTGAAAACGCCGACAATCATTGAATTCGAGATGTTAAAATTCAACTCCAGATATACGGTAGAGGCTGGAATGGCGTATTCTTCGTGCGACTGGCATTCAAAGAAATTATTGGCCGTATCGAGGACAACCCAACCTGAATGGTTTCCCTCGAATGTATCCGGAGATCCCGGTGCGGTGAGGCGAATGGCGGTAAGGCTGCGGTCGGTGGTATCGAGCGACACCGAAATGCTCTCAAAATCCTCCTTCCAGCTAAACAGGGTAGTGCTTTGGTAGGTGGTCTTTAAAACGCCCATCGACGAAGTACTGTCTTCGGTGAATGTCACTTCGCGGGTGATGGGACTGTAAAACTCATAAACAGTCCGGGTAGCTCCGATCCCGTCTCTTTTGATTCCCGGCCATATCATAACCTTGTGCTTCCCCTGGTAAAGTGCCGGCAGCTTCGCCGGCAACTCAAACGCGCCCATCGAATAATCGTCAATGTATACCCAGGCATCGGTGATCTGATGCGAAGCTGTGCCCTGTGCATAATATTCGGTGCTCAGGTAAATGGAATCAATCTTCAGGTAAGCTGGAATCGTCTGATCACCCTTGAATTTTTCGCAGGAAGTGGCGCCGGTCAACAACAGGATTAAAAGGAAAAAAGAGTTGAGCGTATTCCGTATTATCATAAACAAGAGGCTGATTGAAATTACGAACTCCTAAAGGCTAACGGAGCATTTTTCACGATATTGTTTATTTCTGAACAAAAGTAATGAACATTCCATTAATCACGTTCACAATATATTAGCAGAATTCTGTTGAATCTTGCTGATGATTTTATAGGCTACTTCCAGTGCGCTGTAACCATCGATGATGGTCACCGAAGGCAGGGTATTATTTATGATGGAAAAATAAAAGCTCTCCAGTTCGGTTTTTATGGCATTGGTAGATTGAATGGGCGGCTTGTCGAAACTGATCTGCTTGGGATCCTTTCCCGGTCCGAAATCGAGAACAAAGGCTCCGGAGGCATCCTGCTGACCGGCATCCTGAATCCGTACCACTTCCAGTTCTTTCTTTAAAAAGTCAACAGATATATAGGCATCCCTTTGAAAAAAGCGCGATTTCCGCATGTTCTTCAACGAAATCCTGCTTGCAGTGAGATTAGCGACACACCCGTTGTTAAATTCAATCCGTGCATTTGCGATGTCGGGAGAATCACTGACCACTGCAACACCGCTGGCACTGATCTTCCGAATATTACTTTTAACGACACTTAAAACGATATCAATGTCGTGGATCATCAAATCGAGAATCACCGGAACATCGGTTCCCCTGGGATTGAACATCGATAACCGGTGTGTCTCGATGAACATGGGACGGTTAAAATAGGGTTCCGCGGCAAGAAATGCGGGATTGAACCTTTCAACATGCCCAACCTGAACCTTGACATTTGCTTCTCCTGCTATTTTAATAAGCTCGCGAGCCTCCTCCAGACTTGTCACGATCGGTTTCTCGATGAAAACGTGACGGCATTTCTTCAAAGCCCTTGAGGCACACTCAAAATGGGAGATGGTCGGAGTTACGATATCCACAACATCCACAGCATCAATCAGTTCATCAATCGCCTTCCACCGTTTAATCCCGAACTCCTTCTCCGCCAGGGCGCTGTTGGTATCGTCCGGGTCAAAGAAACCGATGAGATCATACTTATCAATTTCCTTGATACACCGGATGTGGATTTTACCAAGGTGACCTGCTCCGAGAACGCCAATTTTCAACATGTTCATTTTTTCTGCAAAGGTAGGTTTTTACCCGCTCTGAAATTATTAATTTCGTGAAAAATTTAACACGATACCGCATGACTGTTAAAGTACCGATCGATTCTTACCGGCACCAGGGCCTCAGAAAATTATTGGTGCGTCAGATCCGGGAGAAAGGCATTTCCGATCCTCGTGTCCTGGATGCCATGGAAAAGGTTCCCCGCCACTTCTTCTTTGATTCTTCGTTCCTCGAATATGCCTATGAGGATAAACCCTTCCCGATCGGAGCCGGACAAACGATTTCCCAGCCTTATACCGTTGCTTTTCAAACCAGCCTTCTCGAACTAAAGCCTAAGGAAAAGGTTCTGGAAATCGGTACAGGCTCAGGGTACCAGGCTTGCATCCTGGCCGAAATGGGCGCCCGGGTCTTTACCATCGAACGCCAGAAATCACTATTCGAAAAAACATCCAAACTGCTTCCCACGCTCGGATTTCCAACCATCAAAACCTTTTATGGTGACGGATATCAGGGATTACCGGCTTTTGCTCCTTTCGATAAGATTTTAGTTACCGCTGCAGCGCCTTATACTCCCGAACAACTTCTCCTGCAACTCCGGCCCGGAGGGATCCTCGTTATTCCGGTCGGCCCGTCGGATGTACAAACTATGACTTCAGTGACCCGGATTTCTGAGACTGATTATGAAACCCGCGAACACGGGGCATTCCGATTCGTACCGATGCTCGAAAACAAGGCCAAGGAAAAGTGAGAACCGGTCTAACGGCCTGTGACCAGCCACAGCCGCCGCGCCCGCCGGTACAAAGAGAATGCAAACCCGATGATCATAGCTAAACACCCGATCCACAAAATATTGATATTCGGGTTCATGATGGTCTTTATCACGATATAATCCGGTTCCCTTGATACCGCCGAAATATAGGAGTAATAATCACGGGTTAAAAAATGACGGGTATCCGGATTATAAACCGCTCCCATCCTTGGATGGACATTCACAGATGGATAGAGTGAAAATGCTTTTTGAAACTGACCGTTCTTAAATCTTAAAAAATCCACCTGGTAAACCGTGGTATTACCCGCGATCCTTTGTGAAACGTAAGAAACATAAAAACGGTTCATGTAAAGGGTATCATTTCGCATCAAGACAAGGTTCTCGGCATTTCTTTGATCATCCCCCAGGTCGTACCGGGAGGTATTGGACGAAATGGTCTCGGAGTTAAGAAACGTCAGTACCGTTCCTGTCAGGAAGATAACAAAACCGGCATGGGTGATTATGGCCCCGTAATTTACCGGTTTGGTCTTGCTGAAAAACAGTTTATTCATCAATGCGAAAAATGCGGTGATCGCAAAGAAGATCAGGATTGCCATATTCAACTGACGAAGAACACCCGAAAAAAATATGAGGGTCGTAAGGATCGCCGAGAGCGACATGGGCATCCACATCCTGCGCCAGAGGGTTCCCGGTCGATTCGACTGATAGTTCAGAACCTGGCTGAATGCAATGAATCCTGCAATCAGGATCGCGAAAGGAGTTTGCCATTTATTATAGAAACCGACTGAATCGACCGGGGGGGCGAAGCTGGTCCCCAACAAGCTGTTGAAAACCGGGATGGAAGTCGTGAAAATGATCTGAAATGCAGCCAGGGTGATCACAACCGAACCAATGAACATCCAGAACTCCCGCGACCATAACAAATCCTTCCTCGATTTATGGATTCTCCTAAGGTTGTACCCTATAATCACAACGGTAAAGAAAAAGAAGGTCAGGAGAAAGAGGAGCAACTGCAGGGTCATTCCGTTATCGCCAAATGAATGTGCAGAGGTGTCGCCCAGCACCCCGCTGCGGGTCAGGAAACTTGCATAAAGAACCAGAACATACGATAGCATGAGCGCCATGTAAGAAGCGGGAAGCGCATAATTCTGGCGGCGCGCGATGAGCAGAAAATGGAGGCCGGCCAACAGCGTCAACCAGGGAACCAGCGAACTGTTCTCCACCGGATCCCAGGTCCAGAAGCCTCCGAAAGTCAGGGATACGTATGCCCAGGCTCCGCCAAGCAGAATACCTGCGCCCAGGAACAAGAGCGAAGCAAGCGACCATGGAATGGCACGACTCACCCAGCTGTAGTAATCTTTTTTCATCAGCGAGGCCGCTGCATAGGCAAAAGGTACCAGGGCAAGCGCGTACCCGAGGAATAGCACCGGGGGATGAATAGTCATCCAAATATTCTCCAACAACGGATTTAATCCATTCCCGTCAGAAATCATCGATAAATAATTGGGAAGTGCAAAAATGGTCCCGTCCACCGATTCCATGGTTTCACGAAGCAACAAAAACGGGCTCGATCCAATCTTTATACCGAAAAACTGAACTCCCAACAACATCGATGTGAGAAATGCCTGGGATATCGAAACAACCGCCATGACAGGTTTTTCCCAATCACGGGAAATGAACAGGATTACGATTCCGGCCAGTGCCTGCCAAACGGCCCATACCAGAAAACTCCCCTCCTGCCCTGCCCAGAAACAGGAAATGATATACCTTACCGGAAGTTCCGTCGAGGAATACTGCCACACATAAGAATATTCAAAATAGTGCCTGAAAATCAGAAAATAAAGAACCACTCCGACACCAATCAGGGCAATGGTATGCAGAAAATAAAGAACACGTACTTTCCGGGTCGAAAGATACTTTCCCGGTTTCCCGAAAAATCCGTAAAGGTATCCCCCCGCGGCAAGAATCGCCGCAATAAAACTGACCCAGACCAATATCTTACCCAGAAACCCCGGTATAAGATGTTCTCCTGCATATGCAATTTCCATGAAAAATAATTTTATATGCAAATCTACACATAATTACCTTGAAAAACGGACTGCAAATATCAGCCTCCCCATCCTGCTCATTTTCAATGATGTTTTAAAATGTTATTAAAAAATAATAAATTATTGCAGTTTTGATGCCATCAGGGGTTTGAATCACTAAGGGATTTCTCTTATATTCGCTTAAATTTTGTAACATGGTCAAAATAGGTCTGATCGGCGGCTCCGGGCTTGAAAAACTAAATCTTTTCTCCGATACCCGGGAGCTTACGGCTAACACAAAATATGGCAACCCAAGTTCTCCGTTTTACTCAGGCTTTATAGGTAATTGCGAGGTATTTATTCTTTCCCGTCATGGTCGGGACCATTCCATAACCCCGGGAGGCGTCAACAACCGGGCAAACATATCCGCCTTAAAAGAATTTGGATGCCGGTATATTCTGACTACTACAGCCTGCGGAAGCCTGCGCGAAGAAATCAAAAGGGGAGATCTGGTAATCCTTGATCAATTCCTCGATTTTACCAGACACCGGATAAATACTTTTTACGACCATTTTGAAAATGGTAATGTTGTCCATACTGCCATGGCCAACCCGTTTTCAGAAATGCTTCGCGACAAACTGACAGCCGGCTGTGAATCGTTGGGGCTTTCCTTTCACAAAACCGGAACCATTGTTACCATCGAAGGCCCCCGCTTTTCTACCCGTGCTGAATCTCAAATGTTCCGAGTTCTTGGTGCAGATGTGGTCAACATGAGCATTGCTCCGGAAGCAAGCCTTGCCAATGAGGCCGGGATCCCTTATGCCTCAGTTGCATTGTCGACCGATTACGACTCTTGGAAACATGATGAAGCACCCGTGACCTGGGAAGATGTTTCTAAGGTCTTTAATGAAAATGTAAAACGTGTCACATCGCTGCTTGTTCATGTTTTAATGAATTTTTAGCGTAATTTTGAAATGATGAGACCAGTTATATTATCGTTGCTGAGTTTGTTGATTACCGGACTACTTTGGGGACAGTATCCGGGGAATCCGGCTCCTTCAGTTCCGTTAATGAGCCAGCCCCAATTTCAATCTGTCGAACGTTCGGTCAACAACCTCCCAATCATCAGTGAACCCCGGTCATCCATCGAGAAAGCGATGGGCTGGACCTTACTGGATGACGGAAAGTGGGTTTCGGAAGAAAACAGACTTTTATACAGTAAATCTGATTATAACCGTTCCGGAAAGACCTATTACAAGTTGGGAAGAGAAAATTTTGAACTGCTTGAAATGAGGGATGTGACATATGAAAATGAACAATACGCCGTCCTGATCATCAAATTCAAGACCGGATACTATGAATTTCCGATTCTCATGGAAAGTTGGCACTACCAAAAGGGATTATCCTATTTCGTGTTCAAAGCATCGAAACTGGCCGAGATCTTACCCGAAAAAATGGAATTCAACAAACCCTATATCACCAACATGGAGGTCGTTTGCAGTGGTACCATGATCAATTATAACAAAAATACCTTTACCTCCAACATTGCTTACGATATACAAAAAACGCTGACTGATAAAACCATTGCTTCCCATAACCTTTTAATCGGTTTCTGGCCGGTCCAATCCGGAGGTCAAACCCTGGTCCGTTTCCGCCTTATCCAGGTTATGAATAAAAAAAAGTTTTACACACCTTATCTTGAATTAAAGAACCGGGACAAGATATTCAGGTCAACCTATTACGAAACCGAGTACAACACCTTTCAAAGTTTTATCAGGTTCAGTGGCGGTCCTGTTCCCATTCAGCAATACACGGGGATTCCTCAGACGGCCGATGATTACTACCGCCGTGGAGTTTCCAATTATGGTACCGGCAATTATGCGCAGTCGGTCTTTGACCTTACAGAAGCTGCAAAATATCCTCCCTACACCGATTTCTTTCTTACCTATGCTTACCGCGGCAACGCCCGGCACAAAATGGGAGATGCCACAGGCGCCATGCAGGATTTCGACCATGCAGTCATGCTTAAACCCTCCGACCAAAGCTACTATACTTCATGGCTCACTGCGATTTACAACCGCGGAGTTGCCCGGTACTACCTCAAGGATCTGAATGGTGCATGTCAGGATTGGAATACTGCCCTTCAATTCGGCTATAAAGATGTCGAAAATGAAAAAGCACTGAAAGAGTACTGCCGGAATTATAATTACAGGGGTCCGTCGATGAATTTTACGACGGTCAGCAGTGTCCCTGCCACCAGCAGCTACAACAGCGCACCCGGTATTCAGGATGATTATTACAAGGTTTATTGGGATGGGGTCTGGAAATATGAAAACGGAAACTATACAGAGGCTATCCGGAGTTTTAACCGTGCCCTTGAGCTTAAACCACAGTCATCCGGTTTAATGGGCATCTACTCCTACCGGGGTAATTGTAAACTCAAGCTTGCTGATTACAACGGTGCAATCCTCGATTTCGATTATGCTTTGGGTCTTTCTACAACGCAGGTTACCGACAACAATACCCTCAAATCGATTTATTACAACAGGGGATTGGCCAATTTTTTCCTTGGAAATACTGCCATCTCCTGCAGTGATTTTCAAAAATCATTGAATGCCGGGATGAATGACCCCCAATCGGTAGGTTTTATCCGACAGGTTTGTAAGTAATCATTCGGCGATTACCGTATGGTGCCTGACCCCGTCCTTGTATGCTACGATAAAAGCATCATGGATACCTTTCTGCAACATTTCATCCCGAAGCGCTTTTGCTGATTGAATATCCCTGTAGTTACCAACGAGGTACCGTGAAAGGGTTCCCTCCTGCTCGCGACGAACCTCCCGACCAATCTTATAACGTTTACGGATCCACTCAGCGCTGTAGTTGTGTTTGTCAAACGCAAAAATTTGCACCACGTAGTCATAATCCTCCTGCGCATACGATTGCTGCACAGGAACAGGTGGTTCCGCCTGAGGTGTCCTGACCGGCTCCGGTTGCTGGTAGGTGACCGGATAAACCGGATACCGGTAATCAAGCACATTCAGATTTTCTTTCTGATGCTTTCCCTTCCCTCCGACCCGCAGGGAAATTCCAACTGCAAGATAATCGACCATGTCGAATTTATATCCCCCGATTGTATTGTCGAGCTGGTCAGAAAGGTAGGAGCGCCAGGTCCACTCCACATTTGCCTGTATCTTTTCACTGATCTTGAAAATAGCCCCTACTCCAACGGGTAAAACGAGAGAAGAATGAAAATTCTTTAAAGGATTGTCTGTGGAAAGGGAATCATAGTTGTATACCTTATTCAACAGTTTCGAGTACCAACCCGAGTACCCGACACCGACTGTTCCGTAAATAAAAAACCTCCTTTCAGGTTTACCCGGAGAGAATAAATTAAAAAAGTTAACTGTTCCATTTACATTGGCTTCAATGAAAATCCCCGTGAAGGACTCTTCAATGGTTTTTCCTTCTTTTTCAACCATTTTCGATCCGTTGAGCCCTCCCGGTAACAACTGGATCCGTAAACCGAAAATATCATCAAAGTGATACTGCAGGAAAAGGCTTCCCGCAAGGCTCACATTTTTATTAGGCAGGAACGACTTGGTGCGGAGATCGCCATAGTAAAAGTCGGGTCCTAAATTAATTCCCAGATACCACCGCTTGGCAAATGGCGACATTTTAGTGGTTCCGGCACTCTGTGAAAAACCATATCCGGAAATCAAAAAAAACAAAATCAATAACCGGATCGGGAAGATCTTTTTCACAAACAAAAATTAGGTACTGTCGCAGGTTCAAATATATTATCTTATAGCAATATATTCTAATCCTCCGTTCTTTTTATTTCAACATCTTTATTAACAGAAAAATAATGCCCGGACTTTACAAGCCCGGGCAACCATGATTTTTGATTTTATTTTGGAGGTTATCTCCTGTATTTGAATTCCTTTCCGGGATACTTTGCCATATCACCCAATTGCTCCTCAATCCGGAGTAACTGGTTGTACTTTGCAATCCGGTCGGTCCGGCATGCTGATCCCGTTTTGATCAAACCGGTGTTCAATGCCACGGCAAGATCGGCAATGGTCACATCCTCAGTCTCACCGGAACGATGGCTGATCACGGCCGTGTAACCGCTGCGGTAAGCCATATTGACAGCGTTTATTGTTTCGCTGAGGGTGCCGATCTGATTTACCTTGATCAGGATGGAATTCGCCACACCCTTTTTGATGCCCTGAGCCAGCCTATCGACATTGGTCACGAAAATATCATCGCCGACAAGTTGAATTTTATTGCCAAGCTCTTTGGTCATCAGCCTCCAGCCATCCCAGTCATCCTCTGCCATCCCGTCCTCA
This sequence comes from Alphaproteobacteria bacterium, assembly GCA_009928665.1. GTDB lineage: Bacteria > Bacteroidota > Bacteroidia > Bacteroidales > FEN-979 > CAIVAT01. Next base: position 19,080 of record SACF01000006.1, read on the forward strand.
ATGGAGATAATGGGATACCGTTTCACCCAATCCTTCCAGAAAGAGACCATTTCGGCAGGTGAGAGCTTTTCGCCGGTCGATTTTTTCAAATGATACACATTCTCTTCCGGGATATAATATTCTGAAGATGCAGGATCCAGTGCAATGCAAATGTCCCGGCCCGGTTGGTATCCTGCTGCCTCAATGGCTTTGAGGATCACTTTCAGGGCTTCTTCATTCGACTTAAGATTCGGGGCAAAACCACCCTCATCACCTACGTTGGTCGAATATTTTCCCTTTTTCAGAACCGATTTCAGGTTATGAAATACCTCAGCCCCCATCCGGATAGCTTCAGAAAATGATGTTGCGCCGACCGGCATGATCATGAATTCCTGGAAATCAATAGAGTTGTCGGCATGGGATCCGCCGTTGAGGATATTCATCATCGGAATGGGCAGGGTTTGTGCCGACACCCCGCCGATATACCGGTACAATTCCTGTCCGGTAGTTTGAGCGGCTGCATGCGCAACAGCCAACGACACGCCCAGTATGGCATTTGCGCCAAGCTTGGATTTATTGGGCGTTCCATCCAGTTCAATCATCTTTTGATCGATTTCAAGCTGGTCGGCGATGTACATTCCCTGCAACTCCTCGGCAATTATTTTATTGACATTTTGAACAGCCAGAAGTACGCCTTTCCCCATGAAAACTTTTTTATCGCCGTCACGAAGTTCAACGGCTTCATGAATACCTGTCGATGCCCCTGAAGGAATAGCGGCACGGCCGATAATCCCGCTATCGGTTACAACATCAACCTCAATCGTTGGATTTCCGCGGGAATCGAGAATCTGTCTTCCATGTACTGATAATATTGTACTCATTTCCTGGTTTTTTATTGGTTAATACAGAACAGAAAAAGGATAACAAGAATCCCCGTTATCCTTTCAGAAATCATTAATTCGTGGTTTCAGAATCAGGCTTCCGGTTTTTCTTCCGTCGACTCTGCCTTGGGCTCCGGGGCTACCGGTGTCTCTTTTTTCTTTGCTCCGCTTCTTCTTCTGCGGGTCGGCTTTGCTTTCCCGTCATCCCTGCTGGTCATCATGGATTCGTTGTAATCGACCAGCTCAAGGAGGCACATTTCAGCATTATCTCCAAAACGGTTACCGGTCTTCAGGATCCGGGTATAACCGCCCGGCCGCTCCATGATCTTTTTCGAGATCTCCTTGAAAAGTTCCGTAACTGCCTCTTTACTTTGCAGGTATCCGAAAACGATACGACGCGAATGGGTGGTATCGTCCTTCGACTTGGTGATCAGTGGCTCAACAAAGGTCCTTAACGCCTTAGCCTTGGCAACCGTAGTGTGTATGCGTTTATGAAGAATCAGTGAAGTTGCCATATTCGACAACATCGCCTTACGATGGGCACTTTTCCTGCCTAAATGATTAATCTTCTTTTGGTGTCTCATTGCAATTAATCCTTATCTAATTTGTACTTTGTCGTATTCATTCCAAACTCAAGTCCTTTCGACTTTACCAGCTCTTCCAGTTCGGTCAGTGATTTCTTTCCGAAGTTGCGGAATTTCAGCAGGTCATTTTTGTTGAAAGCGACCAGATCGCCCAGATACTCCACATCAGCCGCTTTAAGGCAATTCAATGCCCTGACCGAAAGATCCATATCGACAAGCTTGGTTTTCAGCAATTGACGGATATGCAGCGAAGTTTCATCAAATTCCTCAGTAACAGCCTTTTCAGCCGAGTCGATGGTGATCTTTTCATCCGAGAACAACATAAAATGATGGATCAGGATCTTGGCTGCCTCTTTCAATGCATTTTTCGGGTGAATCGAGCCGTCGGTTTCGACCTCAATGATCAGTTTCTCGTAGTCCGTCTTCTGTTCGACCCTGAAGTTCTCAATGTTGAAAGTGACATTTTTAATGGGAGTATGAACCGAGTCGATTGCAATTCGACCCAGGGAGGAGCCCAGGGTCTTATTCTCCTCAGCGGGAACATATCCGCGTCCTTTGTCGACTGATAACTCAACAGTAAGTTTTACGGAGGGTTCCATATGACAAATTACCACTTCGGGATTCAATACCTGGAAAACCGATAAAAACTTGTTGATATCTCCAGCCTTGAATTCTTTCTGTTGTGCGATGATCACTGTTACCTTTTCCGAGTTTTCGGTCTCTATAAGTCGTTTGAAACGAATCTGTTTCAGGTTCAGAATGACTTCTGTAACGTCCTCAATAACACCTTTTATCGTGGAAAATTCCTGCTCAACTCCTTCAATCTTTACCGAGGTGATGGCAAAGCCTTCGAGCGATGAAAGAAGGATTCTCCTGAGCGAGTTTCCAATGGTCACACCAAAACCAGGTTCTAGCGGACGGAATTCAAATACTCCACGGGAGTCATCGGCTTCCACCATGATGACCTTGTCCGGTTTCTGGAACGGTAATATTGCCATATGATACTGTTTTTGTTAATTATTGTTATTTCGAATACAATTCGACGATAAGCTGCTCCTTAATATTTTCAGGAATCTGGTCCCGCTCCGGGTAATTCATGAATTTTCCGGTCATCATACCGCCATCCCACTCCAGCCAGGGAAACTGATTACCCCTTCCTGCAATGGAATTGGTGATAATTTCAAGTGATTTTGAACGCTCGCGCACCGCAACAATATCTCCGGGACGCAATTCGAATGATGGGATGTTGACCACTTTACCGTTAACCTGAATATGCCGGTGCGAAATAAGCTGGCGGGCTCCATCACGTGATGGGGAAATTCCAAGACGGAAAACAACATTGTCAAGACGGGCTTCGATCAACTGAAGCAACACTTCGCCCGTGATACCACCCTTACGCGCGGCTTTCAGAAAAGTATTTTTAAACTGACGTTCTAAAATTCCATAGGTATATTTGGCCTTTTGTTTCTCCATGAGCTGGGTGCCATACTCCGATGATTTTGAACGACGTTTGTTCTGTCCGTGCATTCCCGGGGGGTAATTCTTTTTCTCGTAACTTTTGTCAGGACCGAAAATCGGATCTCTGAATCTTCTTGCAATCTTGGACTTAGGACCAATGTATCTTGCCATGGTATGTATAATATATTAACGTTAAACTCTTCTTCTTTTCGGAGGACGACAACCATTGTGAGGCAATGGTGTGATGTCGACGATCTCTGTAACCTCGATTCCCGCAGTATGCAGCGTACGGATGGCTGACTCACGGCCGGCGCCCGGACCCTTAATGTAAACCTTTACCTTACGCAAGCCAAGATCATAGGCAACCTTCGAAGCATCCTGGGCGGCCATCTGGGCTGCATAAGGAGTATTCTTTTTTGAACCTTTGAAACCCATTTTCCCGGCCGATGACCAACTAACTACCTGACCGGTATTGTTGGTCAAGGTGATAATGAGATTGTTGAAAGAAGCGTTGATGTATGCTTTCCCAACTGCATCAACCTTAACAACTCGTTTTCTTGAACTTTTTTCAGTCTTTGCCATATTATTTTACTTCTGTATTTCCCTATTCGCTACTCGCTTATCGCTATTTATCAACCCTTGGTTGCCTTCTTCTTGTTGGCAACAGTCTTTTTCCTGCCTTTCCGCGTACGGGCATTATTCTTGGTGCTCTGACCACGAACAGGTAAGCCCAGACGATGACGGATCCCACGGTAACAACCAATATCCATCAAACGCTTTATGTTCATCTGAACTTCCGACCGCAAGGCACCTTCAATCTTATAGTTATCGTTGATAACCGTACGAATTTTATTCTGCTCTTCATCATTCCAGTCCTGTACCTTCTTGTCGCGGTCCACCCCGGCCTTCTCCAGAATCTTCTGAGCCGTGCTCTTTCCGATCCCAAAAATATAAGTCAGCCCGATTTCACCCCTTTTGTTCTTAGGTAAATCAATACCTGCAATTCTGGCCATATTAATCCAATTTAATGTTTATGAACTTTTAACCTTGTCTCTGTTTGAACTTAGGATTTTTTTTATTGATAACATAGAGTTTGCCTTTTCTGCGTACTATCTTGCAATCGGCAGACCTTTTCTTAATTGATGCTCGTACTTTCATGGTATCGTTGCTTTATTGTCTATTGATATCTGAATGTAATCCTTCCCTTTGTCAAATCATACGGCGACATTTCAATCCGGACTTTGTCACCGGGAAGTATTTTTATATAATGCATTCTCATTTTCCCCGATATATGGGCCGTTATTACATGCCCATTTTCCAACTCAACCCGGAACATCGCGTTACCAAGTGATTCGATGACTGTGCCATCCTGCTGGATTGATGATTGCTTTGCCATTCTATATGCTGCTAGGTCCAAGAACTTCTTCAATATACTTAAAGGTCGAAAGAACATCCGCCCGCTCTTTCTGAACAACTACCGTCAGTTCATAATGAGCCGACGGCATCCGGTCAGCAGTGCGGATGGTCCATCCGTCATGATCCTGCAGTACCGATTTTGTTCCCATGTTAATCATCGGCTCAATGCAAATGACCAACCCGGGCTGCATCTTTATTCCCGATCCCTTTCTGCCATAATTAGGAACATCGGGTTTTTCGTGTAACTGCCGCCCGATCCCATGTCCAACCAACTCCCGTACAACCGAATAACCAAAACCCTCTACATATTCCTGCACCGCTGCGCTGATATCGCCAATCCTTCTGCCGGCAACGGCCGCTTCAATGGCTTTGGTCAGAGATTCCCTGGTTCGTTTTAGCAACATTAGCACCCCTTCACCAACCGTACCAACAGGAAATGTATAGGCTGAATCCCCGAAAAAACCATGTTTCTGGCATCCGCAGTCAATCGAAATTATATCACCATTTTTAAGAACTCTCTCCCCCGGAATCCCATGCACAACCTCTTCGTTGATGGAGGTACACAGTGTAGCCGGAAATCCTCTGTAACCTTTAAACCCGGGTACCGCCCCTTCCGCCCGGATATATTCCTCAGCAATTTTATCAAGTGTCAACGTACTGACACCCGGTTTTATATATTTAGCGACCTCCGCTAAAGTTCTGCTTACTATAAGCGCATTCTCCCTCAGTATCTCAATTTCATCCGCCGATTTTAAGGTCATTATTTTGTCGAACATACCTTTTAACTGCTGACGGCATATGAAGAACGTCCCTTTATCCTTCCCGATTTCGTAAGTCCATCGTAATGACGCATCAGAAGGTGACTTTCGATCTGTTGCAGGGTGTCCAACACAACTCCGACGAGGATCAATAAGGAAGTGCCGCCGTAGAATTGTGCAAACTGAGAAGTGATCCCGACCATCCTGACCAAAGCCGGCATGATGGCCACAAATCCCAGAAAGATGGATCCCGGCAGTACGATGCGCGACATTACATCATCAATGAACTCAGCGGTCTTCTTGCCCGGTTTAACCCCGGGAATGAAACCGCCATTCTTTTTCATATCTTCTGCCATTTGGTTCAGGTTTACCGTGATGGCTGTATAAAAATAGGTAAAGAAGATGATCAGAATAAAAAACACAAAATTGTACCAGAACCCGTTGATATCGGTAAACACCCTGGCAAATCCCGTGAGGGTCTCATTGCTGGCAAAACCCGCAATAGTCAAAGGCAGGAACATAATGGCCTGCGCAAAGATAATGGGCATAACACCAGCAGCGTTAACTTTAAGTGGTATGTATTGGCGAACGCCACCGTATTGTTTGTTCCCAACTATCCTCTTGGCATATTGCACCGGAATTTTTCGGGTACCCTGAACCAACAGGATGGTAACCAGCACCACAAATACCAGGAATGCAATCTCAACTACAAAGAAAACCAGTCCTCCCCCTTTTTGTTCCATCCGCGAAACCAACTCACTGAAGAGCGAAAATGGTAACCGGGCAATGATCCCGATCATGATGATCAAAGAAATTCCATTACCGATTCCTTTATCGGTGATACGCTCGCCAAGCCACATCACGAACATCGATCCGGCTGTAAGGATTATGATCGAGGAAATTCCGAAAAAGGAAAAGACAGAGTGGTGGGTAACGTTCGGGTTAAAAGGCATGATCCCTTCCGGAGGAAGTTGAGAAGCCAGATTTGCAATGTAGGCAGGCGACTGGAAAATAAGGATAACAACAGTCAGATAACGTGTCATCTGGTTGATTTTCTTTCGTCCGCTTTCGCCCTCCTTCTGCAATTTCTGGAAGTAGGGTATGGCCATGCCCAGCAGCTGCATCACAATGGAGGCAGAGATATATGGCATGATCCCAAGAGCAAATATAGAGGCATTTGAAAAAGCCCCGCCCGAAAACATATTCAACAATCCCAGAAGACCTGAACTGGTCTGGTTCTGGAGGTTCGCAAGCATAGTCGGGTCAACACCCGGCAGTACCACGTACGAACCCAGCCGGTAAATTAAAACAAGTCCGATGGTAAAGATGATCCGCTTTCGGAGATCATCTATCTTCCAAATGTTTCTTAAGGTTTGAATCAATTTTTTCATTCAAACAAATTTAAATTTTGTGAGCAATTCCACCTAATTCTTCAATTGCCTTTTTGGCAGTTGCCGAGAAGCCATGAGCAGTAATCTCAAGTTTTGCTTTCAATTCCCCGCGACCCAGGATCTTGATCAGGTCTTTCTTTGAAGCATAACCGCTTTCAACGAAAACCTCGGGTGTGATCACCTCAAGATTCTTCTTTTCTGCTATTTGCTGCAAAACATCCAGGTTGATGCCTTTGTATTCCACACGGTTGAAATTCTTAAAACCAAATTTGGGAACACGCCTGACCAGCGACATCTGGCCGCCTTCATAACCCAGCTTTTTGGAATAGCCTGAGCGGGATTTCGCGCCTTTGTGTCCGCGTGTGGATGTTCCACCGTGGCCCGAGCCTTCACCTCTTCCGATACGTTTTTCCTTCTTTACAGAACCTTTTGCCGGTTTCAGATTGCTTAAATCCATTTCAGTATCTTTTAACTTTTTATACTTCTTCTACGGTAACCAGATGTTTGACCTTGTTGACCATCCCGAGAATCTGAGGAGTTGCCTCATGTTCCACGGTATGACGGATTTTTTTCAATCCCAGCGCCTCCAGGGTGCGTTTTTGACGCAGCGGCCGTCCGATACCGCTGCGAACCTGTGTTATTTTTATTTTTCCCATTGAAAAAAACCTTTTACTTAAAATTAACCATTGAAAACCTGATTCAGTTCGATTCCCCTGAGTTGGGCGATCGTGTAAGGATCCCGCATCTGGATCAGGGCATTGATGGTAGCCTTTACCACACTGTGCGGATTCGAAGAACCCTTTGACTTTGCAAGTACATCCTTCACGCCGACACTTTCAAGCACGGCACGCATGGCGCCTCCTGCAATAACTCCGGTACCGGGGGCGGCAGGCTTAAGATAGACCAGGGCACCACTGTATTTTCCCAATTGCTCATGCGGAATCGTGCCTTTTAAAATGGGAACCTTGATCAGATTCTTCTTTGCATCATCCACACCTTTCGCGATGGCCGCAGTTACTTCTTTGGCCTTCCCAAGTCCGTAACCAACGACGCCATTCTCGTTCCCCACCACAACAATGGCAGAAAAACTGAAGGTCCGGCCTCCTTTGGTGACTTTCGTCACACGCTGGATACTGACCAGGCGGTCTTTAAACTCGATTTCGCTCGACTTTACTCTTTTTACGTTAACGTTCGTCATATTTTACTTAGAATTTGAGGCCTCCTTCCCTGGCCGCTTCAGCCAAGGACTTTACCCTGCCATGATATAAATAACCATTACGATCAAAAACAACTTCCTGGATTCCTGCCTCACGGGCTTTTTCAGCAACCACCTTCCCGACCATCTTCGCTGTCTCAGTCTTAGTGCCTTTCTGCGCAACAAGCCCCTTCTCCAATGAGGAGGCCGCAACCAGCGTCTTGCCTGAAAGGTCGTCGATCAACTGAACATAAATCTCCTTGCTGCTCCGGAAAACAGTCATGCGAGGCCTGTCAGGAGTCCCTTGTACGATCTTGCGTATCCTTTTCTTGATCCTGAACCTCCGGTAATCTGTTCTACTTTTAATTGCCATTGTATTTTTGTTTTTATATTCTGGAGTACTTCCTTTAAATACAGGTACGACCTGTTAACTGCCTGCTGCCGATTTCCCGGCCTTCTTCTTGATGTCTTCACCCTGGAACCTGATCCCTTTGCCCTTATAAGGCTCCGGACGCCTGAACGACCGGATCTTGGCCGCGACCTGTCCCACAAGTTGTTTGTCGACCGATTTTAAAATGATGGTGTTGTTCTTACCTTTCTCCGCAGTGGTCTGCACTTTGATAGTATCGGGCAATTCCATAAGAATATTATGCGAATAACCCAGCGCCAATTCTAAAAGCTGACCATTGGCGGTTGCTTTGTATCCGACACCAATCAGTTCCTGAACCGTCGTGAATCCTTCTGAAACACCTTTGACCATGTTATGTATCAAAGCACGGTAAAGGCCGTGTTTTGACCGATCATCACGATCATCGGAATGACGCTCAACGGTAACTGTATTTCCCTCAATCTTTAAGGTGATCTTTGGATCGACCTGCTGATGAAGCTCTCCCAGACTGCCTTTCACGGTAACCAGGTTGCTTTCAGATACAGAAATCTGTACACCGGCAGGAATTGTAATGGATAGTTTTCCTATTCTTGACATAGTGCCTTGCTATTAACTGATATAACATAATACTTCACCGCCGACTTTCTGGGCGCGAGCCTCCTTATCGGTGATGATGCCGTTTGATGTGGAAAGGATTGCAATCCCTAAACCGTTTAGCACCCTTGGTAAATGTTCATTGTCAACATATTTTCTCAAACCCGGTTTGGAAACCCTGACCAACGTGTTGATGGCAGAGAGTTTTGTTACAGGGTGATATTTGAGGGCAATCTTTATGATGCCGGGATGAGGCTCATTCTCAATTTTGTAATTCAAAATATAGCCTTTCTCAAAAAGGATACGGGTAAGTTCTTCCTTAATTTTTGATTTGGGAATTTCTACAACCCGGTGATTCGCCATCACGGCATTCCTGATTCTCGTCAAATAATCTGCAATGGGATCCGTAACCATTTATCTTTGTTTTTTGTTTGTGTTTCTGAACTAACGAATATTACCAGCTGGCTTTCTTGACACCGGGGATCAGACCCTTGTTGGCCATCTCACGGAAATTAATACGGGAAATCCCGAACATCCGCATGTACCCTTTGGGACGTCCTGTCAGTTTGCAGCGATTGTGTAAACGAACCGGCGACGCATTCTTGGGAAGTTTCTGGAGTGCAATATAATCTCCCGCCTCTTTGAGGGATTTCCGCTTCTCAGCAAATTTTGCAACCAGTTCGGCACGCTTAAGCTCTCTGGCTTTGATGGATTCTTTTGCCATATATTTACTTGGTTTTAAAAGGAATTCCAAACTCTTTCAACAATGCATGGGCTTCCCGGTCATTACGGGCCGAAGTGACAAAAGTAATGTCGAGCCCGTTGATTCTGGATACCTTGTCGATGTCAATCTCCGGGAAAATGATCTGTTCGGCAACACCCAGCGTGTAATTTCCGCGCCCGTCAAATCCCTTGTCATTGACCCCGCGAAAATCCCTGACCCGTGGGAGTGCAACAGAAATCAAACGGTCCAGAAAATCATACATCTTTTCCCCACGAAGCGTAACCCTTACACCAATCGGATTTCCCCTCCTCAACTTGAAGTTGGAAATATCCTTCCTCGATTTTGTGGGTACCGCTTTCTGACCCGTGATCATGGTCATCTCCGATATCCCCGTCTCAATGAATTTGCGGTCGGTATTTGCAATTCCCAATCCCTGATTCACACAAATCTTATTAATACGAGGAACCTGCATCGGACTCTTATAGTCGAACTGCTTCATCAAAGCAGGAACTACTTCTTTCAGGTATTTTTCTTTTAATCTCGGTATATAAGCCATTACTTTATAACCTCCCCTGATTTTTTTGAATAACGTACCAATTTTTCCGTTTTAGGATCAATTTTTCTGCCGATCCGTGTCGGCTTACCCGAATTGTCGATCAACTTCAGGTTTGAGATGTGCACGGGGGCCTCTTTCTTGATGATACCACCCTGTGGACTCTTGGCGTTGGGTTTGGTGTGTTTCGAAACCAGGTTTACCCCTTCTACGATGGCCATATAAGTATCGGTATCGATCCGCAGGACTTTCCCCTGTTGACCCCTTGAATCACCGGCAATGATCATCACGGTATCGCCTTTTCTGATGTTTAACTTTTTCTGCATGATTCTTTATGGTATATGCTTAAAGCACTTCAGGTGCTAAAGAAACGATTTTCATGAACTGTTTTTCACGTAATTCCCTGGCAACGGGACCAAAGATGCGGGTTCCGATCAATTCGCCGGCATTGTTCAACAGAACTACCGCGTTGTCGTCAAACCTGATATAGGAACCATCGGCCCTGCGGGTCTCCTTGCTGGTGCGAACCACTACGGCTTTCGAAACGGTACCCTTCTTGATGTTGCCGGAAGGAAGTGCATTTTTTACGGTAACAATGATGCGGTCGCCAACCCGTGCGTACCTTTTGCGGGTTCCGCCAAGTACTTTGATACACAGGACTTCCTTTGCCCCGCTGTTATCCGCTACTGTTAATCTTGACTCTTGCTGTATCATGGCTATTTTACCTTTTCAATGATTTCGACAAGTCTCCAACATTTATTCTTACTCAATGGTCTGGTCTCGGCAATCCGAACCAGGTCACCTTCACTGCATTCATTTTTTTCATCATGAGCCATGAAGCGGGAAGATTTCTTAACGAATTTACCGTACTTCGGATGCTTTACCTTACGTTCGACCTCAACTACGACAGACTTCTCCATCTTGTTGCTGACAACGATACCGGTCTTTTCTTTTCTTAATTTTCTCGTTTCCATTTGATTTCATTTGTTGAACACGGTTGATCCGGGCTCATCTGCCAATTATATTTTAACGGTCTTAGTGATCTTTTCACCATTTATTTCCCTATACCGTAACTCTGTCTCAAGACGCGCAATCGTCTTGCGATAAGCCTTGATCTTATTGGGATTTTCAAGCGGAGAAACCGTATGATTCAACTTCAGTTTCACAAGTTGCCGTTTTTCCTCATCCAGCCGCTCCAGGATCTCATTGGTCGTTAATTCCTTGATAACTTTCTGTTCCATATTATTTTGTATTGCACAACTGCAAGGTTGTCTTCAGTTAAATTGCTTCTTCCACGTAATCTTTACGCATCACGGTTCTGGTCTGTATCGGGAGTTTTTGTGCACCCAGACGAAGCGCTTCCTTGGCAACAGTCATGGGAACTCCTTCAATTTCGAATAAAATCCGGCCCGGTGTGATACGCGCCACAAAATATTCGGGCGCTCCTTTCCCTTTACCCATACGAACTTCCGCAGGCTTCTTGGAAACAGGTTTATCGGGGAAAATCCGGATCCAGATTTGCCCTTCACGTTTCATATGACGCGTGATGGCCTGACGTGCTGCTTCGATCTGCCTTCCTGTGATCCATGCTTCTTCAAGGGTCTTGATACCAAATGAGCCAAAAGCAAGCTCATGCCCACGCTGCGCGTTGCCCTTCATTTTACCCTTTTGCTGTTTCCGGTATTTGGTTTTCTTTGGCTGTAACATTAGTTAAAAGTATTATTGGTTACATTTAGTACGCTATCTTATTTTCTGGAACGACCTCTCCCGCCATCTCTCCGGGGCCCGCGATCACCACGATCCGAACGTTCCCCACGATCCCCGCGGTCACGATCACCCTTAAGAGATCCCGGACGGTGCGGAACAGGCTTTGTCTTAATGGCTGATGCATCAGGAACCAGGTCCGGACGACCATAGATATCTCCCTTGCAAATCCATACCTTTATACCGATCCGGCCATAGGTTGTGTGGGCCTCCGCAGTAGCATAATCAATATCCGCGCGGAAAGTATGTAAGGGAATACGTCCCTCCTTGTACTGCTCACGACGTGCCATTTCAGCTCCACCAAGCCGGCCCGAAATCATGACTTTGATCCCCTCTGCACCGATCCGCATCGCCGAAGCAATAGAAGTCTTGATCGCCCGACGGTATGAGATACGGCCCTCGATCTGACTGGCAACGGTACCCGCAACAATGACGGCATCCAGTTCAGGCCTCTTGATCTCAGAAATATTGATCTGAATCTCTTTATGGGTGATCTTCTTCAACTCCTCTTTCAACTTGTCAACCTCCTGACCCCCTTTCCCAATAATGATGCCCGGACGTGCCGTATGAATGGTTACCGTAACCAGCTTGAGCGTACGCTCAATAACAATCTTTGCAATACCTGCTTTCGATAAACGGGCATGTAAATATTTACGGATTTGTTCGTCTTCGACCAGTTTGGGCTCAAAATTCTTCCCGCCATACCAGTTTGAATCCCAGCCGCGGATGATGCCTAACCTGTTAGCAATCGGATTGGTCTTTTGTCCCATTAAAATGACTTTTTATTGATGCTTGTTATTTTTATGTTAATTCTCGGTTTCTTCCTTTGCTACCTCTTCTTCAGCAACAGGCTTGTTCCTGCTGTCAAGTAAAATTGTAACATGATTTGAACGTTTGCGGATCCGGTGCGCCCTTCCTTGCGGTGCAGTCTGAAGCCGCTTCAGTTGACGCCCGCTGTCGACAAAAATCTCTTTTATATAAAGATCGCTGTCTTCGATGCGTACGCCTTCATTCTTAGCCTGCCAGTTTGCAATTGCAGATAATAACAGCTTGCGTAACCGTTCTGACGGCTGTTTCGCGTTATTTTTCAGAATATGAAGAGCCAGCTCAACACGCTTTCCCCTGACAAGGTCAGCAATTAAACGCATTTTTCTGGGCGATGTCGGACAATTATTCAGCCTGGCAAACGCGACATCTTTTTTAGCCTCTTTTCGATTCTCAGCTCTGGTTCGGGTTCTTACTCCCATGGTCTATCCTATTAAGAAGTTATTTCTTACCTTTATCTTTATTTCCGGCATGCCCGCGGAAAATCCGGGTCGGGGCAAACTCACCCAGTTTGTGACCTACCATGTTCTCAGTGATATATACCGGGATGAACTTGTTGCCATTGTGCACGGCTATAGTCTGTCCGACAAAATCAGGAGAGATCATGGAACCACGCGACCAGGTCTTAATGACGGTCTTTTTTTTGGATTCGATAAGCTCCGTGACTTTCTGTTCCAGCTTATAATGAATGTAAGGTCCTTTTTTCAGTGATCGGCTCATATGCTCTTTGTTATCGATTACTTCTTCCTGCGTTCAACGATATATTTATTGGACTGTTTTTTCCGGGCACGGGTTTTATAACCCTTTGAAGGAGCGCCCTTGCGCGAACGGGGATGTCCGCCTGAGGCACGGCCTTCACCACCTCCCATCGGATGGTCAACCGGATTCATAGCAACCCCGCGGTTTCTCGGACGACGTCCAAGCCAGCGGGTGCGGCCAGCCTTACCAAAGGACTCCAGGTTATGGTCCAGATTGGAAACCATCCCGACAGTAGCTTTGCAGGTTTGCAAAATCATACGGGTCTCACCCGAAGGCATCTTTAAAATCGCAAATTTCCCATCACGCGACATAAGCTGCGCGTGTGACCCGGCACTGCGGACCAACTTCGCTCCCTGCCCGGGACGTAATTCCACATTGTGTACAACCGTACCAAAGGGAATTTCGCTCAGGTATAAAGTATTCCCAATCTCGGGAGGTACGCCTTTACCTGATAAAATGGTCTGACCAACTTTCAAGCCATGCGGGGCAACAATATACCGTTTCTCCCCATCCTTATAAACAACCAATGCAATTCTTGAAGTTCTGTTCGGATCATATTCAATGGTTTTAACCACCGCGGGAATGTCTTCTTTATCCCGCTTGAAATCAATGATCCGGTACATCTGTTTGTGACCGCCTCCAAGATAACGCATGGTCATCTTACCTTCATTGTTTCTTCCACCTGACTTGCGTGAGGGAGCCAAAAGACTTTTTTCTGGAACATCCGCAGTGATCTCATCAAATGAACTGATCACTTTAAATCTCTGACCGGGTGTTGTCGGTTTGTATTTCTTGAGCGCCATTTATTTAAATATTGCTGTAAAAATCAATAGTTTCACCTTTTGCCAATGTAACAATGGCTTTCTTATATGCACTTGTCCTGCCCGAAATCACTCCACTTTTGGTAAAACGGGACTTGTTCTTACCGGAGAAAACCAGGGTGTTGACTGAGGCCACATCTACTCCATAAAGCTCTTTTATCGCTGTTTTAATCTGAAGTTTGTTCGCCCTCCGGTCAACCAGAAACCCGTACCGGTTGAGCTTTTCGCCCAGGTGGGTCATCTTCTCGGTAATGATCGGTTTCATGATAACTGTCATTGCTATTCGAATTAAGCGGTTTAATTCTGATGTATTTTTTCAATTTCTTTGATCGAACCTTCGGTGATCAATAATCGGGTCGCATTAAGAATATCATAGGTATTCAGCTCCGCTGCGTTCATCACCTTAACCCGCTTCAGATTGCGGGCAGCCAGGATGATGTTCTCATCGGGCGATGCCACAACCAGAAGAACTTTTTTTCCGACAAGCTGGAAATTTTTCATCAGCTCCGTGAAGTTCTTTGTTTTGGGTGTCTCGAAAGAAAAATTCTCCAGGATGGTCAATTGTTCATCCTTTATCTTATAACTAAGCGCTGATTTCCGGGCAAGTTTCTTAAGTTTTTTATTCAACTTAAAACTGTAATCCCGGGGTTGAGGGCCGAAAATTCTTGCTCCTCCGCGATACAATGGATTCTTAATACTGCCCTTCCGGCTTCCTCCGGTTCCTTTCTGCTTATGCAGCTTTTTTGTACTGCCCGATACAACCGATTTTTCAAGCGAGCTGTGCGTTCCCTGACGCTGGTTGGCAAGATACTGCTTGACATCCAGATAGATGGCATGATCATTAGGCTCAATCGCAAAAACCGAATCGTCAAGCATGACTTGTTGTGCGGTCGCCGTTCCCTTAATATTATAAATTGCTACTTCCATCGTTCGATAATTACATATGATCCATTATGTCCGGGAATAGTACCTTTTACGAGAATCAGGTTCTTTTCCAGGATGATTTTCAATACCTGAAGGTTGATCACTTTAACACGATCTCCCCCCATACGGCCAGCCATACGGAGCCCTTTCATGACCCTGGAAGGCCACGAAGAAGCACCAACAGAACCGGGAGCTCTCAACCGGTTGTGCTGACCGTGTGTCGCTTCTCCCACACCGTTGAAATGATGTCTGCGGACGACCCCCTGAAATCCCTTTCCCTTCGAAATACCGACAACATCAATGTACTCTCCTTCCGTGAAAATATCCACCCGCAGCACATCACCGAACTGCTTCTGGTGATCCTGCTCAAAACGTGTAAACTCAGCCACGACTTTCTTGGGGGTAATACCGGACTTCGCAAAATGACCGCGCTCAGCTTTGGTAGTATGCTTCTCCTTCTTTTCCCCGAAAGCTAACTGGATGGCATCGTATCCCTCTTTTTCTTTCGATCGGACCTGTGTCACCACACAGGGACCTGCCTCGATTACCGTGCACGGGATATTCTTCCCGTTGGCATCGTAGATACTGGTCATGCCGATTTTTTTACCTATTAATCCAGACATCTCTTAAAGTTCTTGTGTTAATAAATCTTCTAGTCAAATTACGATCAAACCTTGATTTCCACTTCAACCCCGCTGGGCAGCTCCAACTTCATCAGCGCATCAATGGTCTTCGACGTCGTACTGTAAATGTCGAGTAACCTCTTGTATGTACATAGTTGAAATTGCTCGCGCGACTTTTTATTTACAAAAGTCGAACGCAGCACGGTGAAGATCTTTTTATCCGTGGGCAACGGAATGGGACCGCTGACTACGGCGCCGGTGGCCTTTACGGTTTTTACGATCTTTTCAGCCGATTTGTCAACCAGGTTATAATCGTAAGACTTCAATTTTATTCTAATTCTCTGGCTCATATAAAAAATTAATAGACGGGAACATATCCCCTGATTTTATATAAAACTTCGTCCTGAATTTCTTTTGGAGTAATATCATACTTCGAGAACTCAAGCATCTCTGTGGCCCTTCCCGAGGTCAGACTGCGAAGGGTAGTTACGTACCCGAACATTTCTGCAAGAGGGACGCGTCCCCTTATGACCTGATTGCCGATCCGCGACTCCACTGCTTCTACCTGACCCCGGCGTTTGGTAATATCACCGGTAACTTCACCCATGTACATACTGGGAGTCACAATTTCAAACCGCATAATGGGTTCCAGAATGACCGATTTCGCTTTCCTGCTCGCTTCCTTGAATGCAATCCCTGCAGCAATTTCAAACGACAATGCATCAGAATCCACGCTGTGAAAAGAGCCATCAAGTAAGCGTACTTTAACGCTCTCAATCGGGAAACCAATGATGGGACCACTGGTCATAGCAGCCCGGATTCCCTTTTCAATGGACGGAATGAATTCTCTCGGAATGCTGCCGCCCTTGATCTCATTGATGAACTGCAGGCCTTTAACTCCGTGGTCGGCCGGACCGACTTCTATGACAAGATCAGCAAAACGCCCCCGGCCTCCGGTTTGCTTTTTATATACTTCATGATGATTCACCGTGGTGACAAGAGCCTCTTTATAGGCAACCTGCGGGTTCCCGCGGTTTATCTCAATATGGAATTCACGTTTCAACCGGTCGGTAATAATGTCGAGATGCAACTCACCCATCCCGCTAATAAGGGTCTGGCCTGTTTCATCATCGACCCGAACCTGAAATGTGGGATCCTCCTCCGTGAGTTTGCTTAAAGCAATGCCCAGTTTCTCCAAATCATCCTGCGTTTTGGGCTCCACGGCCATGTTGATCACTGGTTCAGGAAATGACATGGTTTCCAGAACCAGTGGATGTTTCGGATCACAAAGGGTATCGCCGGTCCGTATATCTTTAAACCCAACCGCGGCTACAATATCACCGGCTTCAATGTGTTTCAACGGATTCTGCTTATTCGCATGCATCAGCATGATCCTCAACAAGCGTTCCTTTTTTCCGGTCCGGGAGTTTAAAACTACATCACCGGCCTCAAGCTGACCTGCATAAACCCTGAAAAATGCAATCCTGCCAACAAACGGGTCAGTAGCAATTTTGAAAGCAAGAGAAGTAAAAGGTTCCTGCGGGTCCGGATGACGTTCTTCCTCCTTGTCATTAAAAGGATTCATTCCGGTAATGGCAGGCATATCGTATGGGGATGGGAGAAATTTCACAATGGCATCGATCAACAACTGAACTCCCTTATTTTTAAACGAAGCCCCGCAAAGCACCGGAGTAATTTTCCCCTCAATTGTAGCTCTGCGGATCTCAGTCAGAATCTCAACCTCAGTAATCGAGTCAGGATCCTCCATGAATTTATGCAACAGCTCATCCCGCTCTTCGGCAGCACCTTCAATCAAATTCATTCGAAAAGACCGTATGGTCTCAACCATGTGCCCGGGGATCGGTATTTCCCGGTACTCACGGCCCAGAGAATCATCATCCCACTGGTACGCTTTATTGGCGATGAGATCGACAATCCCGGTAAAATCCTCTTCAGCGCCGATCGGGAGCTGTATCACAACCGGGTTTGCACCCAGTTTTGACTTTATTTGCTCGATCACATGAAAGAAATCAGCGCCGGTCCGATCCATTTTGTTGATATAACTGATCCTTGGTACCCGGTATTTATCGGCCTGTCTCCAAACTGTTTCCGACTGAGGTTCTACGCCGCCGACTGCACAAAATATCGCAACAGCCCCGTCAAGAACCCGCAGTGAACGTTCAACTTCAACTGTAAAATCCACATGGCCGGGCGTATCGATAATATTGATCCTGTAATCCGTACTGTCATAATTCCAGTAAACAGTAGTTGCAGCGGAAGTGATCGTAATACCACGCTCCTGCTCCTGAACCATCCAGTCCATCGTGGCAGTACCATCGTGAACTTCGCCCAGCTTATAATTGATACCGGTATAATACAAGATACGCTCGGTCGTGGTGGTCTTCCCCGCGTCGATATGGGCCATAATCCCAATATTCCTTGTATTTTCCAGCTTTCCGGTCATAATCTGTGACCCAACGGTCACACGTTTCAGTTATTAAAAACGAAAATGACTGAAAGCCTTGTTGGCTTCAGCCATCCTGTGTGTATCCTCTTTGCGTTTGAATGCGGCACCCTCTTCCTTATAAGCTGCCATGATCTCAGCGGCAAGCTTCTGCCCAAAACTCTTTTCGTGACGTTTCCGGGCAAAGTTTACCAACGATTTCATGCCGATAGAACTCTTCCGGCCAGGGCGTATTTCAGAAGGAATCTGAAAGGTGGCGCCACCGATTCTACGGCTTCTCACCTCAACCGACGGGGTCACATTGGCGAGGGCCTTTTTGAAAACCTCAAGTCCGTCCTCTTTCGTCTTTTCAGAAACGAGGTCGATGGCTTCATAAAAGACTTCATATGCGATACTTTTCTTTCCGGCCAACATCACATTGTTCACAAACTTTGTGACCAGCGGATCACTGAATCTGGGATCAGGAAGAATGGGTCTTTTCTTGGGTTTTGCTTTTCTCATGTTCTATTCAATGTTTATCGTGCACGGTCCGGATGCTGTTGCCTTTCCGTTAATTCTTTACTTTTTTACTGCTTTGGGGCGTTTTGCACCATACTTGCTACGGCGTTGTTTGCGTCCTTCTACTCCCGATGTATCCAATGCTCCCCGGATGATATGATAACGAACCCCCGGAAGATCCTTGACACGACCACCACGGATCATGACGATCGAGTGCTCCTGCAGATTATGTCCTTCGCCCGGTATGTATGCGTTCACCTCCTTGCCGTTTGTTAAACGTACCCTGGCTACCTTACGCATTGCCGAATTTGGCTTTTTGGGCGTGGTGGTGTATACACGCACACACACCCCTCTTCTTTGCGGACAGGAGTCCAACGCGGGAGATTTGCTTTTATCTACTAATTTTTGTCTTCCTTTACGAACCAGTTGCGAAATCGTAGGCATATCAATGGTTTTATAAAAAATTATATATTTTATACCCTGAATTTGGGAGTGCAAAGGTACACTTTTTTTTCACACTGCCAACATTTTGAGTAAATAACAATAAAAAGATGAACGAGCAGATTTCATCACGAATAAAAGACTGGGATACTGATAAGGAAGGTATGATCTGTGCGAAACATTCCAGCGCAGTGATATTCCAGACTGCGATTGAAACCTATAGTTGTTTCACTTTATCAGGTTTCCCTGCCGTTTCCGGCTTTTTATTCATTCGAAAATGAAAATCCTTTTCGAGGGTGCAAAAGTACGACTTATTTTCAAATGAACAAGTGAAAAGTAAAAAAAAATGAAAAATCAGCGATTTTTGATAATCATCGCGGTTCCGTCTGTATCGGGAACAAAGGCAACTACTTCCGGAATCTTCTTTGCAAATTCATCGACCGCCTTCATGATCCCGGGCCACTTATGATTGTAATCATGGATCAGCATGACCCCCCCGGGAACAAGCCGCGAATAAAAGAACTCAAGTCCGGCATGCGTGGGATTATACAGGTCGGCATCCATGTTTACCAGGGCAAAACGGCAATCCCGGACTACCTCCTCCGTTCCTGGAAAATATCCCTTATGAATCCGGATATTCTGATTGCCGTTTATATATTGTATAACACTTTCTTCATCCGTATCAGCAAAATGAATCGGGGTATAAGTCGCTGCTTCACCCGATTCACCCTCCAAATCCTCCCGCCTGAACCCGTCGAAGGTATCAAACAGATGGAAAATACGACTGGGATCCATATGATGGAGAACTTTTGCACTCCTGCCTTTGTAAACTCCCATTTCTGCAAAATCACCGTCGATCTTTTCCCGCTTAAGCCTTTCAACTTGTAACCACCAGTTGAAAAACCGCGTTTTGTCCCTGTACATTCGCTCCAGCCTCCGTACCGCCTTTGAAATCCTTTTACTCTTTTTCGCTTCGTTCCAAGCGACCGGATACGTTTCTTCACCTGAAAATCGCAACCACACATACCACCCCGAAAGGGTCAACAAAACGATCAGCAACGAACCGTTGAGTAACAGATATAGCGACATACCTTAATGGAAATTCCCGGTAAACTTACGCAAAAAAATAAACCCTGCCGGAAATACTTTGTCGGCAGGGTTCATAAATTTTCCGATCAGTCTGTGGATCAGGGATCGAGTCTGATAAACATGGTTTGAATGGTAGGCGAAGGAGCCGAAGGCGATGTTCCGTGCGGTACAAAAATCACACACGCCCACCCCCCCGATGGAACCTTGTAAGAGGAACCATAGGTCTCGGCATCATTATGCATTTTTTGGGCATATTGCATGGTCGATAAAGCCGGAACACCCGCCTCAGCGCTACCGTTCCATGCAGGAGTGTCAAAAAGCCAGATCGCGCCCTGTACGTCATACCATTTGTAGCCGGGATACCAATCCAGGTGATTCATGATCCAGTTTATTTTATCCCATTTGCTGCTCTGGGCAAAAACCGGCAACTGCGCCTGATACAAAGAGGAGTAAACATCCATGGAATAACTCTGGTTGACATAAATAGTTGTTTGATGATCGGCGCACCACGATGCCACGGCACCGTTCCCGAATTCATATCCGGTTGAAATGCCCGAAAGTGACGCATCTACGTATCCGCCCAAGGTCGGTATCGGGGATCCTCCCTGCCAACCGGTAATTTTATAAGTACAAGTAGAAGGAAGATTCATCCATGGCGGAATGATCAGATCGGCACTCGGTACGCAATTCCCTAAGGCAAAATCAACCACGCCATCAGTCCCGGCATCAATTTTCTGATTATCCGTAAACGACCAGTCATAAAAATGAACATAGTTGAAACTGGTGCCCTGGCGAACCAAAATATAAAGCTTAAGTACATAATTATCAACAATAGTGGGATCATCGGCATAAGTCACTTTTAATGGTTGACCCTCACCATGCCAGGCTGAATTGTCATAGGTGGCCTTCAGGGTTCCATTATGCCATAATTCGATCTTAAAGATAGCCGGCATATCATATTGAACACCGTTTGACTGCTGTGCATAAGGCGAGTCGGTATAATCTGCCAGATTTTTAATACAGAAATCCCCGAAGAAATTCTGCTCTCTGACAATGGTCTGATCCAATTGAAAATATTCAAACCCAAAATTTGAATATGTAGTTTCTTCGTAACAGACCAACTCCACATTCATGACACCTTTCTTAAATGGTGCAATGGTGATGTTGCTCGTTAACGTGGTGGTGACAAGATTGGAATACAGAGCCCCGGAATGAACCGCAGCTGCCATTACCCAGTCGTCGGTTTTATCACTTGGAGTCATGTTGTCATTATACATCATGAATTCCTGTAAGGTGTATGTACCCGACGTAAGTTTCAAACTGTTGGTATACGGTACGTTATCGAGGTAAAATACATCAATAAAATACCATTGAGAGGCCCCAGATCCATCCTTCAGATTGACCTTGACATAAGCGGCTTTCTGCGTGAAGCAATCACTGGCTTTCAACCCGCTTACATCCTTTCCGGGAGTGATGGAGAAACTGAGTTCTGAGTCGCCCGTCTGGGATGTTACCGTTTCATCTTTCTGACAGCCGGTGATAATCATCACAGCCGCCAATCCAAATAACAAAAAAAACAATTTTTTCATACGGAATAAATTTTGTTTAAATACTGACTTTGATTAATTCTTACTTACTTTACTGTTCAAATTTTTTTACAATGTAAATGTATGAATAACAACATTGTAATTTCAAGTGATAATAAGTAAATGTTACGGATATTTAAGTAAGTGTGGAAAGAATAT
This sequence comes from Alphaproteobacteria bacterium, assembly GCA_009928665.1. Taxonomy (GTDB): domain Bacteria; phylum Bacteroidota; class Bacteroidia; order Bacteroidales; family FEN-979; genus CAIVAT01. The sequence goes on from SACF01000006.1 coordinate 40,954, forward strand.
TTGTAACTGAGCTATCCTAATAATTGGATTACATCACGGATTGTTAAGGATGCAGCGTAATGAAAAACCGCTGGCTTTGCTGCCATATTCATTGATATACAAAGAACCGCTGTTAATAAAAAGAAATTTTCCGCTTTCGGTGTATGCCTGTGAATTGCTCCAGTAATTTCCGTCAGTGCCCCTGTTTGAAAGAAAACCGCCCCAGTTTTTCAATGATCCGGCCGCGTGCATCTTCAAAGGAGAATTATAAATACTATAAAGATTATTCCATGATCCATTAATCTTTACATTCATCCATTCCGTTTTCGTCGGGATCCTCCATCCGCTTCCAAGTAAAAGGCTACAGGGGTCATTGCCCGGTTGCCAGTCGGATGATTCACTAATATTGTTGCTCCAGTTTGTATTGGGAAGCCTTGATGTGCCGTCATGTCTGAAACCTTGTTTGCGATTGAATTGCCAGTACCAACCCGCAGAAGCCTCTGTCGCGTCATTTTTGCTGCCTGCCTGTTGACTTGCACCCAGATTCCGGGTAATCCAGCATTTTGAGGGCTCTCCCGGAATACCAGACGTTGTTCCGTAACTGACGGTTTTGGTGATCGGTGCAACATTTCCGGCAACATGTTCAACAGTTAAAACATTACCGCAAACAAAAGGGGCTGGTTCCACCGGGCCGGAAAACATTGTTGCCGCCACCTCAGCTCCCTGTAATATTCCTCCTGCGGAGACCGGGATTACAGCAAAGCGAATATACTTTGTCAAATCCGCCTCTTGCAAGGTATAGGTAATCCCCGTCGCACCGGCGATCTGGATCCCTCCGGCGCCATTGACATCATCCGATCGATACCATTTATATATAGAGGAAGCCTCAGTATCCCCGTCCTGATCAAAAAAGTTGTAATTGCCGGTCAGAATCTGACCAACCCGGGTTACGCCGGTTTGTCCGACAGCGCTTGCTACCGGAGGATGGTTTTCCGGTCCGTTAAAAGGAATTACCAGGTCAGCTCCTGTGGTGCAGTTTCCAAGCACAAAGTCAACTACCCCGTCCGTACCTGAAAATAGACTCTGAGAATCAAGGATACTCCACGTATAAAACCATTGATATTCAAAAACATTATTATTGTTCAATACCATCACACTCAATCTGAATTCGAAACTATCCCTTTTATTAAGTCGGTCGGAATACCGGACTGTTAAGGGAAGTGAAATTGCCGAAGAGGAATTATTATTATAAATACCCATTGAGCTGTCATTTCTGAATACCTCAATCTGAAAGATTGCCGGCAAATCTAACAGAAGGTTCTGATTCCCGCCTAAAACAGCCGAATAAGGTGAATTATAATAAGATGCCAAATTGGAAATACAAATATCTCCGAAAAAATGCTCCTCCCTGACGACGGTCTGGCTGATCACAAAATACTCGAAACCAAAGTTCTCAAAGTGAGCTTCATCATAACAGACCAGTTCCATTTCCATCACGTTCTTTTTAAAAGGGCTGACGGTAAACTCCTGATTCAGCCATGAACTCACAAGTGAAGCATAAGGAGCTCCCTGATGAACAGCCGCCGCAATAATAATGTCGTCGGTTTTGTCATTTGGAGTTTGTTGGTCATTCTTCAGGATGAAGTCATGGATGATGTACTCACCGGGTAGTAACTTTATTGAATTCGTGTATGGTTTACCGTCCAGATAAAACACATAAGCTTCCAATTTTGAAATAGTGGCCTCGGCTTTCTTTTCAAGAGTCACTTCAATATAGCTGGCAGCAGCGCCTTCATTCATGCATTCAGGGGCATCCTTTAGTTCCGATGGACTTCCACCTGCAACAAGATTAAAATTCACCTCGTAAAACGCCGCGTTACCATCAGATTCTGACAATTTATTACAAGCCAACATTCCGGTCAGAAAGAGGATGGTCAGTATATAAGTTCGAAACACGCGGGAAATCACGACGACCTGATTATACGATTTTCTTATGGATGCCAGATGTTGGCGCTATTCCTGTAACCGGTAAGATCGAGGTACCAGTCGGGATAGAGGGTGCCGTTTGATTGTGCCCAGGTTGCAAAATAGTTGTAGGCTTCAAGAATGCTAACCTTCTCCCAGGGATAGTCGAATAGAACCGGAAGGTTCAGCGCCCAGGGGAGGTTGTTCTGTGTCTTGTAAAACCTGCCGAACGCCGGTATGCTGTTATCATCATCGGTCCCGAAATAGGGGCAGTTGGCTGCATAACTGGTCGGTATGTAATTCGGAAGATGTACTTCAGCCTGCCGCTCCATGTTCCTGATCAGGAATGGATTATAAGGAGGAGCCCCGATTACGGTTGTAAGTAACGGAGTTGTAAGATGGATATTCAGGGTCACTGAATCAGCAGTGCCAACCGGAGCGCCTTTTTCTGTGTTGAAGAAAAATGATGAACCTGCACGATGAATCACATTGTCGGCATCATCGAAGGCAATCACAACTGCTTTATCCTGCCCGCTTTCCGTACCATTTGCCGAAAGCACGATGTAACTGTGTTTTATGTTGTATCCGGTTACAGAGGCAATATCAGAAGGAACAAGATTGTCGAACTGGATACCGAATCCATTTTTAAAACTGGCTCCAGCAGCCTTTACCAAAAGTTTTATGACAATATCGGTCACTTTATTCTGATTGTTGGTAACCAGTTTGAATTTATAAGCCATCACCAGGTCGTTTACATCATAGTCGCCCTTTGCAGGCCACAGATCCTCGTAAACTGCCGTTCCGGTTACCCAGTTATTCACAGGGGGCGGCGGTGGCGGCGGCGGTGGGGTGATCCCGCCCCCGTTGCATTCGGTACCTGGAATCGAGTTGGTAATATTTGCAAAAGAAACAAAGGTGGCACCACCCGTGAAATTGGAGGGTCCGCCATGCGCGGGAACCAGGATACCATTGGTCTGGGAAGCCTCAATCGTCCCGGTGATCACATTGGGTCCGTCAAAACGAAAATCTTCATATACCTTGATGGAGTTTCTGGTACCCGGGGCAGCTACCGTCGTTATACCGGTGATATCGGCATTGATCGTCAGATCAAGGGTCTCTATCATGGATTGATCAATCAATTTCATAAAACCCGTTCCACCCTGGACCTTTAATTCCTGATAACACCTGATATATCCCGATTGATTGGTGAATTCGCAGTTATTCAGATGGAAATTCTGATGGGCAATGAGTTTACATGCATTCAGAAAAATACTGTTGTTGCAATTCATATCACCCATCACTTCGATGGTCTTGTAATTCTCAACCCAGTTGATGGCATTCCAGTGCGTGGTGAAAAGAATGTAACCGTAATTAATAAGGTGGCCATTACTTCCATTCATATTGCACTGCCCGTAAAAGGTCATGGTACCATAATTTTCAAGGAGGTCCTGACCAGTGTAGTTGGCATCGATATGACAAATACCCCAGTTTGAAAAAGTAGAATTATCGTTTTTGCTGACAGTCACCGGATCCGACGCACTGCCTACCACACCGGTCGCGGAGACTTGAACGTAACTCTCAGGCTTTCCGTTCCCGTTCTGTCCCAGATCGATCGATCCGGTGAACACACCGCAAATAATGAGCGTGCCATCTTTAACTGTGACATCGCCTGAATATGATGTGGTAACATAGTAGGTGTTCCCGTCGTTAATGGTTTTTGCAGCACTTCCCGTGAGGGTGTAGGCCGGCGTCGCTCCGCTGCAATCGGGCCCCGGTTTTACGACAAACATGCTTTTTGCATCCGAAGGCGTAAAGATATGATTGATGCTTTCTGTTACAGGCAAAACAACGATCTGAGTCGTTGCATTCCACGGAACCAGCTGTACATATACCTCTTTAACAGCCGTCGGAATCCGGACTTTGGCCAACATGGGAGAATCGTTACCGGCAAATCCGTTGAAAAGAACGGATGCATCCTTGGCAGGATCGCCGTCATAAACGGTAACACTGTTGTACTGATAGATTACGTCAGGAAAATTCATCCCGATATTCAATGTTACTTCTTGCGAAAGCTCCCAGTTAAAGTTAGAGGAGACTTTCAGATCATCCATCGATTTGACCTTTTCAACCGTCGGTGTTTCTATCAGTTCCTTGTTACAACCCGCAAGAAACAGACCCGATAGTAAGGCAAGAAACAGATATTTTTTTGCTGACTTTTTCATATGATCCGGTGTTATTGTGAATTCAATTGTTTTACTTATCATAACTAATTGGATCACAAATATATATTAAGAGATTTCGGCCGAAAAGCAAGAATTAGTAACTGTTACCAAATCACGGCTAAGTGTATCCGGAATTTTAGTATGTGGGGAGTGTTTAGAAAATGAATCAAATGATTAAATATCAGATAAATACAAAACGTTCTTTGTATCTGTTTTCCGGGTAAGTGTAGCAGTTTTCCAATAAATCGTAGGTCTTTTGCCGGGTATGTGTGACTTTTAAAATTTGAATTTTCCCTTTATCAGATATTGTTATCAACATCCCGGTGAATTCGACATTATCCTGTACTTTTGTACACAGAAAAAAAGTCATGCCGAACAAGAATATCCTCGCTGATCTGAACGATTCTCAAAAGGCTGCCGTCACTGCCACCGAAGGGCCCGTCATGGTCATAGCCGGAGCGGGATCGGGTAAGACCCGGGCCTTGACCTACCGGGTGGCCTGGCTCATTGATAAAGGGGTGGACCCGTTCCATATCCTCGCCCTGACATTTACCAATAAAGCTGCACGGGAAATGAAGGAACGGATCACAAGTCTCGTCGGGGCAGAAGCCCGCAATGTGTGGATGGGCACTTTTCATTCCGTCTTTGCACGTGTATTGCGCGTTGAAGGTCATCGGTTGGGATACCCGTCGAACTATACGATCTACGATACGGATGATACCAAAAGGGTGATTAAAAACCTGATAAAGGAAAATAACCTGGACGATAAGACCTATCAGCCCGGCTATATACTCCAGCGTATTTCTGCAGCCAAAACCAGCCTGCTGTCATCTGAAGAATATAACGATAACCCTGAAATCAAGGAATATGATGCCTCCGCGGGAAAACCCCTGACCGGCATGTTGTACTCGCAATATCAGGGCCGTTTGAAAAGGGCATCAGCAATGGACTTCGACGACCTTCTGTTCAATATGAACGTCCTACTTCGCGATTACCCCGACGTCCTGTATAAATACCAGCAAAAGTTCCACTATATCCTTGTTGATGAATACCAGGATACCAACTATGCCCAATACCTGATCATCAAAAAACTGGCGGCAAATAATGAGAACATCTGTGTGGTGGGAGATGATGCCCAGAGTATCTATGCCTTCAGGGGGGCCAATATTCAGAATATCCTTAATTTCAGGAATGATTATCCCGATCATCAGGTTTTCAAACTGGAACAAAATTACCGGTCAACCAAAAACATCGTCGGGGCTGCAAACCACATCATCGCGCATAATAAAAACCAGATCTACAAAGAAATCTGGACAGAAAATTCCGAAGGGCAACTAATCCAGCTAATCAAGGCTTCGACCGACAATGAAGAGGCCAGTCTTATTGCCCAGTCCATCTTCGAAAATAAAATGAATCAACAATTGCAGAATTCGGATTTTGCAATTTTGTACCGTACCAATGCCCAGTCACGAACTCATGAAGAGGCCCTTCGACGACTGAATATACCCTGCCGGATCTATGGCGGACTCTCTTTTTACCAGCGAAAAGAGGTAAAAGATATGCTTGCCTATTTCCGCCTTACCATCAATCCCAGAGATGAAGATGCACTGCTCCGGGTCATCAACTATCCGGCCAGGGGAATAGGGAAAACCACCATTGAGAAGCTGCTCGTCTATGCTGATGAACAAAAGAAAAGCATTTATGAACTGATGGAACATCCGGTCAGGGAAGGCATTTTACCGGATGGAACCCTTCAGAAAATCCGCGGGTTCATCACCATGATTAAAAGTTTTGCGACGCTGCTACCCACGAAAAATGCCTATGAACTTGCCCGCCATATTGCCGGATCATCAGGTCTGATGAAGGAATTGTATGATGATAAAACTCCTGAAGGCGTAAGCCGTTTTGAGAATCTGGAAGAGTTGCTGAATGCAATCAAGGAATTTTCCGAATCCCCGCGTACCCTTATTGAGACCGGCGAAATTGAATCGAATGTAATTCGGACGCTCGACGAATTCATGCAGGATGTTGCGCTGATCACTGATGCCGATAAAGACACCGATGACGACGGAAACAAAGTCACACTTATGACCATCCACTCCGCGAAAGGACTCGAGTTTCCGTTTGTTTATGTTGTTGGAATGGAAGAAAACCTGTTCCCTTCCATTCAATCACTGAACTCCAGAACTGATCTTGAAGAAGAGCGCAGGCTTTTTTATGTGGCCGTGACAAGGGCCCGGCAGAAACTGACCCTTTCCTATGCAGAAAACAGGTACCGCTGGGGCACTCCGGTAATGTGCGAACCCAGCAGATTTCTGGCCGAAATTCCCGAAAAATTCATCGACTTACCCAAAAGGCCTGTTTATGAAAAGAAAGGATTCCCGATCGATGGGAACTGGTCTCTTTCGTTGTCCGGGATCGATCTGCCTCCCAAAAAGTCAGTTATCCCTAAAAACTTTATGAAAGTGCCCCCCGGACCTGCAAAGGATGCAGGATCACCTATGCCAGAAACCGTTTCAGATATTGAAGAAATACGTACCGGCATGGAAGTAATGCACGAACGGTTTGGTAAAGGGAAAGTGGTCTCGGTCGAAGGTATCGGCCCCAATAAAAAAGCAACCGTATTTTTTCCCGAAATCGGTCAGAAACAATTACTCCTCCGGTTCGCCAGGCTTCGGATCATTGAATAAAATCCGGCCGCCTCGAGTAAAAATAGTATCTTTGCAAAAAAGACAAAATAGAAATCATGGAATACAATACAACGCGCGAAGCCATGTTCATCCCGGAATATGGAAGGAACATCCAACGGATGATCCAGTACATCTGTACAATTGAAGACCGGGAAAAACGAAATCAGGCTGCGAAATTCATCATCAACGTTATGGCCCAGATGCATCCGGGCGTAAAGGAATCGGGCGATTATAAACATAAACTTTGGGACCACCTGTTCATCATTTCCGATTTTAAACTTGACGTTGACGCTCCCTTCCCTCCGCCCCCTCCCCTCTCCCTGAGTACCAAGCCGGAACATCTTTCCTATCATGACAAAGAGATTGAATTCAAGCATTATGGTAAAAACATTGCCCTGATGATTGAAAAAGCAACGGAATATCCTGAAGGAGCCGAAAAGGATGCACTGGTTCATGCGATTGCAAACCATATGAAAAAATCCTACCTTAACTGGAACCGCGAATCAGTAAACGATGAGTTAATCGAAAAACACCTTGAGATACTGTCAAAAGACCAATTGAAACTTCACCAGGATTTCCGATTTACCCACACAAACGATATCCTGGCTCAAAACCAAAAGAGAAAGCCTTTTCGCCAGGGACCTGAAAGAAATTTCAATAAACAGGGTTTCCCAAAACAGAATTTCAATTCCCAACGCGGTCGCAATAAATCCCAATGAGTTCATTTGAAATCTGCGGGGGGCACAGGCTCCGGGGCGAAATTCAACCCCAGGGCGCTAAAAACGAAGCACTACAGGTGATCTGTGCCTGCCTTCTCACAGAAGAGAAGGTTACCATCCACAATGTACCCGATATTCTTGATGTTAACCGGCTGATCGGCCTTCTCGGTTCACTTGGGGTTTTGGTTACCAAAATCGACGCTCATTCGTGGTCATTTGAAGCACGTTCAATCCACTTTGATTTTCTTAAGACCGATGAATTCCGGAAAAAAGTGGCAAGTCTGAGGGGATCCATCATGATCCTCGGACCGCTGTTGGCCCGCTTTGGAAAAGGATCTGTCTACATCCCGGGAGGTGATAAAATCGGGCGGCGTCGGCTTGATACCCATTTTCTGGGTCTGCAGAAGTTGGGCGCCAGATTCGATTACAAACCAGAGGACCAGATGTTTTCCGTTGAAGCTCCCACCCTGACCGGGACCTACATGCTCCTCGATGAGGCATCCGTTACCGGCACTGCCAACATCATCATGGCCGCAGTCATGGCACGGGGTGAAACAACCATTTTCAACGCGGCCTGCGAACCTTATATCTCACAACTTTGCCGGATGCTCGTTTCGATGGGTGCATCTGTACAGGGAATCGGATCAAACCTGATAACCATCCGGGGGGTGGAACAACTGCACGGCACCACACATACACTGCTGGCCGACATGATCGAGGTTGGGAGTTTCATTGGTCTTGCTGCAATGACCGGTTCAGAAATCACCATCAAAAATGTAAATTACCAAAGCCTGGGAATCATTCCTGACGTTTTCCGCCGGCTTGGTATCACGGTCCGGAATGTAAACGACGACATTCTCGTGCCCTCCCAGGATCATTATGAGGTAGAATCTTTCATGGACGGATCCATTATGACCATCGCTGATGCCCCCTGGCCCGGATTCACACCCGACCTCATCAGCATCGTTCTGGTTGTAGCCACACAAGCCAGAGGAAGTGTGCTGATCCACCAGAAGATGTTCGAAAGCCGACTGTTTTTTGTAGATAAACTGATCGATATGGGAGCAAAAATCATCCTGTGTGATCCGCACCGGGCAACTGTAATCGGCCTCGATCATACCCATCCGCTGAAGGGCATCAGAATGTCTTCGCCCGATATCAGAGCAGGTGTCGCCCTCCTGATCTCAGCATTATCAGCTTCAGGAATCAGTATAATCGATAACATTGAACAAATTGACCGGGGTTATCAGGATATCGATAAAAGACTGCAATCACTCGGAGCAAAAATCAAAAGAATTGAAGGCTGACAAATTGTCCTGCATGTTCTGATGGCAGGTTTTTTGTCACTCGTAAACCGTAAATATGATTTACCCCATCTGTTATGATAAAAAAGAAAAACAAGGAAGAAAAAGAACTTAAAAAAGAGACAGATCCAATGCAGGATGAAATAAGGGAGGACCCGGAAACTGACAGAAAGAATGAACCATCCGAAAAGATTGACCCGGAGACCATGGTTGAAAATCCCGAGGAAAAAATTGCAGAGTTGAATGACAAATACCTGCGGCTTTATTCGGAATTCGATAATTACCGTAAAAGGACGTTAAAAGAGAAAGCAGAACTCAGCAAATTTGCTTCAGCCGATGTCATAACCTGCTTATTACCGATACTGGATGATTTTGAAAGAGCCATCAAAGCCTTTACTGCCACTTCTGATAACGGAACGGCGCTTAAAGAGGGTGTCGTGCTGATATATAATAAATTTCTGTCTGTTTTAAACCAACAGGGCCTTGAACAGATGAAGACCCTGGGCGAATCATTTGATACCGATTTTCATGAGGCGGTCACCAATATCCCCGCTGCAAATCCGGACCAAAAAGGTAAAATTGTTGATGAAATTCTTAAAGGATATCTCCTGAACGGAAGGGTCATACGTTTTGCCAAAGTTGTCGTCGGAAGTTAATACCAGGTTATGTCTAAGAGAGATTTTTATGAGGTCCTTGAAGTAAACCGGAATGCCACACCGGACGAACTCAAGAAAGCTTACCGGAAACAGGCGCTAAAGTATCACCCTGATAAAAATCCCGGTGACAAAGATGCGGAGGAAAAATTCAAAGAGGCAGCCGAAGCTTATGAAGTCCTGAGCGATGAGAACAAACGCCACCGTTATGATCAATATGGTCATGCGGGACTTGGAAACGGCAACGGATTTTCAGGATTTGGCGGCGGGATGACGATGGAGGATATTTTCAGCCATTTCGGTGATATTTTCGGTGGCGGAGATCCTTTCAGTTCGTTCTTTGGTGGCGGAGGAAACCGCAGGGGACGCTCCGTGAACCGCGGCGCTAACCTCCGGGTCAAGGTTCGTCTCAGCCTTGAGGAAATTGCACACGGTGTCGAAAAAAAGATCAAAGTCAATAAATATGTGGCCTGCCAGACTTGTAAAGGATCCGGTGCAAAGGGCGGAAGTTCCTATTCCACCTGTTCTACCTGCCATGGCTCGGGTCACGTTTCCAGGGTCACATCTACATTCCTTGGACAAATGCAAACCACATCCACCTGCCCCAATTGCGGTGGTGAAGGAAAGATCATCACGGATAAATGCCCCGATTGCGCCGGAAATGGCGTTGTAAAAGGAGAAGAAGTGATCAGTATCCGTATCCCGGCCGGAGTTTCCGAAGGAATGCAACTTTCGATGGGAGGTAAAGGAAATGCAGCTGCCAGAGGCGGAATTGCCGGCGATATGCTGATCCAGATCGAAGAATTGAAGAGTGATCTTTTTGAACGGGACGGCACCAACCTGCACTATGCCCATTTCATTTCCTTTAGTGAAGCCGCGATGGGAAGCAATGCAGAAATCCCTACCATTGACGGAAAAGTCAAGATCAAAATTGAAGCCGGGACGCAAAGCGGAAAGGTTGTAAGGCTCCGGGGTAAAGGACTACCAAGCATCAATGGTTATGAAGGAAAAGGTGACCTGCTGATTACTCTGAATATCTGGACCCCGAAAAATCTGACCAAAGAAGAAAAAAGCATTTTAGAAAAACTGGGAAAATCTGAAAATTTCAAACCAGCCCCCGGAAACTCCGATAAAAATATCTTTTCACGAATGAAAGATCTGTTTGAACAATAACGACCTCATGATTCTTTTTGCAGCCGACAACGTAACAAAACAATATTCGGGTCACAAGGCGCTTGATAAAGTATCCGTTGCGGTTCCCGAAGGAAAGATCTTCGGTCTCCTTGGACCCAACGGGGCCGGAAAAACAACCCTGATCCGAATCATCAACCAGATTATTGCCCTTGATGAAGGGGCATTAATGTTTAACGGGAGAAAACTCGAACCCGGGGATATTTCAGCCATCGGGTACCTCCCGGAAGAACGGGGACTGTACAAAAAAATGACGGTAGGAGAACAATCGCTCTACCTCGCACAACTCAAAGGACTTACACACCATGAAGCGCTTACCAGACTCAAATTCTGGTTTGATAAATTTGAGATCCGCTCCTGGTGGAACCGAAAAGTTGAAGAACTTTCCAAAGGAATGCAACAGAAAGTCCAGTTCCTGATAACCATAATCCACGAACCCAGGCTTCTGATCTTTGATGAACCTTTCAGTGGATTTGACCCGATTAATGCCAGCATTCTGAAAGAAGAAATCCTGGCTCAGAAAGAAAAAGGCGCAACCGTGATCTTCTCAACCCACAATATGGCTTCGGTCGAAGAACTTTGTGACGATATCGCACTGATTAACAAATCGAAGGTTGTTCTTGATGGATCCGTCAAGGAAATAAAAAAGAAGTACAAAACAAATACATATATTGTAAGCTTCAATTCATTTGACAAGCCGCTCGAATCCATATTGCCACCCGCCTTTCAGGTTCTGAGCGAATTTTCAGATGCCGACCACCGTCATGCCACCCTAAAACTACCCATCGACGCTACCTCCAACGATATGATCAGACTATTGTTGCCACACGTCACAATCTATTCAGTCAATGAACGGATTCCAAACATGAATGATATTTTCATCCAGGTTGTGACCAACCGGGAAGTGTCAGAAAACTAATTGAGTCAAGATGAAAAAGATTTTCCTGATCATCCAGCGTGAATACCTGACCCGGGTCAAAAAACGCTCATTTATCATTATGACCATCCTTGGACCGGTTTTAATGGCTGCCACCATCATCATACCCATCTACCTTGCCACCCAGACCAACGAATTAAAAACCGTTGCCGTGCTCGACGAGACCGGCATCTTTAACGGAAAATTCAAAGACACAGACAATATCCGGTTTCATTATCTTACCCAGGATATTAATACAGCAAAAGCCAACTTCACAAGAAGCGGCGATCATGCCTTACTGTACATACCCAAAACAGAAGTGACACTTCCCAACAACGCGATTATCTACTCCGAGAACAACGTCAATATCAATGTCAAGTCCCATATTAAAAATGTGATGAGCCGGCAGCTCGAAGAAATGAAATTGCAGGCCCGGTTGCGTGAACTTCAGGGAGACCGGGAAAACCAGGTTTCGGTCGACGACATTCTCCGGTCAATTAAGACTTCGGTCGATATAAACACCTTAAAAATTGGCGACGACGGCAAAGAATCAAAGAGCTATACCGAACTGAGCATGATACTCGGAATGTTTGCCGGAATCCTGATCTACTTTTTTATTTTCATGTTCGGATCCCAGGTAATGCGGGGAGTTATTGAAGAAAAAACAAGCCGGATCGTAGAGGTCATTGTGTCGTCAGTAAAACCATTTCAACTCATGATGGGGAAGATCATTGGCGTTGGATTGGTCGGGTTGACACAATTTATGCTTTGGGTCGTTCTGACATTCATCATCGTAACGGCTGTTACCGCCACGATGACTTCCGGAAGTGCCACACAAACCGCGACAGAGCAATTATTAAAACAGAACCAGGTCAGCATTCAGCCTGAGGGACAACAAATTTCTGTTACCCCACAGAAAAATGGCGATGAACTGACGGAAGTAATGGATGCCATCAATTCTGTTGATTTTCCGGTAATGATCGGTTCCTTTCTCTTTTTCTTCGTGGTTGGATACCTGCTTTATGCTGCTTTTTTTGCTGCCATCGGCGGAGCTGTTGACAGTGAGGCGGATACACAACAATTCATGTTCCCGATCACCATTCCGCTGATCCTTTCGATTATCCTTTCCCAGTTTATTATTCAGGATCCGGATGGTCCGGTTGCCTTCTGGCTCTCGATTTTCCCCCTGACCGCTCCGGTGATCATGATGATCCGGATCCCGTTTGGAGTACCGTTTTGGGAGGTATTCCTTTCCATGGCAATTCTCATCCTCGGATTTTTAGGAACTACCTGGCTTGCAGCAAAGATTTACCGAACCGGAATTCTGATGTACGGTAAGAAAATTACCTACGGAGAATTGTGGAAATGGATCAGATATAAAAACTGATTCTACTCTGAATCAAGGATTTTTGTCCATTCGAAGCGTTTGCGCTTCTTCCACTCTTTTTTGTGATACACGTAACTGGCAATTAAAGGAAGTACACTTGTTGCTTCGGCATACACCATTTTTTCATAAACAGTGTCAACCTTCCCCCAGCTTGAAGCTTCCTTCAGGGTCGAACTGGAACAAGCCCCGTCACGCGAATCAGCCACGGTAATCTGTACAGCATACCGGTGCATCGGAACCTCCTTCCCCAGTACTTCGGCACAAATAACGGTATCCTGAACGAAGTTTTTCGGGACACCGCCACCGATCATGAACAATCCCGAGCTTTTGGCAGCCATTTTGATCTTTGTCAACTCAAGGAAATCCTTGACCGAATCGATGGATACATGCTTCTTGGGGTTGTCCCATTGGTGTTTTACCAATCCAAAACCGGCACTGCTGTCGCTGAATGCAGGACAATATATGGGTACATTGTTCTCATAGCAAACCTGCACCAGGGATTCTTTTTTCCGGGCATTTTTCACCAGCCATTTGCCCATTTCCCGGATGAATTCACGGGAAGAATAAGGCCGTGGTTCAAGCGAATCAGCTATTTTCTTGATGGTCATATCACAGTGCTGCAACTCCTCCTCATCGATGTAAGTGTCATAGATCCGGTCGATATAATATTCTCTCAATAATTTATCATCGGCATAGGGAGTTCCTTTGTAATGCTTATACCCCAGAGCTTCAAAAAAATCCATATCTACAATGGAGGCGCCCGTTGCAATGATTGCATCTACCATATTATTTTTGACCATATCCACGTAAACCTGCATGCAACCGGCAGCACTGGTACTTCCCGCCAGCGTGAGAAAAACAGTACAGCCCTTTTCTTTGAGCATCATGTTCAGGATGTCAGCGGCCACAGCCGTGTCCCTCGAAGTAAACGACATTTCCCGCATGGCATCAATGATGAGCGTTGAATCAATTGCCTTGATATCAATGTGCTTTACCTGTTCTTTCAACAGGCTCTTCTTACCTTTTTTCATACTTTTTTTCTTCAAATTTAACAATCCTCTGGTTCATGGTCTATTTCAGTAACCCAAAATTTTTAACATCGACTTGAAACTTTGCTCCTTGGAAAACAGTTTGGTCGTGATCTCATCAGACTCTTTGTCATAATCAATTAAAACATGCTTTGGAGCAGGGATCAGACAATGCTGAATTCCTCCGTAACCGCCTATCGATTCCTGATATGCTCCGGTATGGAACAATCCGATATATTGAGGTTCCGACGGATTAATTTTTGGAAGAAATACTGCATTACTGTGCTCCTCTGCATTGTAGAAGTCCTCACTATCGCAAGTTAATCCTCCCAAAAAAATCCTTTCGTACTCGACATCCCAGTTATTAACAGCAAGCAGGATGAACTTCTGGTTGATCGCCCAGGTATCGGGAAGCGTGGTCATGAAGGAACTGTCGATCATATTCCAGATCTCACGGTCGTTTTGTCTCTTCTGATCAATAATTGAAAAAAGAACGGCTCCGCTTTCTCCAACGGTAAATGATCCGAATTCTGTAAATATATCCGGCTCAGGTACTTCATTTCGTTCACAAATACTCTGAATCTGGGCAATAATCTCTTCTGCCATATATTCATAATCGTATACAAAATCAAGCGAATTCTTAATAGGTAACCCCCCACCGATATTTAAAAAAGTCAGTTCCGGACAAATTTTCTTCAATTCGCAATATACATTGACACTCTTTGTAAGTTCATTCCAATAGTAGGCCTTGTCTTTAATCCCGGTATTTATAAAGAAATGAAGCATTTTCAATTCAAACTTCGGATTGTTCTGGATTTTGTCCTGGTAATATGGAATGATGTCATTGTACCGGATTCCCAAACGAGATGTATAAAAGTCAAATTTAGGTTCTTCCTCCGAAGCAATGCGGATGCCGAGCTTGACCCGGCTTTTAATCCCGGTCTCTAATTTTTCAAGCTCGAATAGGTTATCGAGAACCGGTATCACATTGGAATACCCATTATTGACAAGGGTGGTGATATTTTCAATATACATCGGTCGTTTGAAACCGTTGCAGATTATATACCGGTCCTTTGAGAAAAGCCCTTTCTCGGCAAGATCCTCGATCAGGTTGATATCAAATGCCGACGATGTCTCAAGATGGACATCGTTTTTCAGTACCTCTTCCAGAACAAAACTGAAGTGGGAACTTTTCGTACAGTAACAATAGTGGTAATCTCCCTGGTAATCCACTTTTGCCATGGCCACATTAAACAGACGCTTGGCTCTTTGAATCTGGGAGCTTATTTTCGGAAGATAAGTTATCTTTAAAGGTGTTCCATATTGTTTTATTATATCCATCAAAGGAACTTTATTAAAATAAAGTTCATGGTCGATAACTTCAAATTCCTCCTGAGGAAAATCGAAGGTCTGCTGTATAAGATCAATGTACTTGTTTTTCATTTGTTAATGATTTTATATTTCACTGGTCACATGGAATATCCATTGTTATCATTCGCGATTTGTATAAACCTGATTCCAATGGATATTTCATTTGATAATGTTTCCAATCGGATCAAATTACAGATTAAATGCAAATCCCAAGTACCTGATTTATATTAAATCATTCAATCCGGATGAATCGGATATGAAAAAAAATTGTCATGTAAGTGATTTACATTTTACAAGATGCAAAAGTATAAATTATCAATATTATTAAGAGACTTGGGGAGATTTTTTTGAAAAAGAATAATTTTGCAGCGTATTAGTGTAAACTCCCCCGCTCAAATACGAATTCAGGTGACTGAAACAGATCAGCTCAAATCCATGTTATCGAACGAGACCAGTCGGAGAAATACCGATATGGTAGCCGATCTTGTGATCCGGAATCCCGAACTGTTCGAAGTTCTTTTCGGCATCTTTCTATCCAATGAAGAACCTTTCAGCAGAAGGGCAGCCTGGGTGATCGATACGATTACCGAAGAGCGTCCGATCCTTTTACTACCTTTCAGGGATAAAATGATTCACATATTGACTCAGTTCAGGCATGACGGGTTGAAAAGGCATACCTTAAGGATGCTGAACCGGACACCCTTACCCGACGAATCCGAAATTGGTTTACTGATCACGATTTGTTTCGATTGGCTGGTCTCTGCCCGGGAGAGTATTGCAGTAAAAGTCTCATCCATGGATCTCCTTTACCGGATTTCACTGTCGGAACCGGATATTCGCAAAGAGCTGACCGATTCGATTGAATGGCGTTTAGAAGAAGAATCAGCCGGATTCAGAAGTCACGCCAAAAAAGTTTTGAAAAAATTAAGGTGTTAAATACCAATCGCGGCGTTGATTTGTACCTTTGAATAAAGAAATTACTCCCATGTGCACCAATATCAAGTATAGCCTCATCGTAGCGCTACTTTTAGTTGCAGGAACAACCAATTCGCAAATTCTGTTTCAAAACGACTACACCGAGTCGGTTTATGTATCCTTTGCAAGATATGTAAACAACGGTAATTCGGGATTTTGGGTAACACAGGGTTGGTTCACCATAAACCGGGGCACTTATAAAAAAGCATTCGATGCGATTGGTCCCCACGACAGTATTGGCTATTTTGTAGTCACCCGGATCTCTGAAAAACCATTCCCGGGCACCAGGAAACTCCTGGTTCATCCGACTGACAAATTCATGATCAAAAACGCAGATCTGGAATCAGTAGCGGAAAAGAACAGCGACTATGAGTGGCGTTACTTTAGGCTTGTACGCTTGAAACCTGGTGAAACTAACGGAAAAATAAAATTCAAAGATTAAACCCTCACCGGAATGTTGTTTCACAATAAAACGCTCATGTTACCGGTGCCCTGAGCCGGATTCTAAATGCTTACACGCCCGCATAAAGATCGGGAGGTCACCCGCCGGTTCTACGTACCATACTGACAGGCTTTTTATTACAAATAAGAAAGTGTTAATTAAATTCATTGGTTATTTCCAATGAATTTTCTAATTTTGCACCCTCAAAAAAACAGGCATCCAGAAAACCAGTACATTAAAATTCAGAACTCATGCAGAATAAAGGTGTTATTAAATTTTTCGCGATCACATTTGTCTTAGTATGTTTATTTCAGTTATCCTTTACGGTCATAAGCTACATCTACTCTGGAAAAGCTGAAGATTACGCCAATGCTCCCCAGGTGACTACTTTGGCGAAGGAGATGGCAAAAGGCGATCGGCTGATGGAAGAGTATTATTATGATTCTCTTGCAAAATCACGACTGGAATATTACAACGATTCAATGGCCAATGTGACCGTTTACAATATCCTGTTGAAAAAGTACACCCTTAAAGATGTTCGGGAGCGTGAGATCAATCTGGGTCTTGACCTCAAAGGCGGTATGAACGTTACCATGGCTGTTTCGGTTCCCGATGTGATCCGGGCTTTATCGGGATATAACCAGGATCCGACTTTCAACAAGGCCATGCTTAACGCCATTGAAAAGGAAAAAACAAGCACTGCCGATTTTGTTGATCTCTTTTATAAATCTTTTACCGAGCTTGATCCCAACGCCAAGCTGGCAGCCATTTTCAACACGGTAGAACTGAAAGATAAAATCAATTACAACAGCAGCAATCAGGATGTTATCAAGGTGATCCGTGAAGAGAGCAATGCCGCCATCGACAGGACTTACAACATTCTAACCACCCGTATCGACCGTTTCGGCGTGGTACAGCCCAACATCCAAAAACTTCAGACTGCCGGCCGGATTTTGATCGAATTACCCGGCATCAAAGATCCGGATCGTGTACGGAAACTTTTACAGGGAACTGCCCAGCTTGAATTCTGGGAAACGTACCAATTCCCTGATCTTCAGCCATTTTTTGGGGAGGCTAACAAAAAACTACCGGGGATTCTCCTGGCGGGTTCCGATTCTGTGGCAGCCGACAGCACCCTGAAAACGGATACTGCAGCAACAGCCAAAGCTATTGCATCAAAACAGGTATTGGCTGAGAAAAAGGAAGCTCCCAAACAGACAGCGACAGCAAAAGCGGATACTGGTAAAGCCGATACTTCAAAGGGTAATGCGCTGCTCAAACAGCTCGGGAAAGATACCTCTGCAGCCTCTGTTGCTGCCAAACAACAACAATCTTTTGAGGAGTACGCCAAGCTGAATCCGCTGTTCGCCTATCTTAACCCTGCTATTTACCAGGATAAAAACGGCCAGTATGTTGCGGGTCAGACCGCCATGGTCGGCCGGGCATTCATCAAGGACACCGCACGTGTTAACCACATGTTGCGTTTGACCAAGAATCTCTTCCCAAGAGACATGAAATTAGCCTGGACTGTCAAACCCAGGGATGAAGCAAAAGATGTACTTGAACTTGTCGCCCTGAAAATTACCTCCCGTGACGGCAGCCCAGCCCTTGGCGGCGACGTAATAACCAATGCCCGTCAGGATTATGATCAGAACGGCCGTGTGGAAGTCTCTATGTCGATGAACTCTGAAGGCGCCAGAATCTGGAAAAGACTTACAGGTGAGAATATCGGAAAACAGATCGCCATCGTACTCGATGGTTATGTTTACAGCTACCCGAATGTCAACGGCGAAATTCCCAATGGAATGTCGTCTATAACCGGAGGCAACATGACGGTTGAAGAAGCCCAGGACCTGGCCAACATTCTTAAAGCAGGAAAACTTCCTGCACCTGCGCGCATCGTTGCCGAAGAAATCGTTGGGCCTTCACTCGGTCAGGAATCTATTAACGCCGGTTTGCTTTCATTTATCATCGCCTTCATCGGTGTGCTGCTTTACATGTCGCTTTACTATAACCGTGCAGGACACGTTGCCGACATTGCGCTCTTTGCAAATGTATTTTTCCTCTTTGGTGTAATGGCTTCTATCGGGGCAGTTCTAACCCTTCCGGGTATCGCCGGTATTGTTCTTACGCTGGCCATGGCAGTCGACTCCAACGTTATCATCTATGAGCGTATGCGAGAGGAAATCAGGGCCGGAAAAGGAATGCGACTGGTTGTTAAAGATGGTTTCAGGCACGCCCTTTCAGCAATTATCGACGGTCACGTCACCACCATCCTGACCGGTATCGTCCTTTACATTTTTGGTTCGGGTCCGGTTCAGGGATTTGCCACAACCCTCGTGTTGGGTCTCCTTCTCTCCCTCTTCTCTTCCATCTTCATCGCACGACTGGTATTTGAATGGATGCTTGACCGCGACATGCATATCACCACGGGGAATCGTTTCACCATGGATTTACTCCATAACACAAAGTTCAATTTCATCGGACTCCGGAAAAAAATGTACATTTTCTCTCTGGCACTGTTGATTCCCGGTGTCTTCAGTATTTTCTTCAGGGGACTCGACCCGGGTCTTGATTTTACGGGTGGCCGCAGTTTCGTTGTCCGTTTCGACCAGAATGTATCTACCAACCACATCAGGGAATCTTTGCGTAATCAGTTTGGCGAATCGCCCGAAGTAAAAACTTTCGGCCCTAACAACCAGGTTAAGATAACAACCAAATACCTGATCAGCGAACGCGACCAGAAGGCTGACTCCCTGGTTGATGTGAAATTATATGAAGGAGTGAAATCGTTTTACAAAGCTCCTTTATCCTACGCCGATTTCAAATCGAACGATGCAGGAAAAGTGATTGGTCAGCTAAGTTCACAGCGGGTTGACCCGACTATCAGTTATGCGTTAATCTGGAAAGCATTCATGGCCGTTATGTTCTCTCTGATCATCATCTTTATTTATATTGCAATTCGGTTTAAAAACTGGCAGTTCGGACTTGGAGGTGTCATTGCCTTATTCCACGACTCTCTGATCATCATCAGCCTCTTCTCTATCTTCCATGGTATTTTACCCTTCGGCATGGAGGTGGATCAGCATTTTATCGCCGCCATTCTCACCATCATCGGGTATTCCATCATGGACACCGTTATCATCTTTGACAGGATCCGTGAGTACCGGGCCTTGTATCCGAAGCGTGATCTTGCAATCAATATCAACGGGGCCATCAACAGCACCCTGGGCCGAACGATCAACACATCCGGCGTCACCCTAGTTACCCTGATCATTATCTTCATATTTGGTGGTGAAGTGCTCCGGGGATTCACCTTCGCACTAACGGCCGGTGTCATTATCGGTACCTACTCCTCGGTGTTCGTTGCGACTCCTATCTCTTATGACATCCTGAACTGGCAGAAAAAACGCCGTGAAAAGAAAGAATTATCCGAAAAAACGAAGGGAAAATAAACTCTTTTCCTAATCCTATTTGAACCCTGCCGGCCGCTCTTCTGTCAGGGTTCTTTTTTTATCTTTTCACACCAGACTTTTATCTATCTTTGTACGTTATAATGCATATCCAATTGGCATAAACATGCGTCACACCAGGTTTCTTTTATTGCTTCTCGTACTGATTGCCTCGACCCAGATTCTTTTTGCTCAGAATAAACTGACACGGGCAGCCGATGAGGCATATTCAGATCAGATGTATTTATTGGCACTTCAGAAATACCAGAAAGCATACTCCAGAGTTAAGAATAACAAAGCGGAACGTGACCGCATCTCTTACCGGATCGCCGAATGTTACCGCATGATGAACAACACGAAAAAAGCTGAAACAGCTTATAAACGGCTCATCACGAACCCCAGGTATCTTAAAAGTGATCCTAAAGTGCTCCTTTCTTATGCCAACATGCTAAAAGCAAATGGCAATTATGATGAAGCAATTAAGCAATATAAAGCCTATAAGGAACTCGTGCCATCTGATAAATCGGTCGATGCTTTTGTTGAGAGTTGTTTACAAGCGAAAGAATGGATTGCCAATCCAACCAAGTATGATGTAAAATGGCAAAAATTGCTTAACACGAAAGAGGATGATTTTGCTGCTGCCTATGCCGATAAAAAGTTTAATTCGATTATCTTCACATCCGACCGTAACGGAGCCAAAGGAAGAGACGTCGACAACTGGACGGGGTTGGGTTTTTCTGATTTCTTTTTCAGTAGAATAGATAAAAAAGGGGACTGGAGCAAGCCTGTAATTGCTGACGGAGGCGGAATGATCAACTCCAAAGCCAATGACGGGGTTGGCCAGTTCAATCAACGCTTTTCGTCATTTTATTTCACCCGGTGCTGGAATGATCCGAGAAGGAAAAACGGGTGTGCCATTTTTAAAGTAAGCCGTCAGGGAGGAGTCAATTGGTCAGAACCTGAAATTGTTGATTTGGGAGGAGATTCCTCAACGGTCGTTGGGCATCCCTCCATTTCATCCGACGAATCCATCTATTTTTCTGCAGATTTACCCGGCGGATATGGAGGAAAAGACATCTGGGTCGTAAAAAAGGATAAAAAGACCGGGAAATATCTGAAAAAAAATCTGGGCCCCGAAATTAATTCGCCGGGCGATGAACTGTTCCCTTTCATCCGGAATGACAGTATTCTCTATTTTGCATCAAACGGTCACCCGGGAATGGGTGGCCTCGATATTTTTGTCTCTACTTTTTCCAAAACCGGAGTTAGTCCCAAATATCAGTGGGGAAGTACCTCCGGGAAACAGCAACTTTCATCGATCAGCGGCGCAACCAGCTATCAATGGCACAGTACCGGAACCGAACAGCCATTATCCACTGTAAGCGGGGCCACTTCACAGGCATACCAAGCCCCGGCAATACCGGCACAACCCGGGTGGACCACCCCGGAAAACATGCGTTACCCGATCAATTCAGCAGCCGATGATTTTGCGATCGTTTTCAATGGTGATGAATCGGAACAGGGTCTCTTCTCTTCAAACCGCCCGGGAGGAAAAGGACGTGATGACATCTATTCCTTCGTCGTTCCTCCGGTGTACTTCACCCTCGAAGGCACCATCACCGATGATCGCACCCTTCAGCCTGTTGCCGGTGCAAAAGTACAGATTATCGGCACAAACGGGCGGGAGCTTGAAGACCTGACAGATGACAAAGGACATTACGGTTTTAATAAAATGCAGATTGCCGCAAATACCACCTATGATATCCTTGTCACCCGAAAGGAGTACTTTAATGAAAAGGGACGGGAGACCACGGTAGGTCTTGAAAAAAGCAAAGATCTTGTCCGGAATTTCATTCTCAGGCCCATTCCGAAAAAACCTGTCGTACTTCCCGACATTCTTTACGATCTGGCTAAATGGGATTTGAAGCCGCAGTACCGCGATTCTCTTCAAGGCCTGATCGAGACCCTCGATGCAAATGAAAACCTGGTTATCGAACTGGCATCCCACACCGACTCCCGTGACATTGATGAAAGGAATGATATCCTCTCCCAACGGCGCGCCCAAAGTGTTGTCGATTACCTTATTACCAGGGGAATTGACCCGGAACGGCTGGTTGCCAGAGGGTATGGTGAACGGGTGCCGCGTACCCTTACCAAAGATATCACCCGTGAGGGTTATGTATTCAAGTCAGGAACAATCCTTACAGATTCGATTATCGGTCTTTTACCTACAACTGCACTTAAAGAAGCTGCACATCAATTGAACAGAAGGACTGAATTCTCCATTCTCAGAAATGATTACATCCCGAAAACAAAAATTTCTAAGACAACAACGACAAAAATCGAACTCGTAGTCAAGCCTGAGGAGAATAATGTGTCTGTAAAAAAGACCAAGGAGGGATATTTTGAAGGAACCGGTTATATCAATGGTATTACCACTACATTTAACCTGGATTCCAAAGAAAAATCGGTATATATCTCCCCGGCTGTCACCCTCAAATTACTGAAGGACGGGGTCATCGATAAATCAAGTTTCGAGGGTGATCCCACAAAAATACTCGGAGAAGGTACGGTAGCCGACAAAGCCGTGGTAACACTGAAGGAAGTCCGAATTGGTAAAAACACGGTCAAAGAATTGAAAGCAACGGTCAATAAAAAGATCACTACACTCCAGTTTGGTGATAACACGTTGAAAATGTTCGGCGCTTTCAGCATCGATGAAACCAACGGAGAGATAATTTTCGAATGACCTCTGGTACAAAATATGAACAGCGTGGGGTCTCTCCGACAAAAGAAGAGGTGCACAACGCTATTCGTTTGGTCGACAAGGGATTGTTCCCAAAATCATTTTGTAAAATCATTCCGGATATTCTTGGCAAGGATCCGGAATGGTGTGACATTATGCATGCCGACGGTGCCGGCACCAAATCCTCTCTGGCTTACCTCTACTGGAAAGAAACCGGCGATCTGACCGTATGGCGTGGTATCGCCCAGGATGCCATCGTGATGAACCTAGATGATCTTTTATGCGTCGGTGCGGTGGATAACATTCTCATTTCCTCAACGATCGGCAGGAATAAAAATCTGATACCGGGCAGTGTGATCGCAGAGATCATTGATGGAACCGAAGCCTTTCTTGAAACGATGAGGGGTCTTGGGATTGGGATTTGGTCGACAGGAGGTGAAACCGCCGATATCGGGGATCTGGTAAGGACGATCGTTGTCGATTCGACTGTTGCCTGCCGGATCAGGCGAGATGAGATCATCGACAATGCCAACATCCGGGAAAAGGACGTCATTGTCGGGCTTGCTTCGTCCGGCCAGGCTCGCTATGAAAAGGACTACAACGGAGGAATGGGAAGCAACGGGCTTACCTCGGCACGACATGATGTGTTGGGCTCTGAATACGGCGCCACTTACCCCGAAAGTTACGATCCCTCTATCCCTGCTCATCTGGTCTACTCAGGCTCCAAAAAGCTCACCCAGCCTTCTGAAGTTCCCGGCCTGGATATCGGACATCTGATCCTGGCTCCTACCCGCACCTATGCTCCGGTAATTCGTGACATACTCCTCAAAATGCGACCGGTTATCCATGGAATGGTTCATTGCAGCGGGGGCGGACAAACTAAAGTCCTTCATTTCATTGACCAGCTTCATGTTAAAAAAACCGACCTTTTCCCCATTCCTCCCCTCTTCCGACTGATCCGGGAAGAATCGAATAGCTCCTGGTACGAGATGTACCGGGTATTCAACATGGGGCACCGGTTTGAGATATACCTCCCCGAAACGTATGCTAACGAAATCATTAAAATCGCACAATCATACGACATCGAAGCACGTGTAATCGGACATTGTGAAGCCAGCATCGGGAAAAAACTTACCATAGCAGGCCCTGAAGGCGATCTCACCTATACCCATTAAGACTCTTCAGTCCTTTTTAAACCGGATCGATTAAGTGTCGGGGGCTGTCTGAGATTCATCACCGGGCAGTACCTTCCGTAATTTTTCCTAACTTTGCAGGCCAATAATTGATGCAGATGATTGAGAAGTTAGAAGCGATCAAGGTTCGTTATGAAGACATTCAGACTCAGATGAATGATCCGTCCGTGATGGCTGATATGAAACGATATATCAAACTCAGTAAAGATTACAAGGAACTTCAGCCGATCATGGAGGCTTTTGAACTATACAAAAACATCCTCGCAAACCTTGATCATGCCCGCGACATTCTTTATAATGAGAAAGATGAGGAGTTTCGTGCCATGGCAAAAGAGGAGTTGGCAGTATTGACCGGCGACAAGGAGAAACTGGAAGAAGAGATCAGGGTGATGTTGGTCCCGGCAGATCCTGAAGACAGGAAAAATGCCGTGGTTGAGATTCGGGCGGGCACCGGTGGCGATGAAGCCAGCATCTTTGCCGGAGACCTTTTCAGAATGTATAATAAATATTGTGAAAACCGACGGTGGAAGGTCGATCTTGTCGATTTCACCGAGGGCACAATGGGTGGATTCAAGGAAATTATCTTTGATGTTTCGGGTGAGAATGTATACGGACAACTCAAATATGAATCCGGGGTACACCGGGTACAAAGGGTTCCCCAGACCGAAACCCAGGGAAGGGTTCATACTTCCGCTGCGACAGTTGCCGTGCTTCCCGAGGCTGATGAATTTGACGTTGAAATTAAAACTGCAGATATCAGAAAAGATACCTTTTGTTCATCCGGACCAGGCGGTCAATCGGTTAACACTACCTACTCAGCGATCCGGTTAACCCACATTCCCAGTGGAATCGTCGTTTCCTGCCAGGATGAAAAATCTCAGATCAAGAATTACGAAAAAGCGCTTAAAGTTTTAAGAACCAGGCTCTATGAGCTTGAACATCAGAAATACCTGGATGAAATTTCGAAAAAAAGAAAAACCATGGTCTCCACCGGCGACCGGTCGGCAAAGATTCGGACCTACAATTATCCGCAAAGCCGTGTAACCGACCATCGTATCAACATGACCCTGTATAATCTCCCCACCATCCTCGACGGGGAGGTTCAACCCCTGATTGATGCGTTACAACTTGCCGAAAACGCCGAAAGACTTAAAGAAGCGGGAAACGAATAAATTAATGTATGGAAAGAAAAGCACTCATCGATCTGATTTTTTCGAAAAAAACATTTCTCTGTATCGGTCTGGATACAGACATTTCAAAGGTTCCGGTGCATTTGCTTGAGCACGAGGATCCCGTTTTTGAATTTAACAGGCAGATCATTGACGCTACCCATGACCTGGTTATTGCTTACAAACCCAATTTTGCTTTTTATGAAGCCGCTGGCATTAAAGGGCTTACCAGTCTTACAAAAACCATTCAGTACCTGAATAAAAAATACCGGGACCAGGTATTTACCATTGCAGATGCAAAGCGTGGTGACATCGGGAATACTTCCCAACAATATGCCCGTGCGGTATTTGATGAATCCTCCTCGGGAATGAATTTTGACGCTGTCACCGTGGCTCCATATATGGGCGAAGATTCGGTAAAACCTTTCCTATCATATCCGGATAAATGGATCATTGTTTTAGCACTGACCTCAAACAAAGGAGCTGATGATTTTCAATTTTTTCAGGACGGGGCAACCCGATTATTTGAGCGTGTACTTATCAATTCTCAGCAGTGGGGCAATCCGGGAAACATGATGTATGTTGTTGGGGCTACCCAGGCTGAAATGCTGACCCGTGTGCGGGCGTTGGTGCCCGACCATTTCCTGCTGGTTCCCGGCGTTGGTGCACAGGGAGGCAGCCTCCAACAGGTCCTTCAACACGGGATGACCCGGGAATGCGGATTGATCGTAAACTCCTCAAGAAATATTATTTATGCCTCCAAGGGCATCGAATTTGCAGATGCCGCCCGGCTGGAGGCCCGGAGAATGCAATCTGAAATGTCAGAAGCCCTTTGATTATTCGACGATGGTTATCCAACCATGCCTGTCGGGAATCCGTCCTTCCTGTATTCCTTTAAGTTCGTTGTAGAGTTTTTCTGACACTACTCCGGCTTTTCCATCTTTACAATAACGATATTCTTTCCCGGTTTCGCGGTCATGGATCAGTTTAATTGGAGAAATTACAGCAGCTGTCCCACACGCGCCGACTTCTTCAAACTCATCCAACTCTTCGACAGGTACATGGCGTCGCTCGACCTTCATACCCATTTCAACAGCCAATTCACGCAACGACATGTTGGTAATGGACGGCAGAATGGATACTGAATCGGGAGTGATGTAGGTATTGTTTTTAATTCCGAAAAAATTGGCCGGACCAGCTTCGTCAATGTATTTTTTCTCACGGGCATCTAGGAATATTGCTGAGGCAAACCCGTCATGATGCGCCCGTTCGCCGGCCCTCAGGCTTGCTGCATAATTTCCACCAACTTTAATATGGCCGGTACCTAAAGGAGCGGCTCTGTCAAAATCGCGAACAACCTGCATTTTGACAGGATTAAAACCCTCTTTGAAATAGGGACCTACCGGGCCCACAAAAACCATAAAGGTATATTCCTTGCCCGGTTTAACCCCAACTTCAGGACCAGTTCCGATCAACAAGGGTCGGATATACAGGGAGGCACCCGTTCCGTAAGGCGGAACATATTTAATATTGAGTTTCACAGCTTTTATTACGGCCTCTGTGAATAAAGACTCCGGAACTTCTGCCATAAGCAATCCCTGAGCAGATCTGATCATCCGTTTGGCATTCTCCTCAATTCTGAAAATCCGGATCTTACCATCAACTCCCGTAAAAGCCTTCAAACCCTCAAAGGCTTCTTGTCCATAATGGAGGCAAGTGGCAGCCATGTGCATGGTAATGTATTCTGAATCGGTGACCTCAAGATCACCCCACTTGCCATCTTTGTAATAACATCGAACATTGTAGTCCGTCTTAAAATACCCAAAAGGTAAGTTTTTCCAATCAATCGCGTTCATATAGGTAGATTTTATAATTTGGTCTTCACTTAGGCTTTGTAAAATTATGAAAATTCTTTTTGCAAACAGCAAATAACTGATTTTTTACACTTACGAATAATTCATCTACAGTTACTTATTTATGGTTGACATCCGCTCGGACTTATGCTATTTTTGTTCAAAACGATCGAGATATGGATTTAGAGGCATTACAACCCAGCGAGAAGCATTATGCTTTCTTTACCATTGCCACCGTCGGCTTTTTTATATTGAATACCGCGGTCGTGGTTAGTCTGATCATGATTTTTACAAAGTAGAAAAATTCATAATTTTTTTCAAAGGGCTGTATCATTCTGATACGGCCCTTTGTCATTTTGGCAGACCCGGTATCCTGGCACTTTCTTTGATAAAGCCTCCGGAAATTAAAACTGACTTCTATGCAAAAAGGTAAAATCAACGTTCAGACTGAAAACATCTTTCCGATCATTAAAAAATTCCTTTACTCAGAACATGAGATATTTCTTCGGGAACTTATATCCAACGCGGTTGATGCAACTCAAAAGCTCAAGACGCTCGCATCTCTCGGAAAATTTGACGGAGACCTGTCCGACCTGACCATTGAAGTAACACTGGACAAAAAAAAGAAGACCATCTCGGTAAAAGACAAAGGGATTGGCATGACATCAGCCGAAGTGGACAAATATATCAACCAGATTGCATTCTCCAGCGCGGAAGAGTTTATTAAAAAATTCAAGACCAAGTCAGAAGCTGAAATGAATGCAATAATAGGTCATTTTGGCCTGGGATTTTATTCCAGTTTCATGGTCTCCGACAGGGTTGAAATCCTGACCAAGACCTATCTGAAAAGGGGAGATACCAAAGCCGTTCACTGGGAGTGCGACGGTAGTCCGGATTATACCATGGAGGAATCCGATAAGTCGGAACGGGGAACTGAAGTCATTCTTCATATTGCCGATGATTCCAAAGATTATCTTGAAGAACATACCCTCCTTGAAATTCTTAAAAAGTACTGTAAGTTCCTTCCTGTGCCCATTCGATTCGGTAATGAAAAGCATTGGGAAAAGGTGGAGGGAGAAAAAGACAAGGATGGTAACGACAAAGAGGTGGAGGTTGAAAAGCCACGGATCATCAACAACACCGACCCGATCTGGAAAAAGAAACCCGTAGACCTCACCGATGAAGATTATAAAAAATTCTATAGGGAACTGTATCCATTCACTTTTGAAGAACCCTTGTTCTGGATTCACCTGAATGTCGATTATCCGTTCAATCTCACCGGAATTCTATATTTCCCAAAGGTTAAGAGAAACCTGGAAGTTCAGAAAGACAAAATCCAGTTGTACTGCAACCAGGTATTTGTGACCGATTCGGTTGAGGGAATCGTGCCCGATTTTCTAACCCTCCTGCACGGAGTGCTCGACTCACCCGATATTCCGCTCAATGTTTCCCGGAGTTACCTTCAGAGTGACCCGAATGTCAAGAAAATATCCAATCACATCACAAAAAAAGTTGCCGATAAACTGGAGTCTTTATTTAAAGATACCCGGACCGATTTTGAAGCGAAATGGGATGACATCAAAGTCTTCATTCAGTATGGCATCATATCACAACCCGATTTTTACGACCGTGCAAAAAAATTCTGTCTTCTCAAAAACATCGAAGGAAAATATTTCACGTTTGAAGAATATGAGAAAATGGTCAGGCCTGTTCAGAAAGATAAAGATGGCCAATTGATTTATATTTATGCGACTAACAAAGAAGATCAGTTCGGGTTTATTCAACCTGTCACCGAAAGGGGTTACGATGTTTTACTGATGGATGGGATTCTCGAATCGCATTTTATCAACACCCTTGAACAGAAATTTGAAAAAACCCGGTTTACGCGCGTGGATGCCGATACGGTCGACAAATTGATCAAAAAGGAAGAAGCTTTCCCCATGAAACTAAATGAGGATCAGCAGAAAGCCGTGAAGGAATTACTGGAAAAGCAGATTGACACCAAGAAATTCACAGTGGTCTTTGAAAGTCTGAGCGAGAAGGATCAACCCATGATGATCGTGCAGAATGAGTTTATACGACGTATGAAGGATATGTCGGCGCTTGGCGGCGGAGGATACGGTTTCATGGGTGAAATGCCCGATAATTATAACCTGGTCGTCAATGCAAACCATCAATTGATTGGAAAAGTTTTGGTCGAACCGGACAATGGAAAACAACAAGAAATATTACGTCAGCTTTTCGACCTGGCTTTACTCGGTCAGAATCTTTTACGGGGTAAAGACCTGGCAGATTTCATAAAAAGATCGACCGAAAAAATAGTCTGATGTGTAACCTGCAAGGAATTATGCGTCATTTTAACTAATTTAGCTGATTATTAAAAAAACAAAACTATGAAACTAAGTAAAGGTTGGATCATACTGATCGTGGTCATTGGTATTATTTTTCTTCTGATTGCCTGGATAACCGGCATAAACAACAAGCTGGTTACCAAAGAAGAGGTGGTGAATCAACAATGGGCCAATGTTGAAAATGTCTATCAACGGCGTCTCGACTTGATCCCAAATCTGGTAAATACTGTTAAAGGCGTTGCCAATTTTGAACAACAGACCCTGACCGCGGTCATCGAAGCAAGAGCGAAAGCAACCAGCGTTCAGATCAATCCTAAAAACCTGGATGAGGGATCTCTTCAGAAATTTCAGGAAGCACAAAACGGAGTAAGTTCTGCATTGGGCCGGTTGATGGTAGTCGTCGAAAAATATCCCGAACTAAAAGCAACGCAGAACTTCCTGGAACTACAGGCACAGCTTGAGGGGACAGAGAACAGGATAACTGTAGAACGCATGAAGTTCAACGAGGCTGCACAAGCTTTTAATACCTACCTGCGGAAATTCCCAAACTCTATTTTTGCCGGGATGTTCGGCTTCAGTAAAAAAGCCTATTTCCAGGCACAAGCCGGCGCTGAAAAAGCCCCTGAGGTTAAATTCTGATTCTGAAAAATTGCATTTTTAGCCATGGGACTTACCGCTGAGAGTTTCTTCGCAAAACATGATCAGGAAGATATCCGGCAGGCCATAATGTTAGCCGAACTGGACACATCTGGCGAGATCAGGGTGCACATTGAAAATTATTGCAAAGGGGACGTTATGGATCGTGCTGCCTATCTTTTTAAACAGTTGGGAATGGATAAAACAGAAAAACGTAACGGTGTCCTGATATACCTGGCTGTCAAAAACCGCAGATTTGCCATTGTCGGGGATGTCGGGATAAACTCCGTGGTACCTGAGAATTTCTGGGATGATACTAAATTGTTTATGCTGGATCATTTCAGGGACAATAGGTTTACTGACGGACTTATTGGAGCAATTGAAAAAACCGGAAAACTTCTCAAGGAACACTTTCCTTATCACCGTAACGATATTAACGAACTTTCAGATGATGTTTCATTTGGAAAGGACTGACCTTAGCCTCATCTCATGATACCCGGAAAACTAAAATACCTGCTCCTTTTCTTAATTGGTCTGCTGGTCATTGGTACAGGTCAGGCCCAGGATATTCCTCCGCGACCTGATCCGCCTCAGCTCGTTAATGATTTTGCCGGGATCCTGACATCAGAGCAGATCAGTAATCTGGAATCTAAACTCGTAGCCTTTAACGATTCCACCTCAACCCAGCTGGTAGTGGTAACAGTGAAATCGCTGAATGGATACGATAAAAATCAGTTTGCTTACATGATTGGTCAACAGTGGGGGGTTGGTCAAAAAGGAAAGAACAATGGCGCTGTTATCCTGGTTAAACCAAAATATCAGGATGAAAAGGGGGAGGCCAGTATTCAGACCGGGTACGGGTTGGAAGGAGCTATCCCGGATGCACTTTCCAAGAGGATTGTTGAAAATGAAATGATCCCTGCATTCAGGAAAGGAGATTACTATGCCGGTATCGATGCCGCCGTAAACACCATGATTTCGCTGGCAAAAGGTGAATTCACTGCTGACCAGTATAATAAAAGAAACAAAAACCAGCCCATCGGGATCATTATTCCGATAATTATCATTGCCGTGGTTTTCATGTTGATGCGCGGCAGCCGAGCCAGATCCCATTCGATCGGGAAGAATATTCCTTTCTGGACAGCCTTCTGGCTTTTAGGATCCATGGGCCGCGGACACAGCGGATCCTGGAACAGTTTCACCGGAGGAAGCGGATTCGGCGGTGGCGGTGGCGGCGGTTTCGGGGGATTCGGAGGAGGTGGTTTCGGCGGTGGCGGAGCCGGTGGGAGCTGGTAGATGACAATGGACAATGGACAATGGACAATGGAAAATTGACAATTGACAATTGAAAACGGAAAACGGAAAACGGAAAATTAAAAAGATCGGAGAAATTCAATCAGTCAATCAATCAATCAGTCATTCTGTCAATCACTCAATCACTCAATCACTCATTCACACATTCACTCATTCTGTCATTCAGTCAATCTTCCTTGAAGCTGCTTCGGAAAATATGGCTTTTTTATTATGATGGTTTCCGATCGATGACCGTTGGCAAAAAATTGTGGATCATTATCCTCATCAAACTTTTTATTCTGTTCGCCATCCTAAAGTTGTTTTTCTTTCCCGATTTTCTGAAATCAAAATTCGGAAGCGATCACGAGAAATCCGATTATGTCGGAAAGGAACTGATAGACAGGAACAATTCACACTAAATCCTGCCTGCTCCGGAGCCCGGATTTCATAATTTTCTTTAAACTTCTAACGGCTTGTTATCAATGAGGAAAGGGGATTTTCTGCCCTCGTTCTTCTCATATTGAGCTTTTTTGTAACTTTACGGCTTAAACGAAAAACACCGGTCACATGAAGAAAATTCTATTTTTCCTTTCAGCAATGCTGTTTTTACACCTCGTTAATGCTCAGACTCCTTCCGGTCAATCCGTAAACGACACCTCAAATTATCCCTACTGGATTGAAATGATGCAGGATCCGACGGCAAATTTCTACCAAACCCAACGTGCCTTTCAGCAGTACTGGAAAAATCGAAAAATCACCAAAGGATGTGGTTATAAGGTCTTTAAAAGATGGGAATACATGATGCAGTCAAGGATTAATCCCGACGGATCACGCCCCGACCCGGCCTCTACCATGAATGCCTATCACAGTTATCAGGAGCAAACCAGGTCGATGAGCGGAAACTGGGTATCAATTGGCCCTGCAACGATTCCGGATCCGGGACCGGCCGGTTACGAAGGACTGGGCAGGCTCAATGTGGTGGCTTTTCATCCAACTGATCCCAATAAATTTTATGTCGGGGCTCCATCCGGTGGATTATGGCAAACCGATGATGGCGGCAATACATGGGTTACACATACCGATACCATGCCAACGTTAGGGGTTTCAGCTATTGTTGTCAGTTACTCCAACCCGGACATCATCCTGATCGGAACCGGCGACCGTGATGCCGGCGATGCCCCCGGTCTGGGCGTTTATAAAAGCACCGATGGGGGCATCTCCTGGGTCGCTTCTAAGACCGGTATGAATAACAAGACCGTTGGCCGTATCATTCAACACCCTGTTGATCCGCAGATTTTCCTTGCTGCCACCAGCGGAGGAGTTTACAGGTCGACCGATGGCGGAACCAACTGGACCCTGACTCAATCAGGCAATTTCAAAGATATTCATTTCAAACCGAATGATGCCGCCATTGTTTACGCTGCCGTTAACAGTGATTTTTACAGGTCCTCCAACAATGGGGTCACTTTTACAAAGATTACATCAGGTATTACCGCGGGCCAGCGGGGCGCCATTGCCGTGAGTCAGGCTAATCCGAATTATGTCTACTTCCTGCAATCTGATAACAGCAGCGGTTTTAAATGCCTCTACCGTTCAACTGATGCCGGTTTGACATTTACAGCCCAATCAACCTCTCCGAATATCCTTGATTGGTCCTGCGACGGAAGCGGTACAGGGGGACAAGGTTGGTATGATCTTGCAGTGGCCGCAGACCCTAACAATGCTGAAGTTGTATATGTCGGCGGCGTAGATGTGTGGAAATCAACAAACGGAGGCGTCACCTGGACAATAAACGCTCACTGGTACGGTGGATGCAGTGTTCCCGCGGTTCATGCCGATTGCCATTTTCTTGGCTTTTCACCGGTCAATGGTAAGCTTTATGCGGGCAATGATGGCGGATGTTATTCCACAAGCAATGGCGGAACTACCTGGACTGATCATACCGTCGGCATGACCATCGGTCAGATTTATAAACTGGGACAGGCGCAAACAGTGAAGAACAAAGTGATCAACGGATTTCAGGATAACAGAACCTATTCCATAACGCCAACCGGATGGATTGCAGTGGGAGGAGGCGACGGTATGGAATGTGCCTACGATTACACCAATGCAGCCTATTCCTATCACACCATTTATTACGGAAATATCTATCGTAAAATTAACAATTCCAATGAAGTACAGATTGGCGGTCAAGGCGTAAATGGCATAACGGAGGAAGGAGCCTGGGTAACACCTTTTTGCCTGAGTAAATTCAACCATAAAACCATGTTCGCAGGTTACAAGAATATCTGGCGAAGCAACGATGTTTCGACCAATCCGGTAGTCTGGACACAAATTTCGAACAGTCTTGCCGGCAGTAACAATACCAACATGTCGGTGGTTGAACACAGTTCGGCAAACGAAAATATGTTATATGTTGTCAGGTCTGATAAAAAACTATTCCGTACCGATGACTGTCTGAGCAGTAATCCGGTTTGGTACGACCTGACTAATTTTTTACCCGTATCTGCTAACCCCACCGACATCAAGACTATCGCTGAGGACGAAAATATCGTTTACATGGCGCTTAACAACAACATTTATAAATCCAACGACAAAGGACTTACCTGGACCAGCATAAAGGAAAATCTGCCTACGGTTCCCATCAATTCCATTGCCTGCTACAAGAACGCGCTGGATGGACTCTATATTGGCACTGATGCCGGGGTCTATTACAAAGATCAGGGAACCAACGGATGGATCGCGTTCAGCGACGGTCTGCCGGTGAATGCAAAGATCACGGAGGTTGAGATTTATTACGATAATGATTCTGTTTCACAGGATGTTATCAGAGCCAGTTCTTACGGCCGGGGCTTATGGGGATCTGACATGTATCATGAGACACCTCAAGCCGACTTCACCACTGCCCACACTACCATCCCGACCGGTTGTGCAATCGATTTCAAAGATTTATCCTCCGGGGTGCCAACCGACTTTCAGTGGTATTTCCAGGGCGGAACTCCCTCCACTTCAAACCTGAAAAATCCAACCGGCATCCTTTACAGCGCTCCGGGCAACTATGAGGTAAAGCAGAAGGTTTGGAATGTTTACGGAGCCGATTCAGTGACAAAAGTCAATTATATCACCGTTAGCGGCACCATGTTGCCTGAACCAGATTTCACAGCCGACCGGCAAGTAACCTGCCAGAATGAAGTGATACATTTCATTGATAAAACACTGAACTGTCCGATAAGCTGGAACTGGCAGTTTCAACCCTCAAACGTGACCTTTTTAGACGGAACTACGTTCAACAGCCAGAATCCCGTGGTCCTGTTCAATGAACCCGGCCCCTATGATGTGCAACTGACTGTTTATAATGCAGTAGGCCCCGGTACGGTGACAAAACAGGATTACATTTACCAGGGAGGATTTACCCTGCCCTTTTCCGAAACATTCGTGAATGGTTTCGGCGAGCGCCACTGGAAAGTTATAAACCCCGACTTTCTGGTTACGTGGGATACAATATCCGTAGCCGGAGTTGTGCCGGGTTCTAAAGCGCTTTGGATGAATTTCTTTGACTATCAGGCAGTGGACCGCCGGGATCAGATCATCAGTCCGGCTTTGAATTTCAGCGGATACGGAAACATCACCCTACATTTCAAACATGCCTATGAACAGAGAATCCGAAAGGATTCACTCATCATCAAAGGATCAGATGATTGCGGCGCCACCTGGGTCCGGCTATGGGGCATGGGACCTGACGGCTCTCCGAATACTTTTGTGACCCATCCAAGTACCCTGACCGAATTTTTCCCACAGTCGGCCGACGACTGGTGCGGAGGCAGCTATGGTACCGACTGCTATATAATTGATTTATCGGAATATAGTAACAAAAACAATGTTCAACTCATGTTTGAATCCTATAATCGATATGGCAATAACCTGTTTATTAATGATATAGTTATTAACGGAACAGTGGGAACGGCTGAATTGAAAAATAAGCAGCCCGATATTTCGCTCTTCCCGAATCCGGCTTCAGGTAGCGTGACTGTTAATATTACCGGAGTAAAAGACCAGGTAATGATGGCAGTTTTCACACCCGAAGGGCAAATAGTTCTCCGGCAGACGCTTCAGGTGAAAGGAACGGCCATCTCGGAACAAATCGACTTCTCAAATCTGAAACCAGGTATCTACTTCATTGAATTGACCGGACGTCAATTCAATGAAATTAAAAAAATCATAATCTTTTAAAAGTGAAAAAAGCTGTTTTGCTTTTTCTGTCATGGTCCATGTCAATGTTGACTTTGGGCCAGGGTTGGCGCCCCGGCGAGATGGAACTCATCGCACAATTGAACAGTTCCGGTGATCTTTTACAGATTCAACGATTGACAAAGAATATTGAACCTGCCTCGGCTGATGGTAAGCTGTTTAGAATTTATCTGGTTCCCAAAGAGTACGAATTATTCAGAAAATTGGATATCCGTTACCAGATTACCATACCGGATCTCAATTTTCACTATCAACATTTCTGGGATGACCAGGATAATCCATACGGATATTACACCTATGACCAGATTATTTCGATCATCGACAGTCTTTCCTTGAATTTTCCAACCATTTGTAAGAAATATTTGCTGGGAACCTCTTCTGGCGGCCGTCAATTGTCGATTTTAAAGATCAGCGACCATGTTGCCATCGATGAACCGGAAGCCGAGATCATGTTCGACGGAGGAATTCATGGCGATGAAGTTGGCGGCCCCCAGAATATTATTCTTTTTGCACGCGAATTATGTCTGAATTACGGAATTAATCCGACATATACCGACCTGATCAATACCCGTGAAATCTGGCTTTATCCGATGGTGAACCCCGATGGAAGGGTGGCGATGTCGCGTTACAACAATTATGGAGTTGATATCAACAGGGATTGTGGTTATATGTGGAATGGAGAGGGACAAAGTACCGGCTCATTTTCACAGATTGAAACGAAAACACTTCGAAAAATAATTCTGGATAACCAATTTGTCGTTTATACCAACTATCACAGCGGAACTGAGATCCTTTCCTACCCGTGGAGCTACAGGTCAAGTTCGGCCCGGGATTACAATCTCTTTAACAGCCTTGGCGGTGTTTATTCCATCACTTCGGGTTATTCTTCGTTTCAGTATGGGCAAGGTTATAATATCATGTACGCCATTAACGGAAGTACGAAGGATTTCACCTATGGTTGTACGGGAAATATTGGCTGGTCCATCGAAATTTCAAATAATAAGCAGCCCCCTTCGTCGCAAATCATGACCTTCTATAACAACAATAAACCGGCTATGATTGAAATGATAAGCCGGAGCAACTGGGGTATCTCAGGAATAATAACAGATTCCGCCACAGGTGAGCCTTTGCGGGCCACAGTATGGATCAATGATTATTATCCGGTTTATTCAGATCCTGAAGTTGGCGATTTTCATAAATATATTATTCCCGGAAACTATACGGTAAAAATCAGAGCAAACGGATATAAAACCAAAACATTGACCAACATCACTGTTCCGCTGACCGGATGCATCGAAGTAACTGCAGAACTGGTTCCTGAACCAAAATGGTACGCGCACCAGGTGATCAGCTGTCATATACCCGGAAATAATTTCGGGGACCCCGGATTTACTCCGGGCGCGCTCGGGGCTCCTGATGGAACACCTTATGCGCTCGGACATCTTGGCTGGATTATCCTTGATATGCATGATACTATATGCAATGGCGAAGGAAACGATTTCAAAGTAATTGAGTCCGGCTCCGCATCCAAGTCTTTTACCGTTTCCGGTAGTAACAGCATGGACGGGCCTTTCTATGTCATTGGAACGGGTAACGGCACAACGTCCTTCGATCTGGCCGCCTGTCCACTCGATAAAGTTCGTTATCTGCGTATCGTTGATAATGGAACAGGAGCTATATCGGGTTCCGGAGCAGGATTTAACCTCGATGGGGTGGAAATGCTCACACCCCCTTTAATTGTTCGCTTTACCTCCGACTCCGACAGCATCTGTGCAGAAAATGCTATTCACTTTACACACAATTGTTCAGGAAACCCAAACCAGTGGAATTGGTCTTTCCCCGGAGGGGTACCTTCCTCATCATCTTCCGCAATACCACCCGAAATTCACTACAATTTACCCGGAACCTATGATGTTTCACTTACCATCTCAAACGGATTCACCTCCAGTTCACTTACAAAACAGGGATTTATCAAGGTTTTCGAATCACCGGTAGTTGAACTCGGTAAGGACACTGCGTTATGTCCCTGGCAAAATATTACTCTCGACGCAGGAAATCCCAGTGCTACCTTTCTATGGTCGACCGGCGACACCAGTCAGACAATTCTGGTTGATTCAACAGGAATTGGTATCGGCTCGAAGATATACTGGGTCGATGTGAGTTTAAACCAGATCTGTGCCACCAGGGATTCCGTCAGGGTTACTTTTCAGATCTGCAGCAATGTTCCAAAGTCCACAATCTTACCCATTGTTCAAATATACCCTAATCCTGCTACCGAGTACTTCACTGTGAAAACAACAGGACTTTCCGGATCAACCTGGATGCTCTTTTCCCCCTTGGGTATTATGGTTCTAAATGGAACTATTGGTGATGACGAGGGAATAAATATCATATCAACAAATAATCTGAAACCGGGAACTTACTTTTTAAAGATACAGAACAACATTTCTGTATTCTCTGGAAAGATACTGATTCACCGATAGGTTGTTTACCATGCAGCTTTTCTATACCTCTTCAAGCCAGCAACCCGGCGATGTGCTCAACCTGAGTGAAGAAGAGTCGTGGCATTGTGCAAAGGTTTTAAGACTCCGGAAAGACGACTCGCTCCATCTGACCGAGGGACAAGGATCTCTTTATCGTGCAAGAATATTGGATATAAATTCGAAATCCTGCCGGATCCTTATTGAACACTGTGACCCAAAAAGAGAAAAACCACCATCCCTCCATATTGCAATCGCGCCGACGAAAAATTCAGACCGGTTCGAATGGTTTCTTGAAAAAGCCACAGAGATAGGCATCGGCTCAGTGACTCCGATCCTCTGCGATCATTCTGAACGGTTGGTTATTAAAAAGGATCGTCTTGAAAAAATTCTGATTGCAGCAATGAAACAATCGCAACGTCTCTGGTTACCCGTATTAAATGATGTCAGCAGGTTTACTGATTTGATTGCCGCAGCATGCAGTAAGCAGCGCTATATTGCACATTGCGGTAACGATAATCAAAAAGCACTTTCCCACCTTTATATTCCACATTCGGAAGTTACTATTTTGATTGGCCCTGAAGGCGATTTCTCAGACCAGGAAATAACTCATGCAAAGCAGGCGGGTTTTGTACCTGTTAGTCTGGGTAACGCCCGATTGCGTATCGAAACCGCTGGTATCGTTGCAGCCCATACCATTAATCTTCTTGACCAAATGAATTCAGGATGAACAAAAGACCAGGGATTCTTATACTTTTCCTTCTGTGGTCCCTGAGAACGGTTCTTGGAGGCTTACCAGTTCCCTCCTACCAGATCGCACTGCTGAAATATAACGGAGGTGGTGACTGGTATGCAAATCCGACATCCCTGCCCAATCTGGTCAGGTTTACCAATAAAATGTTAGGGACTAACATCAATGAGGAAATTGCCACAGTCGAGGCAGGAAGTTCTGAAATAATGAATTATCCCTTTGTTCACATGACTGGCCACGGAAACGTGATCTTTTCGGATCAGGAAGTGGAAAACCTGAGAACCTATTTAATGGCAGGAGGATTCCTTCATATTGATGACAACTATGGGTTGGATGAATTCATCAGACCTCAGATAAAAAGATTATTCCCGGAAGTGGATTGGATTGAGTTACCATTTGACCATCCGATCTATCATCAGAAATTCAACTTTCCCTCAGGATTGCCCAAGATTCACGAACATGACGGGAAAGCGCCCCGGGGATTCGGGATAATTTACGATGGCAGGCTCGTCATCTTCTATAGTTATGAATGTGACCTGGGAGACGGATGGGAAGATCCAGCCGTCCACGGGGACCCGGAAACAACAAGATTGAAAGCGCTTCAGATGGGATCAAATATCCTCTCATACATTTTCTCAACCGGATTGACAAATGGGCATTAGATCAAACGGCTTTTTTATATTTTTGAAAATAGAAAACAAGATGAATGGGTAGACTCTTCGAAAAACTTACACAAGATGTCAGGTTCATTGAAGGACTAAAGGCATGTTTAAACTGCGGAACCTGCACTGCCATTTGTCCGGCAGCTGAATTTTACGATTATCAGCCCCGAAAAATCGTTGATATCTTACAAACCCATGATGATGATCAGATTGAAGCACTTTTGAAAAGTGAAACAATATGGTACTGCGGCGAATGCATGTCGTGTGTAACGCGATGCCCCAGGGGAAATGCCCCCGGATTGCTGATCACAGCTTTAAGGTCACTGTCACAGGAAATGGGATTCTTCATTGAGTCAGAAAAAGGGAGGCAACAACTGGCGGTTAAACGAACGGTCGGCGATTGGATATTAAACTATGGATACTGTTTGTACCCTTCATTGATTCAACCAGAAATGCATCCGGAACAAGGTCCGGTCTGGGAGTGGGAACACCAAAACCTGAGTGAAATCATGGATCGCCTGGGAGCAAACTATCAGAAAACAGGCCCGGGAATTCTGAGAAAAATACCCCGGGAAGATCTGGATGAGATAAAAAGGATCTTCGACGAAACTGGGGCAACCGAAAGATTTGCAAAAATTGAAGAGTTTTCGAAAAAAAAGGCACATGAAATGAATATGGATTTTGATGAAAGCATGGACAATGAATACTTTAAACATATCTACAATAAGACCGAAAAAGATCACATCCGCGAAAAATGAATATTCAGGGTAAACGAAATATCTGGAAAGATTATCAGAAGGAAATCGCAACTGATCGCTATTTTTATGTTCGAAGCTGCGTAAGGCAAAACTTCTTTCCTGGTTCTGAAAAAGCATTTCTCAGGATATTGAAGGATGAGTTATCCAGGGATGTATATGAAAATGCCTCACATACAACTTGTTCCGGAATCGGTTACCATAGCGATGTCATTCCGTTTGAAACCGCAATGACCATGGTCGCCCGCCAATTCGCCCTGATGACCGAATCGGGCTATGAAAACTTCACCACTTCCTGCATTACCTCCTTCGGACTTTACTCCGAAATTCTCGAAACCTGGCACCATTTCCCGGAGGTCGAAGAAAGGATTCGCGAACATTTGCTTCGGGCAACCGGAAGAACCTTTAAAAAACCAGCTAACCTTTCGCATGCAAGCGATGTCATCTTTAAATTCAGGAAAGAGATTGCCGGAAAAGCGAAGCACCGTTTGATTAATCGGAAGACAGGAAATCCGCTGAAAGTAGTGGAACATATCGGATGTCATTATTCAAAGATGTTTCCCAGCAAGGGGGTCGGCGGAGCCGAATATCCCTATGTCCTTGTCGGTATGATTGAAGAATGGGGTGGCGAGGTCATTGATTATCCCGAAAGAAGACATTGTTGCGGGTTTGGATTCCGACAATACCTGGTCAAGGCAAACCGGGGTTATTCATTGGCCTGTTCAAAAAAGAAATTCGAATCAATGGCCCCTTACAAACCTGATTTCATTCTGACTAACTGCCCGGGATGCCCGATGTTCTTCGACCGTTGGCAATACGCCCTGAGTGAGATGGAAGGGATAACGTATGGGGAAAACGGTTTTGGTATTCCGGTGCTTACTTATGAAGAGCTTGCAGGACTTGTGTTGGGTTATGATCCCTGGGATCTTGGATTGCAGGTTCATCAGGTAACTGTTGACCCACTATTGGATAAATTAGGTGTGGATTACGATCCTTCAGCGAAATTTACCGGAAAAAACGGAATAGATCTGGGGAAACCTGAACCTCCCTCCTTCCTGAAATTCTATCAAAATGAATAAATCGACAATCGTAGTTGGCGGAGGAATTGCCGGTATGACTGTTGCCGGAGAACTTTCCCAACTTGGAGTTGAAGTCACACTGGTCGAACAAGAACAAATAACAGGCGGGCACGCAGCAGGTTGGGACCGGCTTTTCCCGACACGCAGACCTGCAGAGGAGGTAATCAGCTTCCTCCGGGAACAAACCGATTCCAGGGTTAACACCTTTTCCGGCAGGTCGGTTACTGAAATCCTGCATCACGAAAGCATGTTCACCGCGACACTTTCTGACGGAACCATTCTGCGTGGAGAGAGCCTGGTTCTTGCAACGGGATACGATCTCTTCGATGCCTCAAGAAAGGAAGAATACGGATATGGTATCTACGACAATGTGATTACCTCTGCCGAACTGGAGGGTTGGTTCAAAAATCATCAGCCAGTCAGAACCAAAAATGGCAGAATACCTTCGCGGGTCGCTTTCATACATTGTGTCGGATCCCGTGATGAAAAAGTCGGTAACCTTTATTGTTCCAAAGTGTGCTGTATTACCGGTGTCAAACAGGCGATTGAAGTTAAAGAAGCATTACCCTCGTGTGATGTCTATTCGTTTTATATGGATCTTAGAATGTTCGATCGGAATTTCGAAGAACTTTATTTCGAAGCCCAGAAAAACTACGGAATCACTTTTATAAGAGGAAGACTGTCAGAATGCTCTGAAAATGCAGATCACACCCTGGTTGTCAAAACAGAAGATACACTGACCGGGAAACCGATGAAAATGATCGTTGATCTCGTAGTGTTATTGGTAGGATTTGTTCCAAGGTCACAAAATACTCAGATGTTTTCAAAACTTAAACTGATAACCGGTAACGATGGATTTCTGCAACCCGAGGATGAACACAATGGCGACAACCTGACGCGAATCCCCGGATTGTTTATTACCGGTGCGGTAAAAGGTCCGGTGACGATCGCAAATGCCGTTGCAGATGCCCGGGCTACGGCCCTCCAGGTTTATTCATTTCTTCATTCCAACCGCTGATGAAAGATTTCGGGTATCAGGTCCACCGGGACAACACCATCGATTTTGAAAAAAATGATTTCAGAATCGCCCGGTTTCTCCTCGAAAGAGAACCATCGCTGAATTTGTGCATCGGTTGTGGAAGTTGTACGGGAACCTGTTCAACCGGCCATTTTACTGAATTTAACATACGGAAAATCCATACCTTGATAAAACGTGGTGAAACAGAAATGGCAAGAAAACAAATCCGTCAGTGTATGTTTTGCGGCAAATGTCAGCTGATTTGTCCGAGAGGCATTAACCTTCGTAATGTAATATTGGGTATTAACAGGGCCCTGGAAAAGATCTGATGATAAACTTCAACCTCTTCGTTCTGCCCTTCTCACTTGGACTCCTTTACCTGATCCTGAAAATCGGAAAAGATTGGTACAAGTGGATAACAACGCTGTCGCCCGTCGATAAAGTCAAGTTTACGTCCGGTATCCGCAATCCGATCCAAATACTCATCAGTTTAAAAGAGGTTTTCTTCGAAGTTTTGATCCATCGGAAGATGTGGAAGAGAAATCCATTGTTGGGTTATATGCATATGAGCTTCGCTTTGGGCTGGTTCTTACTGATTATCCTTGGAAATATCGAAAGTCGCTTCTACAGCGGGACACACCTGAATGCACCTTACTATCCTATTTTCCTCAAGTTTTTCATCCACGATAAACTGGTCATATTTTTCGAAGTTTATGCGGTACCCCGGTTTTTTCGCTTTATCATGGACCTCCTCCTTCTTTATATTCTTAGTGGTTTATTGCTGGCCTTTCTGAAAAGAAAAAAATCGAGATGGTTCGGAATGAAACGGGTAACCCGCTACCAACTGACCGATCATGTAGCTCTTACCACCCTTTGGTTGATTTTCCCAATGCGGCTGCTCGCCGAAAGTTTCACGGCAGGCTATTATGGCAGCGGAGGAGGATTCATGACCCAACCACTGGGAAATTTTTTAGCCTGGATCGTTCCTTTGCCAACTGATTTAGTGGCTTATACCATGTGGTGGGGCTATTCCCTGGTATTGGGTATTTTTTTTGTGACCCTCCCCTATTCCCGATACATGCATATACCAACCGAAGTGCTTCTGATCTTTTTCAGAAACTTCGGTATTAAGCCTAAAAAATGGTACTCCGGGTTTTCCGACACGGAAGTACATTCCTGTTCAAGATGCGGCGTTTGCCTCGATATTTGTCAGATGAACCTCGCTGGGATCCATGATTCCCAGGCAGTATATTTTATCCGCGATGTACGTGATAAGTATGTTTCCGAACAAATTTCCAGAAAATGCCTGGTATGTGGCCGCTGCCAGGAGGTATGCCCTGTGGGTATCCATTCCGATTCATTAAGATTGATCAAGCGTAGAGAACTCTCCTCCGGACAGGATGCTGATTATTCCTTTGTCTCGGTAAGTACTGGCAGAACTGCCGAAGTGGTTTATTTCTCAGGATGCATGTCGCATCTCACGCCTTCTATAATCCGCTCCATGAAAGGGATTATGGAAGTCGCGGGGGTCTCTTACCTGCATCTTGATGAGAATCGTAGCATCTGCTGTGGACGACCTTTGATGCTCGCTGGAAAAGACCGTCAGGCTCACGACCTGGTCGAGTTCAATAAAAAACTGATCAGAAATGCAAGAGCTGGAATCCTGGTTACCTCCTGTCCGATCTGTTACCGGGTTTTTAAAGAAGAATACAACCTTCCCATAAGAATTCAACATCACGCACAGTTTTTATTGGAACTGGTCCGTTCAGGCAAAATCCCGCTTCAAAGCATGCACCGCCGCATTATCTATCATGATCCTTGTGATCTCGGTCGCGGCTCCCATGTATATGAAGCGCCCAGGGAACTGTTGGGTGAATTTTCAGATCTGCTTATAAGTAAAGAGGAAAAAAATAACGCCCTTTGTTGCGGCGGAAGTTTAGGAATGTTCGAAGCGGATCAACAACAACGTGATCTCATGACAAACGGAGCGCTCGATTCACTATTAACTTTGGGTCCGGAATTACTTGCTACCAGTTGTCCGTTATGCAAGAAAACATTTGGAAAAATGAACAGGGTCCCTGTGAAAGATTTAGCAGAACTGGTGTTTGAGTCCATTCCTGATGGCAGGATCAGAAGCGTTTCTGGCTCCGTTTCCGCTCCGTTTCATCCAGAATTATCTTCCGAAGCCGAATCGATTTAGGA
The DNA here is from genome assembly GCA_009928665.1 of Alphaproteobacteria bacterium. GTDB lineage: Bacteria > Bacteroidota > Bacteroidia > Bacteroidales > FEN-979 > CAIVAT01. The sequence goes on from SACF01000006.1 coordinate 85,684, forward strand.
GTCACCTCCACATATTCATCCTCTTTGATGTATTCCATGGCCTCTTCGAGAGAGAATTTAACCGGTGGATATATGACTGCTTTCTCATCAGAACCCGATGCCCGTACATTCGATAATTTTTTTGTCCGGTTCACATTGACAACGATATCATCACCCCGGGTACTTTCACCGATGATCTGCCCGGCATAGACTTCTTCAAACGGGTCAATAAAAAAAATCCCCCTGTCCTGTAATTTATCCAGGGCATAAGTAATAGCAGTCCCTGTGTACATTGAAATCAGCGATCCATTATTTCTGCCCTGCATCTCCCCTTTCCAGGGTTCAAACGATTTGAAATGATGAGCCATAACAGCTTCCCCTTCCGTCGCCGTCAATACAGGATTGCGAAGACCGATTAATCCCCTGGCAGGTACAGTAAATTCAAGCACCGTACGATCCCGCTTATGTTCAATCTGAACTAAATCCCCTTTCCTCCTACTGACCAATTCTATGACTTTCCCTGAAAAAGGCTCAGGAACCTGTACTTTCAACAATTCTACAGGCTCACATTTCTGTTCTTCGATCACCTTGGTAATTATTTGCGGCTGACCAAGCTGAAATTCGTACCCCTCACGACGCATTGTCTCCACAAGAATGGCCAGATGCAGAATTCCCCTGCCAAAGACCTGAAAGCGATCCGGCGAATCCATCTCCTCCACCCTCAGCGCAAGGTTTTTCTCTGTCTCTTTGAACAACCGTTCCCTTAAATGCCTTGAGGTGACATAACTGCCCTCCTTTCCTGCAAAAGGTGAATTATTGATCGTGAACTGCATACTCATGGTCGGTTCGTCGACATTGATGGGCGCCATTCCCTCCGGGAATTCAAAATCAGCGATGGTATCCCCGATCTCAAAATTTTCAGGACCTAAAACCGCACATATCTCTCCTGCTGATACCTCCCATTTCACCTTCTCTTTTCCCAACCCTTCAAAAAGATAAAGTTCTTTGACAATCGATTTTAGAATCGTGCCGTCATTTTTAACCAACGATACCGACATTCCCGCTTTAATGGTCCCCCGGGTAATCCTTCCTACAGCGATCCTGCCAACATAGGATGAATAGTCAAGAGAACTGATCTGTAACTGCAGAGAACCGGGACCACGGGCCGGAGGCGGAATATGTTCCACAATCTGATCCAGTAAATAACTGACATCCTGTGTTGGCCGCCTCCAGTCTTCCGACATCCATCCCAGTTTTGAGGAACCGAAAACAGTCGGAAAATTCAATTGGTCTTCACTGGCGTCAAGACTGAACATCAAGTCAAACATGGCTTCCTGCACCTCGTCGGGGGCACAGTTGGCTTTATCTACTTTATTGATCACCACGATGGGCTTTTTCCCTAATTCCAAAGCTTTCTGAAGAACAAACCGTGTTTGAGGCATGGGGCCCTCGAATGCATCTACCAGAATTAACACGCCATCTGCCATATTCAGGACACGCTCAACCTCTCCGCCAAAATCAGAGTGACCAGGGGTATCGATAATATTGATCTTTATTCCCTTGTATCGGACCGATACATTTTTCGAAAGAATGGTAATGCCCCTTTCACGCTCCAGATCATTGGAGTCAAGAATCAGATCGCCAACATTCTCATTTTCACGAAACAGCCTGACCTGGTGAAGGATCCGGTCAACTAACGTGGTTTTGCCATGATCAACATGGGCAATAATTGCAATATTTCGGATATCATACATTTTTATACACCCCCGGGATAATCATCCTTTCTGACTGGTAATCCGTTCTTCGAGCACTGCGATCCTGGAGATGGCGTCCTGTTGCTTTTTACGTTCCGCTTCAACAACCGCGGCAGGGGCATTTTTGACAAAGCTTTCATTATTAAGTTTCAGCATGACTTTCGACAGAAACCCGCGTGTGTAAAGAAGTTCCTCTTCAATTTTAAGAATATCCTCCTCCGCGTTGATCTGATCACCCACAGGAATAAAAAATTCTGTGCTTCTCACAATAAAAGAAATACAGCCGGGTGATTTTACATCGATGTAAGAAATACTCATCAGATTACATAGTTTTCCGATAATCCCGTCGAAGGTGGTGTCAGCCTCTTCACCATGATTTTTCTTAATAAACAGCGCAATAGGCTCTTTAAAGGAAATATTCCTTTCCTTCCTGACATTACGGATTGCAATAATCACCTCAGAAGCAAAAATGAATTGATCAATGATCCCCTGATTGAAAGGTCTAGCTTCAGGCTGTGGAGTAAGTAAAATCGATTCGCCTTCTTCACGTTCCTTGAGGATATGAAATATTTCTTCTGTAATAAAAGGCATGAAAGGATGAAGCAGGCGAATCAATTGATCGAGAAATCCGGTCGCAGCCTCATAGGATCTGCGATCAATGGGTTGCTGGTAAGCCGGTTTGATCATTTCAAGAAACCAGGAACAGTAATCATCCCAAATCAGTTTGTACGTCGTCATTAAGGCCTCTGACAAACGGTAATCGGAAAACTGGTTTTGAATGGTCTGCAACGAAGAATTGAAAACAGATGCAAACCATGCAATGGCAATCTTGTTTTCAGCGGGTTGATCGATTTCATCAGAAACCTGCCATCCCCTTACCAACCGCATCGCATTCCATATTTTATTACAGAAATTCCTTCCCTGCTCAATGAGGCCATCGTCGTATAGGAGATCATTCCCCGCGGGAGAACACAACAACATACCTACACGAACAGCATCCGCTCCGTTTCGGGCAATGAGATCCAGCGGTTCGGGAGAATTTCCGAGTGATTTCGACATCTTACGACCCAACTTGTCCCGCACGATACCTGTAAAATACACATTCCTGAAAGGGATCTCTTTCCGGTATTCCCAGCCTGCCATGATCATCCGGGCAACCCAGAAGAAAATGATCTCAGGCGCCGTGATCAGCTCGTTGGTCGGATAATAATACCGGATATCAGGATTGTCGGGATTCCTGATTCCATCGAATACCGAAATTGGCCATAACCAGCTTGAAAACCAGGTATCCAACACATCTTCATCCTGCTTTAAATCCTCAATTTTAACTTCTGACGTCTGATTTTTAATCTTTAATTTCACCTGTTCAAAAGCCTCTTCCCTGCTCCTGGCAACTACAAAGGTTCCATCAGGCAGATACCATGCCGGGATGCGATGCCCCCACCATAACTGACGGGAAATGCACCAATCAGTGACATTCTCCATCCAGTGCCGGTACATGTTTTTATATTTCGCCGGATGAAACTGAATGGTATCGTTTTCAACAAGATCCAATGCCGGTTTTGCCAACTCGTTCATTTTCAGGAACCATTGAATAGAAATCCGGGGTTCTATCACCTCTTCGGTACGTTCTGAATATCCGACTTTGTTGGTATAATTTTCAATTTTTACAATATGACCCTGTTTCTCCAGTTCAACGGCTATTTTTTTTCGCACGGTAAACCGATCTTCTCCGACAAATAACCGGGCTGCTTCACTCATGGTACCGTTTGCATTGAATGTATCAATAACCTCCAGCTGATGTTTGATCCCCAGTTTATAATCATTGATATCATGTGCCGGCGTAACTTTTAATGCACCGGTTCCAAACTCCCGGTCGACATATTCATCGAAAATTACCGGGATTGGTCGGTTGATCAACGGAACCATTATCTTTTTCCCCTTGAGATGCCGGTACCTATCATCCTCAGGATGTACACAAATGGCGGTATCTCCCAAAATAGTCTCAGGCCGGGTTGTGGCAATCGTGACCCACTCATCAGAAGTTCCCGCGATAAGATATCTTACATAATACAATTTCGAATTAACCTCCCTGTACACAACCTCCTCATCCGACACGGCAGTCAGCGCTTTCGGATCCCAGTTTACCATTCTTACCCCACGGTAAATCAACCCTTTTTCGTAAAGATCAATGAAAACCTTAATAACCGAATCGTACAAACCATCATCCATCGTAAAACAGGTACGCTCCCAGTCGCATGAAGCACCCAGTTTTTTCAACTGATCCAGGATGATACCACCATGTTTGTGTTTCCATTCCCAGGCATGTAAAAGAAACTGATCGCGTGTCAGATCGGATTTCCTGATCCCTTCCTCTTTAAGCTTCGCAACAACCTTTGCTTCTGTTGCAATTGATGCATGATCGGTACCGGGCACCCAACAGGCGTTTTTACCCGCCATTCTGGCCCTGCGCATCATAACGTCCTGTATGGTGTTGTTAAGCATGTGTCCCATATGCAAAACCCCGGTAACATTGGGAGGTGGAATCACAATACAATAAGGTTCCCGGCTATCCGGTTCCGAATGAAAAAGTTTGTTCTTCAGCCAGTAGGAGTACCATTTATCTTCGACCAATGCAGGATTGTATTTCGAAGCAATTTCCATAAATTATTTTTTGGGAGTGCAAAGGTAATAAAAATACACGGATGGATTCAGTTTCAGAACAGCTTACTCCGTTTAACGAGGTATGGCAATAGGACCTGTTCAAAACCAGCACGAATGTCAACTTCTACCATGTCAATATGGTACTGTCCGCATTTGATCTTCATTTCATTTTTGAACCATTCAAGTTTTTCAATGTACCTTGAACGGACCTGTTCGGGTTGGACCCGTAACTGCCTGCCAGTCTCCAAATCGATAAACCGGTAAGGTCGCTCCTCAAATTCAAAATTCAATTCCGTTCTCTTATCCACAACATGAAAAAGCACAACCTCATGCTTGTTGTGTTTCAGATGTTGAAGGGCCGCAAACAGTTCAGCAGGTTTGCTTATGCGTTCAAACATATCACTCAGGATGATCACCAGGGATCTTTGGTGAATCCGTTCTGCCAGTAAATGAATGGATTTTACCACTTCGGTCCTTTTCATCACTTCAGTTGAACGGGTTATTAAAAGTTTCTCGAGTTCAGTGAACAGGTACCTGTAATGCATCGAACTCGACTTTGACATGGTATGCAACTCAACCGAGTCTGAAAAAATGCTGATACCTGAAGCATCACGCTGACGTCGTAACAAATAGATCAGTACAGCGGCAATATACGTGGCAAAGGTAATTTTATTGGGGTTTTTCAGATCGGTTTTGTTCATGACGGGATACCCCATGGAGGAGGAGTTATCAATCAGAATCTGACATCTTAAGTTGGTCTCCTCCTCGTATCTTTTTGAGTACAACCGATCAGTCCTCCCATAAAGCTTCCAATCAATCGATTTGATCGATTCACCGTTATTGTAAAGCCTGTGTTCGGCAAACTCGACACTGAACCCATGAAAAGGACTTTTATGAAGGCCTGTGATGAAACCCTCCACCACCTGCCGCGCTAAAAACTCCAGTGAAGAAAACTGTTCCAGCCGATTCTGATCAATCAATGCCGTCACTTGGAAAAAAATGGAATCAGGAAATTAAAAACCAAAATCTCCTGAATGAATTTTAACCCGTATCAGGGTTTTAAATATACTTCTCAATTAACGCTTTATACGATGCCTTCGGAACAGCTCCTACCTGCTTGTCCACAACCTGACCATTTTTAAAAAATAAAACGGTCGGGATGTTGCGTACACGGTACATGGCGGTAGTGGTTGGATTTTCGTCAACATTCATCTCCCCCGCAACGATTCTACCTTCATATTCGGCAGCGAGTTCGTGAATGATCGGCGATACCATCCTGCAAGGACCACACCACTCAGCCGATAGATCAACAACGGCCAGTTTCTCACTTTTTAAAACCTTTTCTTCAAAATTTGCATCGGTCAGTTTTTCAATCATATAGATATATCTTTAAAGTTTTTTTCAGATGAATAATGAGGCACTCGTTTGTAAATCAATTACCAATCAACAAATTATTTAAGAGTAAAACCGTGAGACTCAGAAGCTGTAATTTCTCCTTGCGAATTTACGAAAAAAACACAATCGGATGAAATGTAGTTCCGACAGAAAAACGGAAAAGAAAACAAGAGTCTGATTAAATTCCAATGGCTCTGATCGGAAATTCATACAAGTCGTTCATCAGGTTAATGAATTCCCTGGGGTTGACCTTGTATTTTCTCGAGGGTAATTCGATGACAATATTTTCGATCGGGTCAACGATCCGGATTCTGAGGAAAGAACGGCCCTTGCTTTGCTTTGCCCTCGAAAGAAGCTTGGTGACAATCTCAGTAGTAATATCATTCAGGGGAAAAGTCATCACAAGAGCCTTGGTCATTTTTTCAAGTACTTCCTGAAGAAGATTGATCTGGGTTACCTTTACTACAAGCTGGTCGGGATTATCAAACCGGGGTTCGATCCTGCCCCTTAGAAACAGGTACTGACCTGCCTCAAGCAAGTGTTTCCATCTCAGGTAATCTTCCGAAAATATATTGATCGAAATAAAATTATAATAATCCTCAATAATGAATGTTCCGAACGGTTTACCGGTTTTCCCGATCTTATGTGTTGCCTCCAGAACAATCCCTGCAAAGGTGATCTCCTTCCCCTTGAGAGGTTTCATATCCTGTTTCAGATCTTCAATGGTCACCGTGCAGAATTGTTCTATCTCAAATTGAAAATCATCCAGCGGATGACCACTCATGTAAAATCCCGTGACTTCCTTTTCAAATTTTAGTTGCTCAAGTTTTGACCAAGGCCGACAATCAGGCAAAGAAATTTCAGGATAATTCACCTCATCGGAGTCACCAAAAAGGGATTGCTGCATCGAATCTTTTCGTGCATGGAAATCCATGGAACTGCGGATGACTTTTTCGAGAAATATCGGATCGTCGCTTGTTTCCTGATAAAAATACTGTGCCCTGTGACAGTTTTCAAAACAATCGAAAGCACCAGCCTTTGCAAGAGCCTCGAGACATCGTTTATTCACTGCGTGTGCGCTTATCCTGCTGGTAAGATCAAAAATTGATGTAAAATTCCCATGTGCCGCCCTTTCCTCAACAATAGCATTTACGGCTGCCTCGCCAACATTTTTTATTCCTGCCATTCCAAACCGGATCTCACCTTTCTTATTTACTGTAAAGGCAGTAGCGCTTTCATTGACATCGGGACCCAGCACCGGAATTTGTAAACGTTTACATTCATCAAGAAACAATGCAATATCTTTCAAGTCAGTCCGGTTCCTGCTTAATACGGCAGCCATGAACTCGGCGGGGAAATGTGCCTTTATGTATGCCATCTGATAAGCCACGTAGGCATAACAAGTCGAATGGGATTTATTGAAAGCATAATTGGCAAATGCCTCCCAGTCTTTCCATATCTTGTTAACGACCGTCTCCCCATGCCCGTTTCTCTTACACCCGTCAAAAAACTTTGGTTTTAGATCGTTCATCATCGACTCAATCTTTTTTCCCATCGCTTTCCGGAGTGAATCAGCCTGGCCTCCCGTAAAGCCAGCTAATTCCTGCGAAAGTAACATAACCTGTTCCTGGTAGACAGTTATTCCATATGTATCGCGAAGGTATTTCTCCATCACCGGAATATCATATGTAATCTGCTCACGGCCGTGTTTCCGGTTTATAAAGCTGGGAATGTACTCCATGGGCCCGGGTCGGTAAAGAGCGTTCATCGCAATCAGGTCCTCAATCTTGTTTGGCTTAAGCTCACGGAGATACTTCTTCATGCCATCCGACTCAAACTGAAAAACTCCGGTAGTCCTCCCCTCACTAAACAGCTCGTAAGTCTCAGGATCATCAAAGGAAATCCTGTCCATATCCACTGTTATTCCCCGTGAAACTCTAATGGTATCCAGGGCATCTTTAATTATGGCAAGCGTCTTCAATCCTAAAAAATCCATCTTCAGCATTCCTACCTTCTCAATATAGGTACCCTCATATTGAGTTACCAGTAAGGAGGAATCCTTCGAAGTCGTCACCGGTATGTATTCCATAAGATCATCACGGCTGATGATGATCCCGCATGCATGAATACCGGTTTGCCGTACAGATCCTTCCAGACTTTCTGCAAATCGTAAAGTTTCCGAAATCAGTTTATTGGGCGATGACCGGGCCGCTTTTAGTTCCGGCACCTCCTCATAAGCCGACTTCAGGGTAATACCCGGCCTGGAAGGCACTAATTTGCACAAACGGTTCACCTCGTCAAGAGGTAATCTTTCAACCCGCCCAACATCCCTGATGGCTCCTTTCGCGGCCATTGTCCCAAAAGTAATAACCTGGGCCACTTTATCCCAGCCATACTTCTCAACTACCCATTTTAAAACCTTATCCCGGCCATCTTCATCGAAATCAATGTCGATATCAGGCATCGAAATTCGATCCGGATTCAAAAAGCGCTCAAAAAGAAGGTCATATTTCAGGGGATCAACATCGGTGATCCGGATACAATATGCCACCACCGAACCTGCCGCAGAACCACGACCAGGCCCGACTGAAACTCCCATGGACCGGGCTGCACTTAAAAAATCCTGAACAATAAGAAAATAACCTGGATATCCCATGTTTTTAATGACATCCAATTCATAATCAATCCGGCTTCTGATATGGGTTGTAATTTCGGGATATCTTGTTTCTGACCCGCTATAGGTTAAATGACGCAGAAAGGAATCTGCATCAGGAAAGCCATCAGGAATCGGAAAATCCGGCATAATGGGATCCCGGTTCAGGCTGTAATATTCTACCTTATCAAGAACCTCGATCGTATTTTCCAACGCTTCAGGAACATCTGAGAAGAGTTCATTCATCTCTTCCTTCGACTTGAACCATTCCTGCCCCGTGTACCGCATTCTCTCAGGATCATCAATGAATTTACCGGTATTAACACACAATAACCGGTCATGAGCCTCTGCATCCTCCTCGTTCAGAAAATGAACATCATTGGTAGCCACCAATTTCACCTTCAATCTTCGGGAAATGTCCATGAGAGCTTCACCGACAATCATTTGGCGTTTGTATACATCTCTGTCTCGTGTTGGATCGCTGGCAGGATGCCGCATCAACTCCAGATAAAAATCATCGCCAAATAATTCCTGGTAATCCCTTACAACAGACTCTGCTTTATTCAGGTTTCCGGCAAAAATGGCACGTGGTATTTCACCGGCAAGGCAGGCGGATGAAGCGATAAGCCCTTCATGGTACTTTCTTAAAAGTTCCTTGTCAATCCTGGGCTTATAGTAATGCCCTTCCGTCCATGAAAACGAAATCAGTTTGAGAAGATTCTTGTAGCCCGTCTCATTTTTTGCCAACAGGATCAAATGGTCTCCTTTCCGGTCAATCTGTTCGACTTTGTCAAGCCGGCTGCGCCGGGCTACATATGTTTCACAGCCGAATATGGGTTTAAAATTCTCCTGTTTTGCTACAATTTCCGAAAACTCTTTTATACCAAATAAATTTCCGTGATCTGTAACTGCCACCCCCTTCATGCCAAGCGTGACGGCTTTTGAAACCATTTCCTTGATACGGCATGCTCCGTCAAGAATTGAATATTGGGTGTGTAAATGTAAATGTACGAAATCCACCATCGATTGAAAATCCTTCAAGTCTGAACAGGCAAAATTATTTCAATTCTGAAAGTAAAACTTAAATGTTCATAAATTGTGGGAACAAGGGATCCGGATAAATTATTTTGATAATTGCATGAAAAGAAGTTAAATTTGTTATAAAAAATACACACATGTTCAATTCCGCTCATTTTCATCCCATGATGGTCCATTTCCCCATCGCCATTATTACAGTGGGCTTTTTTGCCGATATGCTTGGTTTACTGATTCGGAAGGAAAAATGCCTGTCCCGAATGGGTTACTGGCTGGAGGTGATTGGCATGATAACAGCACTGATAGCTTACGCTACCGGATATTTTTTCACAACACCAATGGATGGAGAAGCAGGTCAGATGCGTGATCAACATGAATTCTTTGCAACCCTAACCCTGATTGGGATATTCGTTGCTACAATGTTCAGAATCCTGATCCGCCGGTTGAAGAAAGAAGATGCGACACTCAAATATCTCTCCCTGATTTTGTTTTTTATCTCTTTCGCTTTTGTTTCATTTACAGGATATCTCGGTGGCAGGTTGGTGATTGATTTTATGATTGGGTTGTAAAGAAACGTTTAGAAATCCGGTAGAAACAGTATTTCTTTCATTGGAAATTGTCAGGATTCTGTAAAACAGTAAAGGTAGTCTCCAAAAATTTGAACAACATGAAAAAGCACATCCAATTAGGCATTTTTTTAATGTTAACAACCGGCTTTCTTTCTTTTGCCGGTTCAGAAAAGACCATTGAAAATCTGAAATCCGCCTACAACGGGGAATATAATGTCAGCATAAAATATGCTGCTTACGCTGATCAGGCGAGAAAAGAAGGGTTGACAAATATCGCAATTATGTTCTCCGCAACCTCAAAGGCTGAGGCCATCCACGCCGAAAACCATAAAAAAGTACTTTCCAGGATGGGACAAACCGTTATACCGATAAAGCCCGCAGTTACAGTAAAAAAAACAACCGAAAACTTACAGGATGCCATCAGTGGCGAAACTGATGAAATGACTTCTATCTACCCCCGGTTTATCGCGACAGCCAAATCAGAATCTGCAATGGATGCGGTTAAATCCTTCAGATGGGCAATGGAAACGGAGAAAAAACACAACATTATTTACCAGAATGCGCTCAATGCCCTTAAAAATAATAAACCTAATGATGTTCCAAAGGTCTATTGGGTTTGCCCAAAGTGCGGTAATACCTATGATGTTTCTAAGCCAGAAACAACCTGCTCATTCTGTGGTACCAAAAGCGCTTCATATGTCCGATTTGATAAATAAATGCTGACTCGGATTACAGAACGAACTCCCGACATTCACAGTTGTAACCGGTGCTCCTTTTTGGGGAAAGTCAGGTTATCTCTGAGAATCTCCTGATTTTCTTTATTCAATTTTCAGGATCATTTGGTGAATCCGGAAAAAAGTCCGACATTTGCACCCCTAAAAATATATTTATTATTCAATTATAATCAATTTAGTAAAAATGCCAACCAAAATCAGATTACAGAGAAGAGGTAAAAAGGGACAAGCTTTTTATCATATTGTTATTGCGGATGGTCGAGCACCACGGGACGGAAAGTTCATCGAACGAATTGGCATCTACAACCCGGTTTCCATACCTGCCGAAATTGAATTAGATTTCGATCAGGCACTCTCATGGATCCAAAAGGGAGCCCAACCTACTGATACCGTAAAAGCCATCCTTTCATTTAAGGGTGTGTTATACAAAAACCATTTGTTGACAGGTGTTCAAAAAGGAGCCATGACCTTAGAACAGGCTGAAGCCAAATTTCAGTCATGGCTTGAAGAAAAGCAAAGAAAAATCTCCAGTACCAGAAATGAGTTGGAACTAAACCAAAAGGAATCCCGTAAAAAACAACTCGAACAGGAAAAAATGGTCAATGAAGCAAAAGCTCAGGCAATTGCTCAGAAACTAAATAAAGCCAGGCTCGACGAAGCGGCAAAGGCCGCGGAAGCAGCAATGGAAGCGGAGACAGCGCCAGCAGCAACAGAACCAGCGCCTGAAACCGAATAGATAGGGTCAATGCACTTCTATGAACCGGGATGAATTTTATTACCTGGGAAAAATTCTTAAAACCCATGGAAATAAAGGGCATGTAATAGCACATCTCGAGGTTGACGCCCCCGATAGTTATAAAAAACTGGAATCGGTACATCTTGATCTGCAGGGTGAATTGATTCCATTTTTCATTTCCTCTCTGCAACCCAGGTCAGGAAAGAAAGTGATGATCCTTTTCCGTGATTTTGAATCCCATGAAGATGCACTGTCCATGGTCGGACTTGAGATGTACATCCCCGTGAAGAACCTTTCAGCCCTGAAGGGTAAAAAATTTTACTTTCATGAACTGATAGGTTTTTCCGTCATTGACAAACGCCTTGGAAACATTGGGATTATTGAAGAATTTCTTGAATTCCCGCATCAGGCGCTGTTTAAAATAAAGTTCCGCGACCGGGAGATTTTAATTCCGGTTGTCGATCAGTTCATCCTTAAAATTGATCGGAAAAACAAACAAATCAACATCACAGCGCCAGAAGGTTTGATAGAAATTTATCTGTAACATCCAAATGCCTTTCCGGTTTAAACAATTCACCGTCGACGATGAAAACAGCGCCCATCGCGTCGGAACCGATTCCATGATCCTTGGCGCCTGGTCTCAGCCTCCGCCCTCCGGGAAAATATTGGACATCGGTGCCGGATGCGGGATCCTGTCGCTGATGATGGCACAGAAATCGATGGCTTCAATCGATGCCGTCGAGATAGATCCAGTTGCAGCAAAGGAAGCCATAAATAATTTTATCCAGAGCCCCTGGAGCTCCCGTTTGCATCTGTACAACAAATCCATTCAGTGTTTTACAGAATCTATGAAATCACTTTATGATTTTATAATCACCAATCCACCCTACTTCTCCGGTTCCTTAAAATCACCAGTTCTTAAAAAAAACATTGCCCGGCACGACCAGGTTATTTCACTTCAGGAACTGGCTCTGATTGCAAACCGTGTTTTAAAATCCGAAGGCACCCTTGCACTCATTATCCCATTCACCGATGTTCCGACTTTCGTTTCAATATGCAGAAGCAATGATCTTTACCTGAAACGGTCGCTAACTGTCAGATCCACCCCGGATAAACGCCCCATACGATCGCTTCAGGAATATTCAAAAGAGACCGTCACAAAACCCCGGTTATCAGAACTTACCCTTCTTGATGGAACGGGGAAATATTCAACGGAATATTTGAAACTTACCAGGGAGTACCACTACTTTTAATCTTATCTTTGCATTGTTTAAAACCAATTCAAATAGAGATCACTGTGTCGTTTGGTTGGATCCGGTTTATTTTCGTTTGCTTTACTTCCTTACTCCAATTCGTTATTCTTGCGGAGGAACCACTGAAAATTGCAATTTCTAAAGATTCACAGAATTACAGAAATTGGTTAATCAGGAGTGAGTACAATACCATATTTGTAAACCTCTCATCACTTTCAGTCGACTCTGTCGCAACAACAATTTTACAATGTGATGGGTTACTTCTTTCAGGGGGAGCGGATATTGCCCCCGGATTATACGGTAACCCTCGTGAAATTAATCGTTGTACCACAATAGACCACCATCGCGATAGTGTGGAACTGAAAGCCATTGAAGAGGCAATCAAACTAAAAATCCCAATTTTCGGAATTTGTCGCGGGCTGCAGATCCTGAATGTATATTTTGGTGGAACCCTCATCACAGATATCCCTTCCGATATAAAAACCCCTATTCAGCACCAATGTGACGATTACCTCAACTGTATACACTGGGTCTACCCGATAACTGGCACCCGTTTATCATTTCAAGTGAAGGTTGACTCTTCGGTTGTATCCAGCAACCACCACCAGGCGATCATGAAAGTTGCTAAAGATTTTACAGTCAGTGCACGGTCCTCCGATGGATTGATAGAAGGAATTGAATGGGTAGTACCTCAGGAGCGTTTGTTTATAATGGCAGTTCAATGGCATCCGGAAAGGATGCCAAAAGAAAACCGACTAAGCGGGAAGCTTGCCGATGAATTTCTTTCAAAGTCAATGGATTATCACCTAAAAAAACAAAATCAATGAAAGTTCATGATCTTTTTTTGCATAGTATAACCGTTTTTATGGGTTTTTTTGCCATGCTGAATCCCATTGGTAATTTACCCGTTTTTATGGGTATGGTCAAGAATTTTGATCAGAAGACACAAAAAAAAATAGCAATGAAATCAACGACTGTAGCCTTTGTCATCATTGCAGTATTCAGTATTTTCGGTCATATTATCTTCCGGTTATTCGGAATCACCCTTCCTGCTTTTCAAATAGCGGGGGGTATCATTGTATTTATTATCGGATTCCAGATGCTTAACGCACGCGATAACTCAATTCATAATCCTACCTTGCAGGAAAAGGATGCGCTCGAAAATGAAGCCCGGGATATGGCCATTTCTCCACTTGGCATCCCTCTTCTGGCAGGACCGGGAACAATTTCAACTGCGATGAATTTCGTCGGTGCCGAAAAGTCAATTTCCAATGTACTCATGGTCATTCTGATTTTTGCAGTAATGTGTATCATTACCTACTTCATGTTTGTTTCCTCTCAGGTAATTTCCCGTAAACTCGATCCAGGACTATTAAAAGTTGTATCCCGCATCATGGGGTTGATTCTGGCGGTCATAGCTGTTCAGATGATGATAAACGGGATTGAGGGCACAGTCGATCTTTTTCAGCTATCAAAGGTTGGATGAAGAAAATATTTCTGGTATTCCCGGTAATATTGGTATTCCTGACTGCATGCACCAGGACTAAATCAGAATTTTGGCCAAATGGAGCCATTAAATCCGAAATAACGCTTAAGGATAACCATTATGAAGGCCCGGCCAAGTTTTATTATGAAACAGGACAAATACAAATTTCCTGTACCTATAAAAATGACAAATTACATGGCCAATACCTGATATTTTATCCTGATGGACAAAGAAAAGAAGAGCAAAACTTCTGGAACGGTGTTCAGGTTGGATCAAATAAGGTTTGGGACAGCCAAGGAACCCTGATAAAAACGGCGAATTATTCCGATGGTAAACTCAATGGCAGATTCACTGAATTCTGGCCAAACGGATCCGTCATGACGGAGGGTGAATTCAGGAACGGGCTCTATCATGGATATTGGTTGTACTATGATTATTCAGGTTCGATCGCAGGATACGCGAAGTTTCACTTGGGGGCCGGATTTCAGAAAGCGGTTTACCCTGATGGATCGGTCAGACAAATCACCCCATTTTCCAATAATTTGAAGGATGGTGAAGAACAGTTCTATTCCCCTGATGGAAAAATTCAAAAAATTAACAGGTATATCAAAGGTCAGCTTTTTTCCAATAAAACAGGGTAAAAAATTATGGCCATTTTGTTTGGTTAGTAGGTTTTAAGTCTGTAACTTTGCAATTGTTATTTTATTCACATTGTTAGAATTTTAACTATAATAAAAAACTGGTCTTTAATTTAAAACTGAATCAAAATGAACTTAGAGAAAATCATGAATGACCTGGAGAAAAAGCATCCGGGTGAAAATGAGTACCTTCAGGCCGTACGGGAAGTACTGGAATCAATTGAAGAGGTCTATAATGAAAATCCTCATTTCGAATCCGCCAATATCATTGAACGGTTGGTCGAGCCCGACCGCATCCTGACCTTTAAAGTTTGTTGGGTCGACGATAGTGGGAAAGTTCAGGTCAACCTTGGCTACAGGATTCAGTTTAACAATGCCATTGGTCCTTATAAAGGGGGACTGCGTTTCCACCCCAGTGTCAACCTCAGCATCCTTAAATTTCTAGGATTTGAACAGATTTTCAAAAACAGCCTGACAACCCTTCCTATGGGCGGTGCAAAAGGAGGTTCTGATTTTGATCCAAAAGGAAAATCAAACGCTGAAATCATGCGTTTTTGCCAGGCTTTCATGCTGGAACTCTGGAAACTGATCGGACCTGAAACAGATGTTCCCGCAGGGGATATTGGAGTCGGAGGCCGTGAGATAGGATTTCTGTATGGAATGTACCGTAAACTGGCCCGTGAGAATACAGGGGTGCTCACAGGTAAAGGACTGAACTGGGGTGGAAGCCTTATCCGTCCGGAAGCAACCGGTTTTGGAGCCGTCTATTTTGCCAAAGAAATGCTTGCTACCAAAGGCGAATCATTCCAGGGTAAAACGGTCGCAATTTCCGGTTTTGGAAATGTTGCCTGGGGCGCTGTTACGAAAGCCACCGAACTGGGTGGAAAAGTCGTTACCATCTCCGGTCCCGATGGCTATATCTATGATCCCGATGGCATTTCAGGTGAAAAAATCGCCTACATGCTTGAACTGCGGGCTTCGAATCAGGATATTGTAAAACCTTACTCCTATGAATTTCCCAATGCACAATTCCATCAGGGTAAACGTCCCTGGGAAGTGAAATGCGACATCGCACTCCCCTGCGCCACACAGAATGAACTTGGTAAAGAGGATGCATTGAATCTTATTAAGAATGGAGTTATTTGTGTTGCTGAAGGAGCAAATATGCCCAGTACTCCTGATGCAATTGAACAATTCCTCGAGAACAAGATCCTGTTTGCACCCGGTAAAGCAGTTAACGCCGGCGGCGTATCAACCTCCGGACTCGAAATGTCACAAAATGCGATGAAAATGAGCTGGCCCATGAAAGAAGTTGATGAGCGCCTGCATCATATAATGGTCAGCATCCATAACGCCTGTGTTAAACACGGAAAGGACAAAGACGGTTATGTAAACTATGTTAAAGGAGCCAATGTTGCCGGATTCCTGAAAGTCGCTAATGCAATGCTTGATCAGGGTGTAATTTAATTATCCGACACTGTGATCAGTTTATCCTGATTACCCCTATTGTACACTGTGAAAATCCCGGCTTCTTTGCCGGGATTTTTTTTATCTTTGGACATGCAATTCGCCCACCCTCTGTTTTTAATTGCATTGTCAGCTTTGGCAATCCCCATAATAGTTCACTTATTTAATTTCAGGAAATATAAAAGGATTTACTTTACCAATGTCGATTTTCTGGAGAATATCCAACAGGAAACAAGAAAAAAATCTCAACTCAGACAGCTATTAATCCTGATTTCTCGTCTTCTGGCGGTTGCGGCCCTGGTCCTTGCATTCGCACAACCCTATATTCCCAATTCCATTCAAAAAAGAGATCAATTCACGCAACAATCAGTCTGCATCTATGTCGACAACTCCTATTCAATGGAAGCAATCGCTACTGAGGGCAGACTGATCGATATTGCCAAAGCAAGAGCTCTCGAAATAGCAAGTACCTATAGCCCCTCCGATCTGTTCATGATAGTTACAAACGATTTTGAAGGAAGGCACCAACGATTAACCAGTAAAGAGGATTTCATCCGAAATTTAAACGAGATCCATGTCTCACCAACCTCAAGATCCCTTCCAGAAATCGTTAGCAGAATTAATGAAATTGTCAATCAACAGCACAATGACCGGCATGATGCCTATATCATATCCGACTTTCAGCAATCGAATCTTTCACTTGATCATGCAAATCCCGACAGCCTGATCGACTGGTACCTCCTTCCCTTGACCGCTGAGAAAAACAAAAATCTGTACATCGATACCATCTATTTCCAGTCACCATTACACCAACAATTTCAAACAGTAAATCTCCATCTCAGGATTGTGAATTCATCACATGACTACCTGGATAAAATTCCCGTTAAACTTACCATCAATAATATTCAGAAATCAGTTGCAGCAGTTTCTATTGGTAAAGAAGCATCGATAGAACTCGATATGCCCTACACCGAAAATACCAATGGAATTCAACACGGTCTTGTTGAAATAGCAGATTATCCGGTAACTTATGACGATAAGTACTATTTTTCATATGAAATAAAACATCACATACCTGTACTCCTCATATATGACCGTGAACCCAATAAATTTCTTAATGCTCTTTTTCAGGGTGATTCTACGGTTCACCTTAACACGTTGGATTCGAAACATCTGGACTTTTCGCAAATTCATGCAGCATCCACGGTCATTATCGATGGGATTCCGGACATCTCATCCGGATTGTCGCAGGAACTATTAAGGTTCATCAACACAGGAGGAACCCTGATCCTGTTCCCCCCTGAAAATTCCGGCATCCAAACCTATAATACGTTCCTGCATTCCTTTGGTGTTCCTGATTATGGCGTCACTGATACGAACAGAGAACGGGTATCCTATCTAAACCTTAATAATGAAATATACCGTGATATTTTTGAAAGAGATGAAAACCAGCATTTAGAACTTCCAATAAATCCTGACCTTCCCAATGTAATGAAATACTATCAGACGGTTCGGTATCAAGGCGACAAACATTCGGAAATATTATTGGGAATGGAAAACAAATTATCTTTTTTGACCCTTATACGATCTGGGCAGGGTAAAATCTACCGCTTTCAGGTTCCGCTAAACGAACAATGGTCTGATTTTCCAAGACATCTGATCTTTGTTCCTTCGATTTATAATATGGTTTTGATGAGTGTTCCGGTCACAAAACTCTGGTATGAAACAGGCACCAATCAAACCATTGAATTTCCTCCTGATACAATCCGCCAAACTGAAATAGTACAGTTACAAAGCGTGCAATCGGATTTTAAGATCATCCCTGAAATTCAAAGACTCGGAACAGCCATCCGTATTCAGACCCATGATCAGATTAAAATCCCCGGAAATTTTACTGTCCTGACTAACAATCGGATCATTTCCGGAATATCCTTTAATATCAACAGGAAAGAATCAGACTTGCTTTGTTTTACAAGATCAGAATTGAATGATCAAATTTATAAAATAAAAAATACTGATATTCATATAATTACGAATAAAAGCCATGCCCTCTCACAAGAGCTTTTAACGCTAAAAAAAGGCGTTCCACTATGGAAATGGTTTTTAATCAGCAGTTTACTTTTTCTTCTTGCTGAAATTGTACTTATCAGGTTCTTTCATTTATTCGATAAAAAAACATCCCTGACGACTTAAAAAATGTGTAAATATTATTTACACATTTTACAAAAGTGTAAATAAACTTTACACTTTTCCCCAAATTGATTTTTTGTATAAATCTGAATATCTTATACTTACATCATTGGCATGCTTTTTGCATTACAAAATGTCAAAAAAACAAACAATCATCCATAAAATCTATTCAAATGAAAACTTTAAGCCTTGTTAACCTGTACAAAACTGAAATCAAAAAGAACATGATGTCACAGATTAAAGGAGGGGTGGATTTTAGGTGCACCTGCGCGGTAAACAATCCCTATAACAATGTACGCCAGGCGGGCGGCCCAATTGGCGATCTTTGCGTTTGCAGTCAAGTTGATGCCTCAAGTGCATCGGTTCAAAACAAGACAACATTGATTTAATTGCGGGTGGTTAAATTCAGTAATTTTGCCCTTCTACAGGTGGCGACCAGCCAGGATTGTGGCATTTTATGAAAAAAGCTATCACCTTCAAGACCCATAGTTCCCATACTTATTTATTTAGTCCAAACAGGAATTATTGCGGATTGTGCCATCCGCTCATCGATTATTTTCACCGGCTTGATGAAAGCGGATCCTTAAAGTCTTACATCGCTAAAGTAAAAGGAAAAAGTACTCTTAAAATAAGAGGTTCGGGATCCTTCACTTCTAGTGAATTCCGCTATCAGTACAAAAAATACAGGTTTCTTAAGAGGCATAGATTCTTTATAGATCCGGGATCGGTAAAACTTGGTGGGAGGCTGGCACCAGAGAAAATTCGTCAAAATCTTGGTTCCATCAAACAGATCATTTTTGAATCGACCGAAGCATGTAACCTCTCTTGTACTTATTGCACATACAGCAAATTTTATATTAATAAAGAAAGAGGCAATAAGAAATTTGATCCTGAATCTGCATTTCGTTTTCTCGATTTGGTAATAAGGGAACGGAAAGAGGGAGAGAAACACCTGATTGTCAGTTTTTACGGGGGAGAACCGCTGAAAAATATGTCATTCATCAGGAAAGTTGTTTCTTTTCTCCTTGATGGTTACGCCGATACATGGACTTTCAAATTCACTATGTCGACCAATGGATTATTGTTGTTAAAATATTCTGATTACTTAGTACAGCATCACTTTGATATCTCCGTTAGTCTTGATGGAAACGAATATGAAAATTCTTTCCGTGTTCTTCATAATACAAAACCTTCTTATCACATCGTGGTTAAAAACCTCGATGCCTTACGAAAACGATATCCCGAATTTTTCGAAACAAACATTTCTTTTCTGACCGTTTTGCATAAAAGAAACGATTACAACCATGTCAATCTTTTTTTCAAAAAAAGATATGGTAAAAAACCATTGGTTTCACTGATCAATACACTTAATGTAGCGGAACAGTATAAGAATGAATTCCGCGATACTTTTCTGAGTGATTCTTCACTCCAGGTTCAGGACTATGAATTGATGTATTCACTGTTTCTCAGCCATCCAACAGTAAAAGAATTGGCCAATGTCCTTGAACATTATGGCGGATTCGTATTTAACAATCATTTGAAGTTGCTCTCTCCTGGAAATGGAAGGATTGGTTCAAAAATACACATTCCAACCGCCACCTGCTTACCTTTTTCCCTTCGGGTGTACCTTACAGCCGATGGTTCGATACTCCCCTGTGAACATATAAGCAGAGAATTTGAGATCGGGAAATTTTTAAACCAGGAACCTGAAATTAACTTTGAGTCCATTGCACAGCTATTCAATAAAGGCTATGAACGGATTGAACCTTTATGTGACAAGTGCTTTTTATCTGATCATTGCCGAGAATGTCTTTTTAATACTTACATCAAGGATGGCAGGTTGGTTTGTGAGTACTTCCAGGATGAAAATCAGTTCAAGAGATACCTGATAAAGAATTTTTCGATCATGGAGATGGATAAAAAAATATATAAGGAGGTAATTTCACGGGGATACAATGAAGAATAAAATGGAACATTGGCTTTATATTGAACCCTATGTGCATATCATTGCAAGGAAAAGCACTGTTTTACTATATAATTCAGTAACCAGGAAGTTTTGGCAATTCAACGAATTGCCGGAAATCAGTTCAATCATTCATAAACTTATGGATCCAGACAATGGTTATGTGGTGAAGATTGATCCCGATATAATGGAACATAGCCAGGTCAAGCAATTTATCAGTAATATCAGACGGAAATATTTGGGTGATCTCCTTCCTGTCAGCGATGAGGCCAATAAACCATTTAATATTTTCCCTGCTCCTATTGTAAAAAAAAAGGCTCCACGAGAATTAAAACACCATCTCAGAGAAATAAGCTTTCATATCACGGATTTACCAGACAATACAACAAAATCAATCACTGACGGTTTTTATCAACTTGGATTGGGTGGAATTTCGCATCGGGAAGGATTTCGTCTACCTGTTGAGAAGATTCACCATATAGTTCAACAGGTAACCTCACTCAAAGCCCTCACCCTGAACTTTTCAGGGATACCATATCAGGATACAGAATATTTAAGTCTGATCAATCAAATTGCCATAAATTATCCATTCCAACTCAGAGTATTTGCGACTGCAGAGCGCGCATACAGATTTAAGCGGGATCAAATGCCCCGGGATGCACAGTGGGTGGTTTTCATGGTCCCCGACAAAAAAAAAGAGACTCTTGAGTGTCTGGAATGGATGACGAAAATTGAATCTGACCAAAGGAACATTGAGGTCCAGTTCATTGTCAGGGATACCTGGGAGGTTGATATAGCGCTCAAACTCCTTTCAGAATATCCGGTCAAACACTTTCTTTTTAAGCCCTATTATAATGGCCATAATATTGATTTCTTCTTTGAACAGGTCTTCACAGGTATCGAAGATATTGCGTTAGCACGTCCGGGGCAAAATCAGGTATTCTCTCGTAAAATAATGAATGACAATGATATAGGAAAAATCAACATTCTTCCTGACGGATCCGTTTTTGCCAACGTCAATGATCCGGAACTAGGTAATGTTGATAATGACAGCCTGGCAATTATGGTCGAAAAGGAAGTCACTTCTGGTAAAAGCTGGTTCAGAAACCGCACTAAGGTACTCCCATGCAGCGACTGTATCTATCAATTCCTTTGCCCACCAATCAGTAATTATGAGCTAACATTGAAGCGATTTAATTTGTGTAAGATCCAGGATTAATGTTCAACGGATTAATTCTTAATGTCAGACAGTCGTTCAGGTTGCTTGCCCGGAGCAAGGTGTATACTACCATCAATCTTACTGGTCTCACTGTAGGTTTTTCCGTTACCTTCCTGTTGTTGATTTTCGCTGTTAATGAGTTAAATGTAAATAAGTTCACCACTCAGTATAACGAATTATACCGAGTAATTCTCACCGATCGCAAAGGATATCACCAACCTCTCGGACCATACCGATTGAAGGAGATCATAAAAGCAAAGGTTCCTTTGTTCAATGAATCCTTTCGTATTGTAAATATTGACAATATGGTCGGGGAAATAAAATTGCGCATAGGGTCAAAAAAAATACAAGCCAGTAATTTTATCTGTGCTGATCCAGAGATTTTTCAATGTTTGGAAATCGAAATGGTTAATGGAACTCCTCCAACGGAAAACTCTGATTGTCGTTACATCTATTTTTCCACAAAAATTGCACAGAACATTTTCTCCGGACAGATAAAGCCTGGACAAAAGATAATTGCTGAGATAAACGGGAACAATTATCCATTGACCATCGGTGGTATTTATAAATCCATAACAACCGGTTCAACCATCCGCGCTGATTTTATTACAAGTCCCGAATTATACCTTAGATTGCTACAGGCGACCGTTCCGGAATCCGAGTTTGTAACCGTTTTGCACGACGACTTCGCATTCGAGACCTATGTCAGAAGCACCAAAAATCTAAATCAGGGTTCCTTTAGCAATATAAGTGCCCGTTTGACCAGGATGGTATTCCCGGATCAGGAAAACAGGGTGTGGTTTCAACCATTCGCATCCATTTATATGCAATCCGGAAATATCAGAAATGATTTTATCAAAAAAGGCAAAGAGGAGAATGTCTATCTTTTTCTGACCTTAGCATTTTTCATACTTTTTCTGGCGTCAATAAACTATTCCCTGTTGACAACCGCCCGTGCGGCTATGCGCTTCAAAGAAATCGGTGTCAGAAAAGTACTGGGAAGCAGTTCCGGACAAATAAAGTTTCAACTCATCTCCGAGTCGTTGTTGCTGACAATCATTGCTTTTCCACTTTCATTTATCTTCTTAGGGTTAATTATTCCCGGAATTGAAAGTATTTTCCCGGGTCAGTTTTTCTTTTATTCTTCTAATTTGTTTATATATCTGTTAATTACATTCGGTGTAACAATTTTGGCAGGGCTTCTCTCGGGATCCTATGTCTCCTTTTATCTTTCCGCAATTGATACCATCACAGCATTAAAATCAAATTATTTTTTCCTGAAAAAAGTGACGGTCAGTAAAATATTCATAATTATTCAATTATTTATCACAACAGCTTTATTTATTGCTCTTATCATTGTGAGCCAACAATTAAAATTCCTTTTGGAGCCGGTTTCGGGGATCGATAAAAGCAATTTGATAACATTGCCAGTTGATGATGATCCAAACGGGTACATTAAATTAAAAACAGCGTTGTCGAAATCACCCTACCTTCAGGCCGTTTCCGGATCAGCCGCCTCGATCCCGACAAATGCCATCCAGGAGAATCAGGTTACCATTCCAAATTCAAAATCCAAACAGATTAAGCTGGAGACTGTGTTTATCGACACCGGGTTTTTCAACACCCTGAACATCCCAGTAATAAAAACTTTTCCTGAAGACCGGACGATATCAAAAAACAAAATGAAAATTGCCTATCTAAATGAAGAAGGATATGCCAGCTTAAACCTTTCCAATGAGGATCCTATCACGATCGGTGCATTTAACATTGCCGGTATTGTCCCTGATTTCAGCATTCACACCCTTCATCAAAAGATTAATCCCACACTTTTCATTGTCAGGCCTGACGCTTGCCGTTCGTTGATTATCAGGTATAAGGAAGGGTTTGAAAAGGAATTTTTTCATGATCTTCGAAGGTCTCATTTTCAAATCCAAAATGGAGCGCCTCTCACCTATCAGTTTTTCAATGATGAATTAAAAATCCTGTATGTCAGAGAGCAGAATTTTGAAAGGATCATTGGTATTTTTACCCTTGCAGCTTTTATTATAACAGGGATGGGGTTATTTGGGCTGGCGATGCTTATCACAGAGCAAAGAATGAGAGAAATGTCGATCCGTAAAGTATTCGGAGCCCGGGCCAGGACAATAATCATCCTTCTTCAAAAAGATTTTATCATTGCCTCACTGATTTCGTCAGTCATTGCAATCCCTATCGCCTGCTTCCTGATAACCATCTGGTTGCGCACATTTCATTACCATGTTGCTATTCAATGGTATATGGTCATTCTGGCCTGTACCATTGTAAGTACTTATGTTTCTACGATTTTGTTCTTCAAAACCTTGAGGATTCTGAAGGAAAGTCCGTCATTTGCACTGAAATACGAATAATGAAGTTCAAATTTTTTCATCAGCTTGATTCAACTGATTGCGGGCCGGCATGTTTGCAAATGATCTCTTATCATTATGGAAAAGCATACCGACTCACCACCTTGCGTGAACGGAGTTACATTACGCGTGAAGGGGTAACCATGCTGGGTATCAGCGCCGCCGCTGAATCAATCGGATTTAAAACCTTAGGGGTTCAAATCACGTATGACCAATTGAAAAATGAAGCACCTTTACCGTGTATCGCCCATCTGGACCAAAGACATTTTGTGGTTATCTACAATATCTTTAAAAGAAAGGGGGAAGAGTTTATTCAAATTGCAGATCCCGCCCGAGGAAAAAGAATTTTAAAAAGCAATGATTTTCTTTCAACGTGGATCTCTGAACCTGAAACGAAGACCGGAATATGCCTTCTCTTGGAACCGGTTAAAAACTTCAGTGATAAGAATGGAGAATCCCAGCCGATTTCCAGGTGGAAATTTCTTTTACCATATATAAAGCCACGGCAAAGAGCGCTCTATCTTATATTTCTGGGAATGCTCGCCGGGAGCCTGATACAGCTTGTATTCCCATTTCTGACCCAGGCAATCGTTGATAAAGGAATTCAGCAAAAAGATATCGGATTTATACTCTTGATATTGCTGGGACAACTTGCTCTATTTCTGGGGTTGACAACCGTTGAGTTCATCAGAAGCAGAATACTGCTGATCATCAGTACGCGGATCAACATCTCGTTGGTCTCCGATTTTTTAATCAAAATCATGAAATTACCACTTGGGTTTTTCGATTCAAAAAATATTGGAGACCTGATGCAAAGAATCCAGGACCACCAACGGTTGCAATCCTTTCTTACAGTCAGTTCACTGAATGTCCTTTTTTCAACTATGACTTTTATTTTATTCAGTGGCGTTTTATGGTACTACAATTTCAAAATATTCTTAATATTTTTTGCCGGGAGTCTATTGTATGCTTCATGGGTATTCATTTTTATTAAGAGGCGGAGAGAAATTGATTATCAGCGATTTTCCAGGACTGCTGAGAATCAAAATACTCTGATTCAATTGATTACAGGCATGCAGGAGATCAAACTGTACAATTGTGAGGAACGAAAACGAAAGGATTGGGAAAAAATCCAGGAGCAGCTTTATGAACTGAGTCTGAAGAGCCTCAAACTATTCCAGAATCAGAGTGCCGGTGCTCTTTTTTTTATGAGGACAAAAGATATTGTTATCTCATTTTTTGTAGCTGTCATGGTGATAAAAGGATCATTGACGCTCGGCATGATGCTGTCGATCCAGTTTATTCTGGGTCAACTCAGCAATCCGGTTGAACAATTGGTAAACTTTATACGCGAAGCACAGGATGCGTCGATCAGCATGGAGCGCCTGGAGGAGATAAATGCTTTGAAGGATGAAGAGGTTTCTGATAAAACAGGCAGAAGATCCCTTCCCGTAAACCGGGAAATCAGGGTGAAAAAAATATCTTTTCAATATGAAGGCCCTCATTCTGTTTATGTTTTAAAAGATGTTGACATCACCATACCTGAAAACAGGATCACGGCCATTGTTGGTTCAAGTGGAAGCGGAAAAACAACGCTCATCAAACTTTTACTTGGATTTTATAAACCTGTTTCTGGAGAAATTCTGATCGGAGAGCACCTTCTTGAATCATTTTCAGGTAGTTTCTGGAGAAGTCAATGCGGGTCAGTTATGCAGGATGGATACATATTTTCTGATACCATTGAGAATAACATTTCGATGAGTGATCCGGTGGCAGATCGGGAAAAACTTCAGGACGCGATCCGATGTGCCAACCTTAATTCGTTTATTCATGATCTGCCATCGGGCGTGAAGACCAGGATTGGTCAGGAAGGTGCTGGGATCAGTGAAGGGCAAAAACAAAGACTCCTGATCGCCCGTGCCGTTTATCGAAATCCTTCCTATTTATTCTTTGATGAGGCTACAAACTCCTTAGATTCATTAAATGAGCAGATTATTGTTGAAAACTTAAATTCCGTATTCCGGGGCAAGACCGTAGTAGTTGTTGCCCATCGGCTTAGCACTGTTCGACATGCTGATCAGATTATTGTTCTTGACCAGGGATCAGTGGTAGAACAGGGAACACATGAAGAACTGATATTAAAAAAAGATTTCTATTATCGACTGGTTTACAATCAGTTGGAATTAGGATAAATACAATCCATTTATGATTCACATTCAATCATTGGTAAAAATTTTTTATTCAGAGGAAGTGGAGACCCGCGCGCTTAATGGTGTGAATCTTTCTGTTGATCAGGGTGAATTTATAGCGATCATGGGACCATCCGGATGTGGAAAATCGACACTTCTGAACCTCATCGGAATGTTAGATGCTCCGACATTTGGTTATTATCTATTTCAAAATATCGATGTTTCAAAATACACGGAGAACCAGCGTTCCCGCATGCGTAAAGAAAAGATCGGGTATATTTTTCAAAATTACAACCTGATTGATGAACTGAACGTTTATGAAAACATTGAGTTGCCCTTAATATATACAGGGACCGGAAACAAGGAACGCCGGGAGCGTGTAATGGAGATCATGGACCAGTTTGAGATTACTCACCGGAGAAGAAGTTTCCCGCAACAACTATCCGGAGGGCAACAACAGCAGGTTGCAGTAGCACGGGCCCTCATCACAGAGCCTTTGCTTATTCTTGCTGACGAGCCCACAGGCAACCTTGATTCATCACATGGAGAAGCAATCATGGAGCGGCTTTCAGATCTCAACCAGTCTGGTACGACTATCATCATGGTTACCCATTCACAGAGAGACGCTGAATATGGTGAGCGTATCGTAAATATGTTCGATGGAAAAATTGTAAACCAGCGTTTTTAAGTCGTTACAGGGTAATTGTAAAGACTGTCTTTTTATTTGGAATTGAATTAAATGTAAGTGTTCCGTCATGAAGCCTGATTAACTGACGTGAAAAACTCAAACCGATCC
This sequence comes from Alphaproteobacteria bacterium, assembly GCA_009928665.1. GTDB lineage: Bacteria > Bacteroidota > Bacteroidia > Bacteroidales > FEN-979 > CAIVAT01. Next base: position 112,788 of record SACF01000006.1, read on the forward strand.
CTGATCCATGATGTTTAGTGGTAAAAAACGGGATGAAGATACTTTCTTTCAATTCTTCGGGTATCCCTTTCCCGTTATCCTCCACTTGCCATATTGTTTTATTATTGCTCATGGCCGCCGACAGGCAAATCAACCCGTCATGCCGGTTCTCACAAGCTTCCATGGCATTCTTGATCAGATTGATGAGAACGTGTTCCATTAATTTCCGGTCAGCAGATACCTGAACAGCCTCCTGACAATCAATCGTCAGCCGGATGCCCTTTGTATTCAACTCCTCTTTCATTAAATTGAAAATATCAAGAAACAAATCTCGGACGTTAAAAATCTTAGGCTGGATTCGTACTACCGTCCCGAATTGCCTGACATCATTGACAAACTGGATGAGTCCATCACCCCTGCTTTTAACCAGACTAAGACATTTAATGGTTCGACTGATCAATTCCTCGGTTATGTATTCCGGAGGAGTGGCGATGTTGGTTTGATTATTCCAAAAGTAGGCCAGAACCGTACTAACTCCGGATGTCATTGGAGTTATTGAATTTCCAATTTCATGCATCTGAATTCTGACCAATTTCTGCCAGGCTTCGATTTCCTTATCGTCAAGCTGTGTTTTTATATTTTGAAGCGAAAGAAGGCTATACTCTTGTTCGCCAACAAAGAGTTTCACTTTTTTAACCGAGAGTTGAATCATGGCATCCTGAATCACCAATGGTATCAGGACTGTTTTTTCAGGTTCCAGATTTATCAAATACTTGCTGAAATCTTTTTGATATTCATCCAGGCGGTTCAGATGTTTGATAGCCGCAATTTTGAACATCTGTTTGGCAGAATCATTAATAAAATCAATCCTTCCGGAATCAGTGAAAGAGATTAGTCCAACGGATGTTTGCGAAACAATGGTTTTAAAATAGTTATTCTGCATTTCCTGTGCAATCCTGGTTTTCTCTTGTTTATTCCCAATCAATTGCAGGAGTTCAAAAAGCCTGTCGAAACCTTTATCTCTTAAAGGTTTTTCAATAAGCAAAGTAGTATCCCCATGCAACTGAGAGAGGAAGAAATCCTCCAGAATCCGGTTTATAAGATTAAGATAACGGATCAGAAGGGCCACCTGGACGATCAGGAAAGCAGCAACAATTATTAGCAAGGAGAGATTGGGAATAACTTTCAGAAAAAATGCAAAAAGCAGACTCGAAAGGACGATTCCCGATATCCTGGCAATAAGGTTCAGGTAATATTTCCTACAAACCATATTGTTTGATCTTTTTATACATGGTCGGTCGGGAGATGCCCAATTCGCGAGCCGCATTCGACAGGTTACCCATGTTTCGCATCAGTGCTTTTTTTATGATGGTTTTTTCGTAATCTTCAAATGAGTTCGGAGCGTCGCTCAAACCTGAAGCTGGTGCTGGTAACTGTTTCAGAAACAGGTCTTCTGCTGCAACCACCCGCTGGTCGGCCAGGATCACGGCTTTTTCGATAGAATGCTCCAACTCCCGGATATTTCCAGGCCATGAATAGCTCTTTAATGCCATCATAGCCTCCCGGTCAAAAGCCATTTGTCCTTTTTCATATTTTACCGAAAATTTATCAAGAAAATACCCTGCCATCAGCTCAATATCAAGTCCCCGTTCACGCAAGGGTGGTAATTCGAGCTGGATGGTATTTATTCTGAAAAGCAGGTCCTGACGAAAAAGTCCTTCCATCACCATACGATCCAGATTTTTATTGGTAGCACAGATCAGTCTGACATCAATAGGTACCGAGGTGTTTGCGCCGAGAGGGGTTATCTGACGTTCCTGCAGAACATTTAGGATCTTGGTCTGCATATTCAGAGAAAGGTTCCCAATTTCATCGAGAAAAAGCGTACTTTGATTTGCACTTTCAAACCTTCCTACGCGGTCCTGACGGGCATCGGTAAATGCCCCTTTTTTATGTCCAAAAAGTTCACTTTCGAACAGAGAAACCGGAATTGTAGCCATATCTACTGTGACCATGGATCTTTTTGACCGTGATGATCGTCTGTGTATTTCTTTGGCGATAAGACCTTTTCCCGTTCCGTTTTCACCAATAATTAAAATATTGGCTTCTGTCCCGGAGACTTTTTCAATGATTTCCATGACACGCCTGATTGCTGCACATTCGCCAATAAAACCTGGGAATTTTTGATCAAGGTCCGCGTTTATACGTTCATCTTCCTCATGTGTTTTGTTCAAACTGAGTGCAGAATTCCGAAGTTTAAGTCCAGCTTTTAAGGTTGTCAGTAACTTATCGTTATCCCAGGGTTTCATCACGAAATCAAATGCCCCAACTTTAATGGATTTAACGGCAAGGTCAACATCTCCATAAGCCGTCATCATGATCACACTGATCAAGGGATCGATTTTCAGAATTTCTGCTAACCAGAATAATCCTTCATTACCTGAACTGATGCCGGCCGAGAAGTTCATATCAAGTAAGACCAAATCATATTTGGCCGATTTAATTGTTGAAGGTATCAGGTTCGGGTTGGTTAATGTTGTGATCAACTCAAACTCGAATTCAAGGAAAAATTGAAGTGCCTGCAAAATTTCCGTATTATCTTCAACTATTAAAAGTTTACCAGTTTTATCCATATACAATTTGTGTAAAAAGTGTAAACAAATGTAAAATAATTTTACACTATGTGTAAAATTATTTTACACATTTTACATAAAAATTTTTATGAAATATTATTATATGCCTGATATTATGTATTTTAACAAATTGGCATAATAATTGCTAAAGATCGAACCTCAAAATTATGATTCATGCCTGATCAGACTGTGATTATTCACATTAAGGGTTATTGGAGGGAAAAGGATAAATTGGAAATACCGGAGCGGTCCGGTCTGTTATTTGTTTATGAATCTAAATTCAATGAGGTTGAAGAAACTGCAGATCTCCTGAATCTTATATATATTGGAGCAGATGAAAATATCAGGTCAATAATTGAGGATCCGGGATCTCATGAAAACTGGGACCATTACATTGCTTCCGGGAACACAATGTGTTTTGCTTTTGCCGAAACAGATCAACAATACCGGAAACGCGTTCACGCAGCCTATATTCATTGTTTACGACCCCCTGGTAATTACAATCAGTTGTGTGAACATTATCCGTTTGAGACCCTGACAATTGTCTCAACGGGGAAAACAGCATTAATAGATCCGGTCCTTTTAGCACGGAAGGACAGGCCATTCAGTTCCCGCATCCCGGATCGTTTTGGCGCCAGGGTATCCATACCGGTCAGGGCAGTGCAGCTTTTCAACCGGCATGATGAGGAAAAAAGAGTCGCGATCTGAATTTCCGATAAGAAAAAATGTACTTTTGGCCTGTCAATTGTCAGGTTTTGAAATTACTTATTCTCTCCCAATATTTTCCACCCGAGACCGGCGCGCCACAGAACCGGTTGTTTCAATTGGCAAAAAAACTTCACAGTTTGGGTGTTGAGATTACTGTCCTGACTGCTATGCCCAACTACCCAGAAATGAAAATTTTTGATGGTTACAGGGGAAAATGCTTTCACTACGAAATCCTTAATGGTCTTCCTGTTTATCGTTGCTGGATCTATACCGGTTCGAGCAATTCGATCGTACCGAGGCTGCTCAACTATTTTAGTTTTGTTTTCACCTCGTTTCTCACAGGATTATTTCGCATGGGAAGATTTGATTTTATCCTATGCGAATCTCCGCCATTGTTTTTGGGAATCAGTGCTTACCTGATATCATTATTCAAAGGATCGAAACTCATTTTTAATGTCTCTGACTTATGGCCAGAAAGTGCAGAGAAGTTGGGTTTGGTGACCAACCGAACTTTACTCACATTGGCGACCAAACTGGAGGAATTTCTTTACCGGAAATCGATTCTTATAACAGGGCAGACGCAGGGAATCGTCAACAATATTTCTGGCAGATTTCCTTCGAAGAGCGTCATATGGCTGAAAAATGGCATTGATCCTGTAGAGTTCGGAAAAACAAAAATCAAGATGGATTGGCGCTCGGCAGCAGGGTTCAAGGAACAGGATTTCCTGTTTATTTACGCTGGAATCATGGGTTATGCACAAGGGCTGGAAGTCATCCTGCATGCTGCCAACATCCTCAGGAATCATCGGGATATCCATTTCATTCTTGTCGGGGATGGTCCCTTGCTTAATTCTCTTGAAGAATTAAAAAGAACCCTGAATCTTGACAATGTTCATTTTTACCGCAACAGACCTAAACGAGAGGTACTTCCCATGATTGAATCTGCCGATGCTGCCATCGTACCGCTTAAGAGACTGGAACTTTTCAAAGGTGCAATCCCTTCTAAAATCTATGAGACACTTGCCATGGGAAAACCCATTTTACTTGGTGTTGAGGGAGAGGCAAAAGAGCTTTTCATTGAGGAGGGCAAATCAGGATGGGCATTTGTTCCCGAAGATTCAAATGATCTTTCTGAAATCATAAAATATTTATCAAAAAACCGAGAAGAAATGAAAATTGCCGGAGAGCGAGGCTCCGATCTGGTTAGCAAGAAATTCAATTTAGACACGATAATTGGAGATTTTCTGAAAAAATTGAAATCTCTAAACGGAAACTGATTCAATCAATTCAATTCAGATTCAACGGACCCCGGATTGGAGTGTTTGAATTTAATACAAAAATCGCCTATCCTTTTTTTTGGATAAGCGATTTTTTCATTGTGGGACGTGCAGGATTCGAACCAGCGACCTCATGCGTGTGAAGCATGCGCTCTGAACCGACTGAGCTAACGTCCCGATTCAATATTCAAGGATGCGCCTGTTTCTGAAACCGTCGCTCTGGTCTTTGAAGCGCCAAAGTTAAGAAACTTCATTGAAATACAAAAGGCTTCGTGAAGGGGTTATCTTATCAGCATGATGCACCAATCGCAGGAGAACCCCTGGAAACCATATCTGCGGCAGCGGATTGGGGATATAATCCAGAGGCATCAACAGATCCTTTATTCGAGTGATTTTTTAAAGAAATACCGGCTGATGAATATGCCCTGACTGTTGTTCTCTGATGGACTTTGAGTTCCGGTCATTACTTTATCAAATTCCCAGCCTTGTGCCACAAGATCATTGATTTTTCTGGTAATGCTGATATTATTATTGGTTATATTCCCAAAATTAATGCCGACCATGCTGTAAAAATTTTGAAGATCTTCTTCAGACTTTGTGCCATCGGGCAAAACCGTGATCATCTTTGACCTGCCAATACCCGCGGGAATAATGGATTCGACCGTGCAAACCTGCATATAGACGACTTTTGAAGGTGGCTGTGGCGCATGCCGAAAAGCTGAGATTACCATGAAAACCCCGACGAGGGTTATCAATGCAATGACTGAGGTTAAAAGGTTTGTTTTCATAATTTTTCAATTTAAATTTTTCACCAGAAACTGAATTGCTTTATGATTGAATTTATTTTACTTGAAACAGGTTAAAACCTTGATTTTCTGAAATAAATAAGTATATTTGCTTTAAGGGTACTTGCAAAACCAAAGTTAAACGAAAAATTCATGCTATGAAAAAGTTCACAACAGCGATTTTATTATCAGCCACCCTGTTGATGGTGGCATTTATTCCATCCAGTGATGGTCCTGATCCGGCCTATTTTAAAGCATTCGGATATGGGACCATAGCAGCTTCCATTGGGGGGAGACCTGCTTATTCAACTTACGATCCATCCCAATTCGACTTCAGGGATGGGATTTTTTATATTTCTGCCGATGCGATCCGGGTGGACCTTCGGGCTTTGTTACCTCAGGGGCAAACCTATGGATCCATGTTAAATGCGCTATTTCAGGAGAAGAGCAGTTTGCTTAAAGACAAAAAGGATGATGGTTCTATTTACTGGTATGCATGGAGCTCGCATGAATATAACGGAACCAGGGTATATCCGGAATGGAAGCAGGGTTCCCCGCATCCCGATTACCACAACAAGAGAGTCTGGGAAGCACAGATCAACATTGAACCAGCAAAATCATGGATATCGTCGGCCTGTTATTTTGATGATCCCGATGAAACCTCTTTAAGAACGGATGTCATCAATACCTGGTTAAAAATGGCAAAACCCGGGTATCAATTATACATACTCAATACCGTAGGTTTTCAGAGGTGGGTAAAAGAGGCTTCGTATTGGGATTACGGACAGGGGAAACAAGTCACTCCACTGGAATATGTTTTATCAGAGAAGTACTATTCACACTGCATATTGCAGATCAAGTAAAAACTCCTAACAGAACGAGCAGCATAAGTGACAACACAGAAAAAGCTCTGTATTTAATTCAAAGTTTTTTCTGTTGTCGGGGTAGCAGGATTACTTTCAGTGATCCATTTGGTAGGGGGATTCAACAGAAAAGTCCTAGTTCGCAGCGCTCACCGGTCTTTTTCATTTTCATGCGACTGCAAACCAATTTGCGTCGCCAAAAATGAAAAATCCCGGACTTTGTCCAGGACTTTTCTGTTGTCGGGGTAGCAGGATTCGAACCTGCGACCTCCTGCTCCCAAAGCAGGCGCGATGAACCGGGCTACGCTATACCCCGAAATTAACGCATGAATAAAATCTGCGCGGGTTGGAGATTTTCATTTATTTAGCATATGATCTGTACATAGCCAAAAGCATTTTTGAACATGACTCATAACCCTGGTACAAATCTAAATATTCACTATCTGTAACAAGCTGAAGATCCTTTAACAGATTCAAAATTGCCACGGCTTCATAAACATTCCCTCTTGCAATGGTAAGGAAATTGCGCTTATCCTGATCAGCCATCCTACCGGTACCCTCAACAAGATTTAGCATAATACCCAAGCTTGATCTCTTCCATTGTTCCACGAGATATGGATCGATGGATACGTTCGATTTAAGGAGTGTCAAAACCTTAACATTCTGATTTTTAACAATCTGATACAAATCTAGTTTCTCAAAATCGAACATAAATCCAATTTATTCACATCCAACCCAAATTCAATCAGCGGAGAAGGGGGGATTCGAACCCCCGGTACAGTTTCCCGTACGACAGTTTAGCAAACTGTTGGTTTCAGCCACTCACCCACCTCTCCATATATCAGGATTCACACCGGGAGATCGGTTTTTGAATCAGGGCTGCAAAATTAGCAATTCCCCGCATTCAAACAAAATTAATTTGTCGGGAATATAACTTTTCTGATGCGTGAATTTTGTTATTTTTGAATCGAGGTAATTAAACCATTTGACACAACAAAATTCATTAATTATGAGCGGATTGACATTTGCAGAGAAAGTCTTCGGGGCAAAAAAAGGATCGATTGTTTTTGCTAAACCCGATATTATTTTATCGCATGACAATACTTCAAGTATTTACAGTACCTTCAAAAAAATGGGAGGAATGGCGCCGGTAAATCCCGATGCCTTGCTGATAACCCTTGATCACAATGCGCCCCCGACCAATTCAAAATTAGCCAATGACTATCAGGTCATCCGGGATTTTGTTGAAAAGTTTGGGATCCGGAAATTTCATGATGTTGGTGACGGGATTTGTCATCAATTGATGTCACTGTATGCCCGGCCAAAAATGATCATCGTCGGAAGCGACAGTCATACAAGTACTGCAGGCGCCTTCAATGCTTTTGCTGCCGGCATTGACCGCACTGAAACTGCAGGATTATGGAAACAGGGTGAAACATGGTTCCGTGTTCCTGAATCCATCCGGATAAATCTTACCGGAAAACTTCCGGAAGGGGTTTATGCAAAGGATCTGGCGCTTTGGATTATCGGAATGATTGGTTCGAGCGGGGCTGATTACATGTCGATCGAATATCATGGTGAAGGAGTTAAAACACTCACCATCTCTGACCGGATGGTACTTTCAAATCTCGCTTCCGAGATGGGGGCAAAAAATGCAGTGTTCCCGGCAGATGAGGTCCTGGCAATGCACCTTGGTGAAACTGTTGAGGGTTTGTGGGCAGATGCCGATGCTGCCTACATCAGGGAGATCACCATTGAACTGGATCGGCTTTTCCCTGTAGTTGCCGCCCCCCATCACGTCGACAATGTCAAGGCAGTGTCACAAGTTCAGGGCACAAAAATACAACAGGCATTGATCGGCACTTGCACCAATGGCAGACTTCAGGACCTCAGAGAAGCAGCAATTATCCTTCAAGGCAAAAAAGTACCAAAGTTCATGCAATTACAAATTATTCCTGCTTCCAAGGAGATCTTCATGCAGGCTATGCAGGAGGGATTAATCGAAATCTTCATGTCAGCAGGAGCGAATGTCCTGTCCTCTTCCTGTGGCCCCTGTTTAGGCACAGGCCAGGGAATCCCGGCTGACAATCATTGTATTATCTCTACTGCAAACAGGAATTTCAAGGGACGCATGGGTAATGGAGCAGCAAGCATTTATCTTGCCTCACCAGCGACTGTAGCTGCTTCAGCGCTCCGGGGTAAAATTACTGATCCGAGAGGGATTGTATCGCAGGATGTATTTGCATATCAAGCGCCTCAAAGTCCGACTGTAGATATTCGAGAAGGTGATGACCGTTATGCACACGGGGTTTGGAATTATACCGATGTGGATAATCTGAACACGGATCAAATGTTTGCTGGTAACCTCACTTATAATGTTCAAAGTTCAGAACCCGAGAAAATCATGCCCCATTTATTCAAGGGATTTGATAACAGTTTCGCTGAACGGGTAAAACAAGGCGATATCATCCTTGCCGGAGCTAATTTCGGGTGTGGCAGCTCCCGGGAGCACCCATCGGTGGGGCTTGCATTCGCGGGCGTCAAAGCCGTAGTCTGTAAATCTGTAAACCGGATCTTTTACCGGTCGGCCGTGAACCAGGGTCTTCCAATTATTCTTGTTCCCGAGGCAATTTCATCTTATAAGGCAGGTAAACCTGTTGAAATTGATTTTGAACACGGATTTGTTGTCATAGATTCTGTTAAATATCCATTTGTTCCGCTTCCCGACAAACTGATGGAAATCTTCAATGCGAAGGGACTTGTGAACTATGTAAAAAATAAATGAAAAGGTTCCTTTATGCATTTTTATATGCATTACTGGTAATCGTACTATTTCTTATTCTTCGGGAATTCTTTCCCAAGAACGCAGAATTTTTGCGTTATTTTCTCTTTTTCTTATTGTTTGATGTTTACCTGTGGTGGTCGGTCAAAGGTAATATCATCAATAAAAACCCTTTCATTCGCGGGCTGTTGGCGCTGGGTTACTGGCTCCCCCTGGGATTATTAACCGGATTGGTTGTATATGGGTATTTGCATTCATTTCTGCATTGGAACCTTTTTTTAAGGATATATTCTCAAAGCCTTGTTCTGACATTTTTCATCGCTAAGGTTTTTCCCATTTTCACGTTGCTTCTTTCGGATCTGATCCGTTGGCTCGAAATTTCGTTTCATCTGATATTTCCTGAGAATCCAAGATGGACCCTACATCCTGTTCGAATCAAGGCATTGCTGAACCTGGGATGGATTCTGGGAGGTATCACCTTTATCCTGCTTCTAACAGGCACCATTTACGGTCAATTCCGTTTTAAAACAACGAAAATAGATTTGATCATCAATGAATTGCCTGCAAGTTTTGACGGACTAAGGATTGTACAGGTTTCAGATGTTCATCTCGGGTCCTGGTCCTCAGAGAAAAGACTCCGTGATGCGGTTCTGCGAGTGAACGACGAGAAGCCGGATCTGTTGTTTATTACCGGTGATCTTTTTACATTTTGTACGGCGGATGGTGACCGGTATTTCAAGGTCTTAAAAATGCTACGGGCTAAGGAGGGGATCTATTACGTGATGGGTAATCATGATTATGGGGATTATTTAAATTGGAAAGACACTTTGTTGAAGCGAAAAAATATGACCGATCTTGAAAAGTTTTTCACGAGATTGAAATGGAATTTATTACGCAATGAGTATAGGATCGTGCACAGAGGGAATGACAGCATTGCTGTGATCGGTGTGGAGAACTGGGGAATCACAAAGCGGTTTCAAAGGTTCGGCGATGTCGGGATGGCCCAAAAGGGTATCGAAAAGATAAAAATAAAATTGCTGTTGACCCACGATCCGACACATTGGGAATACATTGTAAGTAAACAATTTAAGGATATTGATGTGACATTTTCGGGGCACACACATGGTGGTCAGATTGGTTTAGAATGGAAAGAGTTCAAGTGGGGCCCTGCATTGCTAACACAGAAATATTGGTGTGGGTTATACAAAACAAATGATGGAACCTCATCCCAATATCTATATGTAAACCAAGGCCTTGGAACTGTTGCTTACGCCGGCAGAATAGGTATTGATCCTGAAATCACAGTGTTTACATTGAAAAAATCAGGCACTGGTATTTCAGGAAACATTGAAAAAATATGTAAATTGACCCAATATTAGAAATCTCGAGGTCATCATTGCATTTGAATTATTGTTACTATGCCATCTGAATCCGAAATATCCATCCATTCCAGAGAAAGGGACCAGCTTCGGGCTGATGTCCTTCTTGAAATATCAAAGTTAGCCCCATCCAGATTAGAGGAAGTTTACAGGATGATAACAGGGCAAATCGGAGAATTGCTGAAAATCAGCCGGACCAGTTTTTGGACCTATAACTCCGGACTGCGAACACTTCAATGCGAGGATCTTTATATCCGGGAACAGAAGAAACATATTCCCGGAAACATACTATTTGAGGATAATTTTCCGGTCTATTTTGAGGCGCTCCGGCAATCCAGATACGTCGATGCAAGCGATTCACAAACTGACCGGCGCACATCCGAATTTTTGGATCTTTATCTGGGTCCATTGAATATCATCTCACTGCTTGATATACCTGTCAGGTCAGAAGGGATGTTAGCAGGGGTTTTATGTTGTGAGACGGTGGGAGAAAAACGTATGTGGACCCAGGAGGATATTGATTTTACAACCTCAATATCCGGATTTATTTCATCCTTTATTCACACCGACAAACTGAAAAAAACGGAAAAAGCTTTAAAGTCATCTGAAGAAAAATATCGGAAAATCATTGAAAATTCGCTGGTTGCAATTTATCACTCAAACCTGAAAGGTGAATTTATTTATACGAACCAGGCGATGATCGAATTGTTTGAGTTTGATAATCCAGATGACATCCTTAACTATTCCGTAGAACAGTTGTATCCCAGTCCCGACGACCGACAAGATTTCGTTACCAGGCTCTTAAAACAAAAAACGATCAGGAACATGGAGATGCATCTGATAACGAAAAAAGGCAATCCGCGGATGGTCCTTTTAAATGCATTTCTCGATAATGATATGATTTTTGGAATGTTGATGGATATCACCGACCGTAAAAAGGATGAGGAGGCAATAAAGTTAGCTAAAGTAAAAGCGGAAGAATCCGACCGGATGAAAACCTCTTTACTGGCCAACATGAGTCATGAATTTCGCACACCGATGAATGCCATTCTTGGATTTTCTGATTTGATTGCCAATGAATCGAATGATCCTGACATAGCGTTCTTCGCAAGGAAAATTCACACCTCCGGACACCGGCTTATGGGGACATTAAAAGCGATTCTGGATCTTGCTGATTTGGAAGCAACCCGATCAAAAATAAAAATTCAGGATATTTTTATTGAAAATTTTATCAATGACTGTCTTCAGCATTTTTCTCCAACAGCCAGCGAAAAGGGGCTTTATTTGATCACGGAATATACTGAGGGTTTATATGTAAAAGCGGATGAGGTACTTCTTCAACTTATATTAAACAATTTGATTGATAACGCGATAAAATTCACCCGTAAAGGTGGTATTACCATCGAAACAGACATCGACAATTCAGATAATGAACATGCGTGCGTCATTCGAATCAAAGATACGGGAATCGGAATCCCGGATGATCAATTTGAGATGATTTTCCATGAGTTCAGACAGATCAGTGAAGGCTATAACAGAAGTTATGAAGGTACCGGACTCGGGTTGACGCTGGCTTTAAAAATGGCTGAAATGCTTGAGGGGAAGATCACTGTTGAAAGTGAACTTGGTCTGGGTTCTATTTTTTCGCTTTGGCTCCCTGTTTCAGAGTGCAATAAATCAGATAGTTTTGTCAAATCGAAGGATTCATTCGAAAAATCCCCATCGCGTGTCTTCAAGCTTAAACCTCCCGAAGAACTTCCCAGATTGTTGGTGGTTGAAGACAACGACGACAACGCTGAGATCATCAAACTTTATGTCAAGGGACGATTCTTTACAGATCGGGCTGCTGACGCCAGTACCGCCATTAAAATGGTTAAGGAGAAACACTTTTCAGGGATCCTGATGGATATAAATCTGGGTGCCGGAATGGATGGATTGAAGGCATCCAAAGCAATCAGACAAATCAACGAATATCACAATATTCCCATTATTGCAATTACAGGTTACACTATGGCAGGAGACCGTGAAAAAATTCTGGCCGGCGGGTGTACCCATTATCTCGGCAAACCATTCAGTCAACAAGAATTGATCGATCTTTTATCAGAAATCTTTGAATAACATGGAGAATGTTCGCTCATTGGAGGACAAACGGGTACTCAATACGATTATTAATAATGTTCCGGCAATGGTGTTTTATAAAGACCTGCAGGGTAAATATATTGCAGCGAATGAAATGTTTTGCAAGCAACTGCACACTACCCAGGAGAATATTATCGGGAGGACCGACTTTGATTTTTATGAGGAATCAAGAGCTATAAAGTACCGTAATACCGATCAGGAGCTATTGAAATCTGACGGGGTTATGGAGGAGTTTGAAGAAGAGATCAAAATCAATGATGAAGTAAGGAATTTTGCTACCCGGAAAGTTTTATTGAAAGATAATGATGGTAATCCTTATGGGATTATCGGGTTGGCGTATGACATTACCAATGAGCGGAAGAATGAGCAGGAGCTTTTCGAAAGCCGGACAAAGTACAAGTACATGTATGATATGTTCCGACTGATGGTTGACAACATACCGGATCCGCTTTGGGCAAAGGATTTAAGGAAGCGTTATCTTTTTGCAAACAAAGCCACATGTGAGAAGCTCCTCAATGCGGTTGACACTGAGGAACCGATTGGTAAAACAGATCTTTACTTTGCAAAACGTGAGCGTGAACGGCACCCCGGAGATCCAGAATGGCACACATTCGGTGAAAACTGCATCAATTCAGATGATCTGACCCTTCATCAAAAAGCTGCCGGAAAGTTCGATGAATTTGGTCATGTAATGGGTCAATTTGTTTATCTTGATGTACAAAAAGCTCCAATTTTTGATTCGGAAGGGAATATTATTGGTACCGTAGGCAGTGCCCGTGATATAACGCAACAAAAATTAATGGAGCAGGAGTTCCAGATACTGAACCAGAGAAATCATGCTATTATAGAGGCATTACCCGATTTAATGTTCCTTTTCGATGAACAAGGATTTTATCTTGAATGTTATGCCTCGAGCACAAAAGAATTAGTAGCGCCACCTGAAGAATTGATCGGAAAAAAAGTTGATGAATTTTTTCCGGTTGAAATAGCTGAATTGACCTTACTATCAATAAAAAATTGTTTAAAGAAGAAAGCAGTCCAGACTTTTGAGTACAAAATAGACAGGACAGGTAGTCAGCATTATTATGAGGCGCGTTTTACCCCGGTCAATGAGAATCAGGTCTTATGCATTTCGCGTAACATTACTGATCGAAAAATCTTGCAATCGGAGTTAATTCATGCAAAAGAAATTGCAGAGGAGTCATCAAGGTTAAAGTCAACACTGTTGAATAACATGAGCCATGAATTGAGAACGCCTTTGAACGGGATTCTTGGTTTTTCGGAGATCATGAGTAATGAACTGCAGGATCAGGAATATGTTGAAATGGCAACTCATATCAATAATTCAGGGAAAAGATTAATGAAGACCCTGGATTCCATCATGCAGTTATCCCAATTGGAATCAGGCACAAAGGCAATTCACAATGAAAAGATATCTATTGCCGGGTACTTTAAGCCAATCCTGGATAGTTTTTCAATCCAGGCAAGGAATAAGGGCTTGTATTTCGAAATACGGAGCCTACCGGACATCGAAGGTCATATAGATACATTTTTCTTTTCTCAATCCATTTCAAATATCATCGAAAATGCCGTAAAGTTTACTAATTCAGGTGGGATTTCATTTGATGCCGGAATAATTAAACAGGAAGGGCAACGGTTTTTATCAATTCAAATCGAGGATACCGGGATTGGAATCTCCGTTGATCACCAGAAAATGATCTTTGAAGAATTCAGACAAGCAAGCGAAGGTCAGAACAGAAGTTTTGAAGGAACAGGTCTTGGCCTTACCATTGCAAAAAAAATGATCAACCTCCTCGGTGGGATTATCATGGTTGATAGCAGCATTGGAAAAGGATCCGTGTTTAAAGTACTGTTGCCTTTCCCTGAAAACAATGACGACGGTATATTAAAGGCAAGAACGGATGAAGGAGAACAGGTTTCATTTGTGCCTCATAATGAGGCCGATTCTGTCCGACACAAGATACTCCTTGTGGAAGACAACGAAGTCAATGCCCAACTAACTCTGGCTTATATCAAGGGACAGCATCATCTTGATTGGGCAGCGGATGCAGCTGAAGCGCTTGAAAAAGTAAGGATTCAAAAATACAGCCTGATTCTGATGGATATAAATCTTGGTCCGGGGATGGATGGTTTGCAAGCAACACAACAGATAAGAAAGATATCAGGTTATGAGAATGTTCCCATTGTTGCTCTCACGGGTTATACGATGTTCGGTGACAGGGATCAGTTGATTCAGGGCGGGTGCACAGAATATCTTGCCAAGCCATTTTCAAAAAACGCCATCCTGAATTTAATTGAGAAAATGCTGCATCAGGTCACTTCGCCCTTGAAACCTGAATAAACGACACCTCAATGTCGCCTCCCTGGGGATAGAGACTGATCCAGTTGTTATCTTCGCGCGACCACAAATCCTGGTCCCTGACACTGATCAATCTTTCATTGATTTTTTCATTGGCAGGAATATTCCGTATTACTACTCCGCCGTTGGGTTGTTTATCTTTCCCATACTTCATCAAAACATTAAAAGGCTTATTCGATAAGTTCTTAATCCGAATATAGACAAAGTTGTTTTTTCGCGAAGCAATATTTACCGGAGAAAATGAAAATTGACGGGTATTATCAGCCTTTATGATTACAGGCGTGTTCAATACATCAGATATTGCATTTTCCGCGATGGTACGCTTTATTTTGTTTATCATTTCCCGGGGATATGATTCCATCGGAAGGAAATTCATCGCATCTGTGAAGGCATCAATTGCTTTATCAAACTCATAGGAGTTATAATAGCGATCACCATCAGCAATTGCCTTATCATATAACGATTTATTCGCTCTGTACAGGCTGTCAATCCTGGAATTGATCAGATTCAGACGTTCTTTCGGAAGGGGATTTTCAGGAAACATACGGGAAGCTTTTTGAAATGTCTCCCTGGCTTTACTGTAATCTTTGTCTTTTAATAGAATCTCTCCCTCAGCCAACAGATTATCAAACACTTTCTGTTTACCAATAAGCTCCTCAACGGCTTTTTCCACCATCGCTATCCGGTCTTTCGGGTATTGCTCCTGTGGTTTGAGATCCAATGCCTTCCGGTATTCCGTAAGGGCCTGCTCGTACGATTTGTCAGTGAACAACTTA
>SACF01000032.1 GCA_009928665.1 Alphaproteobacteria bacterium
GGCCGGTTCCGACATGTCTGTTGTTTACATAGATCATGGCATCGGCTTCGGATACCGTAAGTTTGACCACCCTTTTTCCTGCAAAGGAATCAAGGCTGAGCATTATTGCCAGGATCAGTGTGATTGAAATTTTAAATCCGGTCTTCATGTTCAGGTTTTTTAGATTAATAACTCAGGAGTTGCCCATCAAAGATAAGCAAATAAATTTCCAAATTAAAAACACAATTGAAATTATAAAACCGGTCCTGAGATGGAAGTATTTCTTCCGGATCATCGTCCGGATTATCAGGAGGATGCCTCGATGGCTAATTCTCCGGAGTAACAGAACCCTCGTCTGCTCCGGTCTGCGGAGGATCCTGCTGTTCCGCGGCCTGGGGCTCGCCGGCAGTCGGTTCCACAGTCTCTTCCTCCTTAAAATCGAGCATGTCGTGCATCAGGAGGATGTTGTACCAGAGAATCATTTTCCGGATATCCGAGGCGTAGACGCGTTCTTTATCGTACTCAGGGACCATCTCTCCGAAAAAATCCTTCAGCGCCTGGTTATCGGATTTGGGATCGGGCGCAGGTTTTCCTTCCAATTTGGTATGAAAAGATTTAAATACTTCCTTCAGCGAAATATCCTCACCGGTGGTAAATACACTGATCTCCTCCAGTGAACTTATTTTTTCATGGCCGAAGGCCGGAAACCTTTTCTGGTCGACAATCGATTCGACGATGACGGTATTCTTACCCTGTGAAACAACTTTAAAGAGTCCGTTCTTCCCTGCAATTGATAATATCTTGCTTAAGTCCATACCACGATAATTTGGTACAAATATAGAAAAAATGTGTGAATATGTTACGGACTACTTAACAATCCTGAAATTGCGGTATTCACCGGGCCTCCAACCGGTCAGGTTTTCAAAATAGTGAAGGAGGAGATGAAGTATGCCGCTGTTCCTGCATGCAGGGTCGAAGTCGAAAGTCCAGTTTTTCATTGAAATCCTTTCGGCCATGACGGCCGGATGGGTGTCCGTGAACCGGGCCAGTGAATCTATATTGGCGTAGTCGAATTCCTCCTTTCCGGAGATGTTTTTATCCATCCACGCATCGCCATGCCAGTAGCGGTGAAAATTCTGTTGTTTGGCCTGCTGCCGGGCTGGCGGTTTCACCCAGCCATAATGATAAATCGCCGCATCCACGGGAACCACGTTCAGTTTCTGCCCGTCCTTCCTGAATCCCTGCGCGTCAAGCCAGGAGTGCACCGATTGCATGTTACGTACAACCCGGATCTCATGACGGTACCAGTCTCTTGAATTTCCGAAGTAATCGTAAGAACCATAAAAATGAAGATACCGGAACAGGAGACCATCCACCCGGTCATCGTGTTCGTACCGTTCCATCGCCTCGCGGATGGTTACCAGGTCCTTCTCATGCACCACTTCATCGGCCTGAAGATAAAATGCCCAGACGCTGTCGGGCGACACCGCCGCGAAAGCTTTATCGGTCTCAACGGCTAAAACCCGCCCACCTTTACGCAACGTGTCGTCCCAAACGGTGTCGATAATTTTGATTTTCGGATCGCCAATGCCATCAATTAATTCCCGCGTTTTATCGTCTGAATTGCCCACTGTTACCACGAATTCATCGCACAGAGGTAGAATGGACCGGATTGACTCCACGACCGGATAATCGTATCGGATGGCATTTCGGACAAAGGTGAATCCGCTTACTTTCATATCTGATCGGGTCGTTACGGGTGTTTAAAACTTACTGAAATGTGAGCGGTCAACGATCTGAGGTTAAAAATTAATGATTCCCAAATAGTTGTGCGGTGTGATCTGTTTAAGTTCCTGCTTCACCCGGTCGGCGATCTCGAGGCTGTCGATGAATTTTTCCAGGCTTTTCCGGTTGATACCTTCTTTTCCACGGGTCAGCGTTTTCAGGGCTTCGTAAGGATCGGGGTACCCTTCACGGCGCAGAATGGTCTGGATGGCTTCTGAAACAACGGCCCAGTTATTTTCGAGATCCTGCGTCAGTTTTTTTTCGTTCAGGATCAGTTTGTCGAGACCTTTCAGGAGCGATTTACAGGCGATGACCGTATGCGCGAGGGGAACCCCGATATTCCGGATCACGGTCGAATCGGTAAGGTCGCGCTGGAGCCTCGAAACCGGAAGTTTGGCAGAAAGATGAGCAAAAATTGCGTTCGCGATACCGAGATTTCCCTCTGAATTTTCAAAATCGATCGGGTTGACTTTATGCGGCATGGTGGAGGATCCGGTTTCGGTGGCCCGGACTTTTTGCCGGAAATATTCCATCGAAATATAGGTCCAGACATCACGGTCCAGATCGATCAGGATGGTGTTTATCCGGCTCAGGTTATCGAACATTGCGGCCATATTGTCGTAATGCTCAATCTGGGTAGTGGTCTGGCACCGTTCCAGGCCAAGCGTACCATTCACAAACTTGTTGGTGAAGCGGATCCAGTCGACCGCGGGATAGGCGGCGTGATGGGCATTGAAGTTGCCCGTGGCACCTCCGAATTTTGCCGAGAAAGGGATTGTTTCAAGAAGTGCGAGTTGCATGCCGATCCGCTCGACGAAGACATAAAATTCTTTTCCTAATGTGGTAGGCGAGGCGGGTTGCCCATGTGTTCGGGCAAGCATGGGGATCTCTTTCCAATCCTGGGCTTTGGAGAGAAGGGCCTGATAGATCTGTTCGAGGAGGGGTTTCACGATCTCCTCCACAGCATCGCGAAATGCCAGCGGAAAGGCGGTGTTGTTGATATCCTGCGAGGTCAGCCCGAAGTGAATGAACTCTTTGAAAGATCCCATTCCAAGCTCATCGAAACGCGCTCTGAGAAAATACTCAATGGCTTTTACGTCGTGGTTGGTGACTTTTTCGAACGCCTTGACCTTTGCGGCATCGGCCTCTTCAAACTTCCGGTACAGGGAGCGCAGTTCAGAGAACCTTTTTTTATTGAAGCCCTTCAATTGAGGGAGCGGCAGGTTGCACAATGCAATAAAATATTCGACCTCTACCAGGATCCGGTACCGGATGATGGCAGATTCAGAAAAATAGGCCGACAGGGATTCGGTAACGCCGTGGTACCGCCCGTCGACCGGTGAAATCGAGTTCAGGGAAGGATTCATGGATTCCATGTTACGGGTATTTATTCTCGAATGAACAAACATACGGGTTTTTAGCGGATTGATGAAAATCTTTTCGGTATTCGCGGTCGATTTTCTTTTCCGGAGTTCACTGCTCCCAATGATTCAGTAAGTTTGCACGGATAACCAATACTAACTGATTAAACCACTACGCATGAGAAAAATTTTATCTGTTACATTTCTGTGCCTGTTTGCCGTCTGGGGGGCGATGGCACAGACGCTGGTCACTACCAAGACCCTCAATAAAAATGTCGTTCTTGAGGAATACACCGGGATTCATTGTACCTATTGCCCCGAAGGTCATGCCATCGCGGCAAGCATCCTTGAGAACCATCCGGGCAGGGTATCGGTCATTGCCATCCACCAGGGCAGTTTTGCGGCGCCTTCCGCCGGAGAACCCGATTACCGTACGCCTTTCGGTGATGCGCTGGCAGGTCAGACCGGACTTCAAGGTTACCCGTCGGGTACAGTCAACCGTCATATCTTCTCCGGATCGACTACTGCCCTGAACCGGGGTGACTGGACCTCCAGCTCGGAGACGATCCTTCAACAGCCCTCACCAGTCAACATCGGAGTCGAAACCTCCTATAACCCGGTA
Source organism: Alphaproteobacteria bacterium (assembly GCA_009928665.1). Lineage (GTDB taxonomy): Bacteria > Bacteroidota > Bacteroidia > Bacteroidales > FEN-979 > CAIVAT01. The sequence goes on from SACF01000032.1 coordinate 3,748, forward strand.
AACAGGGAACTTACGGTCCACGTGGAGCTTTATTACACTGCCAACAGTGCCGTGCCATCGAATTTTATCAACGTGGCGCTGATCCAGAGTCATATTTTCGGTCCGCAGACCGGTGGCAATGCCGGGAATAATTACGAACACATGCATATGCTGCGTCACCTGATCACGGGTCAGTGGGGTGATGAAATCACCACGACTACCCAGGGTTCGCTGGTCGAGAAAACGTATGTTTATACCATTCCGGCCGATTATAACAGTGTACCCTGCGTGGTCGAAAATTGCGATGTGGTAGTTTCTGTTGCCCAGGGGCACCAGGAGATCCTTTCGGGCGACGTGGTTCCCGCCATCAACGGTACGAATCTTTATGTCGGAGATATCACTACTGCCGGACCGACCATGAAGCTGGGCCACCCGCTGGAACTCACCACATTCAACTGCGAAGCCAACAGCAACATTGCCGGAACCAATCCATTTAAAATCAAGCTGGTTTCGGGCGCTCCTCCCGACTGGCTGGCTTCTTTCGAGGTCGATGGACAGACCGTAACCGACAGTACGGTAGTCGACCTGACCAAAGGGACTCCCAAGACCATCGTCCTTCACGTAACACCGGGATTTACTCCGATGTTCGAAGATTTCGTACTGGAGTTGTCTTCGGTTAACAATCCCAATGCTCCCGTCAAATATTTCACAGCCAATGTGATCTCGAACGTTCATACCCTGCTGGTCAATGCCGCAGGCGATAACTATGCAACCCAGTACCAGGGCGTGTATATCGACGGACTTACCGCTGCAGGATGTGATCATCTTGCCGTGATGAAATCAACGTTGTTCACGCAAGCGAACGATGCCGGAATCCTGAGCGAACTGTTCAACATTTTTTACAACTGCGCGTGGACCTTCCCGGCTTTTACCGATGCAGAAGCTGTTGCGGTGAAAGGTTTTGTGGATGGCGGTATCAATCTCTTTGTGGCCGGTCAGGATATCGGTTGGGATATCATGAGCGGGGCTTCGGGAAGTCACGGAACGCCTGAAACGCAGGATCTCTACACCAATTACCTGAAGGCATCGTTCATCGATGACGGAAACAATACGAATAATAAACTGATCGCCAAGGTGGATGATCCGATCTATGGAACTACCGCCACCTCGAATATCTTTGACGTATATGTCGGGTACATGTATCCCGACCAGATCTCGCCCCTTGCCGACGCGACCACAATCTTTTATTACAATACAACCCTGACGAAGATCGGAGCCATCCGCTCAATGAAGGGAAGCGCCAAGGTCGTTTATTTCGGCGTAGGGCTTGAAATGGTTCAAAATACCGAGGTCCGGAATGATATCCTGAACAAGACCTACGATTATTTCATGGAGAGTGTGGGTACCGGCGAAAAGACCGGTGTTGCCGGTAGTTATCTCGGTACCTGCTTCCCGAATCCCGCACACGATTTCACCACCATCAGGCTGTCGAACATCGACCGGGCTATGGTCGTTGAGATCGTCGACATCAATGGAAAAACCGTGATGTCAAAGCAGGTAATGCCCGGAACCACGCAGATTAACATGAACACAGCGATTCTTCCGGCTGGTCTTTACCTCTGCCGCATTATGGATCAGGGAAGCGTACTTGAAACAAAAAAATTACAGGTGATCCATTGATCGATGACTTACAGCTCCTGAGCGCTCCGGGTCATTCGACATTTGACCGGATCCACTGATGGATCAGGTCGAGCGCGGAAGGGGCAAAGGTCTCTTCAATTTTTCCGTATTCTGAAGGACTTCCGGTGACAGCCGTCTGAAACAGATGGTTAAGTCCCGGAAGTTCTATTATCTGGTACCTTACATTCCCGCCCAGGATCATGGCGCTTTCGATGGCGCGGAGGTTCTCTTCAGGGGGTACCTGTAAATCGAGGCTGCCGGTTATCGCAAGGAGGGGACAGGTAACGCGGGTAAGATAATCCTGCGGATTGAGGGTCAGAAAACAACGGAACCAGTTACCCGTAAGGGTTTCGGTTTGTGCAGCGATCATTTCGTCACTCATCTTGCGGTATCCGCTGTCGGCGCTGTGTTTTTTATCGTAGTTCCGGTAAATCCGGGTAATTTTTTCCGCTGCCTTTTCATTATCTCTGGTTTTTTTCAGGATGGAATAGATCTGTTTCGACAGCACCAGCCCTTCTTCGACCGACTTTTCATTTGCCCCTTCTGCACGGGAGATCAGGGCAGATTGCTGATAGAGGATCTGTTCGCCTGTGAACCCAGGCCCGGCCATCAGCACGAGAAACGCGATTTCAGGGCGCCGGGAGGCAACGATCGGACCAATGATCCCGCCTTCGCTGTGACCCGCGATACCGATCCGCAGGGTGTCGATTCCCGGTTGAGTTTTAAGAAAATCAAGTGCTGCTTCAGCATCGGTGGCAAAATCGAGGGTTGATGCGGTTTTATAAACTCCGCCTGATTTTCCGCACCCCCGGTCGTCGTAACGCAGCACGGCTATCCCGTTTCTTGTCAGGAAATCGGCCAGTACCCAAAAAGGTTTATGTTCCATAATTTCCTCATCACGGTTTTGAGGACCGGAGCCTGAAACCAGGATCACGGCCGGAGCATGCTCCTTGTTTTCAGGTATCGTGAGTGTGCCAGCCAGATCCAGCCCGGCGGCCCGGTTCGGGAAGATTACCTCCCTTATCTGGTACGGAAATGGCGGCTTTGGCTCCTGCGGCCGGGTGAGGGTGAACTTTTTCTCGAGATGTTTAAGAACCAGGGGAAGTGATAGAACCGATTGGCTCCAGGTTCCGTCAAAGGTGGCCGGATCACGGGTAATCCTGCCCATAAATTTCCCGCCTATCTTCCGGCAGTAGATGAAAATGGAGTCCTCCCTGACCTGAACGTTACTGGTAGGAATATCACTGACTCCCTGATCGGGACTGTCGAGGGTGACAATCATGCTGTCGGATTCATTGAACCTGATGTTCATAACGATGCGGAGCTCCATACCCTGAATTTTCAGCGCTCCGGCCCAGCTTCCTTCCAGATGTTTAAGGGTGGGCTTATCCTGGGCGGGAAGGTCTGTCGGAAGGATTACCGACATCACCATGGTCAGGAGTGCCAGCGCAGATAAGGATTTTCTTTTCATGTTCAATCGTAAATTTCAAACAGTCTTTAAAACATTATATGAATTTTTATAACAAATGATCGGTGAGGTTATGCGTGAAAATTCAGACCGCGTCAATTCTTTACGGTGTTCCGTGCATAGGTGTTTGAGAAGGCAGCAAAGAACCCGATTCCCCCGTCGCTGATGTTCCCTGTTACGTTTGCAGGCGGCCCGGTGAAAAAGGGTATGTTGTAACCTGCCTGCTGAACCTGGCTGATGAAATTGAAGTACTCTTCGGTGATTCCCGACATCTGCAGGATAATGGTATCGCCGGGAAAGATGGTTTCCCACTTATGCGCGTGGTTCAGGTACATCACGTCAACCCCGTTCATATAGCTTCCGTTGATATATTTATCATCCGATACCACCTTTTTCGTAATCGTATCGGTAAGCAGTTTCCCGTTACGGTAAAGGTTGAACATGTAATAATTGACCTCGTTGCCGGGTTCCTGAGCCCAGAGTTTGATGGTCCAGACTCCCTCAGGTCCCCAGTCGGGATGAAACAATGCCGAAACAGAATCCAGGTTGGTCACGGGACGGAGGTAGCAGGAAGCCTGACAGGCGCTCATCCCGGCTATGGATTCTTTCAGGTCGACCAGCAGGGTGTAAAGTTTTCCGGGAACAGCCTGAAAGCCGGAATCAGTTTCATAGATTCCCGAAAGTCCCGGTTCGGTTTCGTGAAGATCGAAAAGTCCAGTTCCGTCATTTATTCTTACTGTAGCGCCGGTGACGCGGGGAGCCGGCTCGTTGAGGAAATAATCGGCCGATTGCGACAGCGATATCCGGTACGTTGCGCTGTCATCCGCGATGGAGCCATCCACAACCAGCCTGGCATAGGTGCTGTCGAGGCTGACATCGATCTCCTCGGTACAGGCGAGCAGAAAGGCTACCAGAATGACGGTGAGGAAGCTGTTTTTAATCATTGTTGAAATGAAAATTGAAGGTTATAGAGGGAATGATCCCGAAGAGATATACTTTTTCGGCATAGGTTACATCCGGATTGGTATTATCCTGGGTGAAATTGATCGACCAGGTGTTATGACGGTTGTAAGCATTGTAAACCGAAAAGTTCAGATCCCAGTCGAAATGGCGCTCCGGTTTCTTTTTGCTGTAAAAGGTCAGCGACAGGTCAAGCCGGTTGTAATCCTCGTAGCGGTATTGGTTGCGATCGGAATAGATGGGGATGATCTTTCCGCCGATTTCGGCCCTTCCCGTCGGAAAAGTTACCGGGGCGCCGGTGGCATAGACCCAGTTGGCTGAGACCGTGAACCGCTTGCTGATCACATAGTTTAGTACGATCGATATGTTGTTGGGCTTGTCGTAAGGCGCGGGGTAAGGATCATCGCCGTTGATGCCGTTGATCTGCCTGAAAGTCCTTGAATACGTATAGCTTACCCACCCGTTCAGCCGTTCCTCATTCAGTCTGACGAGGAATTCAATTCCGTACGACCAGGCCTTTCCTGTGCGGATCTCTCCCTCCAGTTTATTGTTGAGGATGAGGTTGGCAAAGTCGCGGAAATCGATCACATTTTGCATCCATTTGTAATAGGCTTCCACCGAGGTTTCGATGGTATTTCTTCTGAAATTCCTGAAGTAACCCAAGGCGACCTGATCCGCGATCTGGGGTTTGACGTTGGGGCTGGAGGCGAACCAGATATCGAGCGGGGTTCCGATGGTCGAATTTTGCGCCAGTTGCAGGTACTGGTAAGTGCGGGCATAACTGGCCTTGATCGAATGTTTGCTGTTAAAATCGTACAGGAGTCCGACCCTGGGTTCCAACCCGATGTAGGTGTTGTAGATCCTGCCGGCTTTGTATAGCGTCGAATCGACCGCCTTGTAAGAACTGTCGTAGTGAAACACCGTTCCGGGGCCTATGTTCTGGAACATCGAGAAGCGCAGGCCGTATTTCAGGGTGAGTCGGGTCCCAACCTTTTGTTCATTCCCGGCATAGACCCCGGTTTCAAGGGCATAGTTACGGGGAACGGCAACTTCGATCACGAAACTTTCGTTCCCGGTACCTGTGGCCTTTCCGGGGTCGAACATGTGATAGGTCAGGCTGGCGCCGTATTTCAAGGTGTTATTGGTATTCAGGTAGTGGCTGAAATCGCCTTTGATGCCGATGTCGCGGAGGCCGGAGTACCAGTCGAAGGAGTTGTTGTTGCCGGTGGGCGTTCCCAGATTGTACCGGTAGTTACTGTAAACCAGCGACAAATTCAGGAAGAGTTTTTTATTGAAAAGGTGGTTCCACCGGAAGGTCGCCGTTTCGTTACCCCAGTTCATCCCGGCAAAGTTGTTTTTAAATACATCCCTGCCAAAATATCCCGATAAAAAAATCTGGTTGTTGTCGTTGATTCGGTAGTTGATCTTGGCATTCAGATCGTAGAAGTAGAGTTTGTTGTTTTGAAGGGCCTTGTTCGACGAAAGCGGCAGAAAAATATCGGCATAAGTCCGCCTGCCCGACACAACGAATGAGGCGCGGTCTTTTTTTACCGGACCCTCCACAGTCAGCCTCGACGAGATAAGCCCGATGCCGCCGTTGATCTCAAACTTTTTGGAATTTCCTTCATTCATCCGGATATCGAGCACCGAGGCAAGGCGGCCGCCATATGCCGGGGGAATATCGCCCTTGTAAAGTTTTACATCGCGTATCGCATCGTTGTTGAATACCGAAAAGAAACCCATCAGGTGCGAGGCGTTGTATACCGTGGCTTCATCGAGAAGGATCAGGTTCTGATCGGGACCTCCGCCCCGGACGCTGAAACCGCTCGATCCTTCACCCACCGATTGCACTCCCGGCAGGAGCTGGATCGCCTTGATCACATCGACCTCGCCCATCAATGCCGGAATCTGCTGGATGGTCTTGATATCCATCCGGAAAGTGCTCATCTCCGGTTTGACCACGTTGCGATCGTTTCGTTCACTGGTTATGACAACCTCATTGAGTTCGCGCTGGTGGGTCATCAACTCAACCGAAATCCGGTGATCCTTGTGCAGGTTGACCACCCGCTCCACCGTGAGATACCCGATATAGGAAAATGCCAGGTGATATTCTCCCTCAGCCAGCGTTAGCGAATAATTGCCGTAAACATCGGTCACCGCGCCTGTTTTCAGTTCCCTGACAAAAACCGTGGCGCCCACAAGCGCTTCGCCGCTGCTTTGATCTGTTATCTTACCACTGATGCTGAACCGTTTGGCTTTATCGGGTGACGCAACCGACATCAGGGTCATCGGAATGAAAAATAGGGCGAGCAGGAGTCTGAGGGGTGCGTAAATCATGGTGTATCGCTCGGGGTGGGTGACAACGGGTTAAATGTTTGACGGGTATCATCTGATTGCGTTACATCGTCGGGGGGAATTCAGGGCCTGATAATTTTGAATTCCCCGTTAATATCGATTTTAATTATCTGAGATGGTTTCACTTCCTTGATCTGGTCAAGTGATTCATCCACACAGTGATCCACTCCCTTTTTAAGGATGGGGCTGATATTCTTAAAAGTAACCGGATGATTTTGACCGGAAATATTCGCAGAGGTTGATACAATAGGTTTCCCGAAGTCATGGATCAGGGTTTTACAAAAAGTATCCTTTACGATTCTGATTGCAATGGAGTGATCCTCAGCCATTACATTCGGCGCCAGATTTTTCGCGCGGGGATAGATGATCGTCAGCGGTGAATCGATATGTTTTAAAAGATCCCGTGCGATCGTCGGGACGACCTCAACATACGCGTCAAGCCGGCTCATATCATCCAGCAGGATGATCAGGCTTTTCTGCTCGGTTCTTTGTTTCAGCCGGTAAACCTTATTCACCGCTTTTGAGTTTGTGGCATCACATCCAATTCCCCAGATGGTATCGGTAGGGTAAAGGATTGTGCCGCCGCGGGCAAGCACTTCGAGACATTTTTTAATTTCCTCTTCCATAGAGAACAAATAACGGGCAAATTTACTACAAATTGCAATACCGGCAGGAGTCCCGGGGTATGTCAGGGCCATTTAGGGCAGGGGAAAGGAGGATGACAACGCGGGACTTCACCATTCCGGGTCACAATCTTTTGACCAGGTCGCGTGTATCTATGCCGGTGGCACATTGAAAATGACGTTCCGGGCATTCCCTGAATCCGTGCAATCCGCAAGGCCTGCAGGCAGGACGGTTACCGGCTTCCACCACAGCGCAGTCATCTGATAGCGGACCGAATCCGAAATCGGGAACTGTGGAGCAATAAACAACGGTGACCGGTGCATTCACGGCAGAGCACAGGTGCATGGGGGCCGAGTCGTTGGTAAAGTTCATTTTTGCCTGTTCTGTCAGCGCGGCCGATTGAAGGAGAGTCAGTTTACCGGCAAGGTTCACCGTCGGGGTGTGGCGGGTTTGTAACCGGATGGATTCGCACAGGAGTTGATCCGTGGTGGAACCAAGAAGGTAGATCACGGCCCCGGCAGGAACCTCATCCATAAGCCCGACCCATTTTTCGGCAGGACATTGCTTGGTGAACCACAGCGAGGCGGGCGATATCGTGTAATAAGGACCTTGTGCCCGATCACGGACAACAGCCCGGTCATCGTCGGTGGGATAAAGCCGCGGACGGGTTCTTTCGCCATCCGGCAGATCAAGGAGCACAAGATTCCGGTCAACCTCGTGAATCCCCGGTCTGATATCGTGTTTCACACGCTGGCTGAAAAATAGTGAAAACGGATTTTTTGAGAATCCCGTGGTATGCCGCGCACCTGAAAGCGCCGTAAGGAAACCCGTGGAAAAAAACCGCTGGATGTTGATCACCCGGTCATATTTTTTCTTCCGGATGGAGCAGGCGAGCTGCAACAGGTGGATCAGTTTGTCGTTGCTCTTATCCCATGTCAGAACAGTCCGGATAAACGGATGGCCCCGGAAGAGCGTTTCATGGCCTTTTTTAACCAACAGGTCGATACACGCATCGGGTTGTGACGTGTGCACCTTCTCAACGAGTGCCGTGGCCAGGATCACATCGCCGATGGAGGCCGTCTGTATGATGAGGATCCGGTTCATGAATGTCAGACGGCTACATCGAAATCACGGAGGGCCTGGTTCAGCGATGTTTTCAGGTCGGTGGATGCCTTTCTCTGACCGATGATGAGGGCACAGGGAACCTGATATTCACCGGCCGGGAATTTTTTTGGATAGGTTCCGGGAATAACGACCGACCGGGGTGGCACATGGCCCCGGTATTCAACTTTGTGCGATCCGCTAACATCAAAGATCCGGGTTGATCCCGTAATGACGACATTGGCGCCCAGCACCGCTTCCCGGCCGATGTGAATGCCTTCAACCACGATGCTTCTGGATCCCAGGAAACAGTTGTCTTCGATGACTACAGGAGCGGCTTGGACGGGTTCGAGCACCCCGCCGATGCCAACGCTGCCGCTCAGGTGTACATTTTTCCCGATCTGTGCACACGATCCTACTGTAGCCCAGGTATCGACCATGGTCCCGGCATCGATATAGGCTCCGATGTTTACGTACGAGGGCATCAGCACCACTCCCGAAGCCAGATAAGCTCCGTAACGGGCAATGGCATGGGGAACAACCCTGACGCCATGTTCAGGATAGTTGTGTTTCAGAGGGATTTTATCGTGGAACTGAAACGGACCCACCTCAATAACCTCCATTTTGCATACCGGAAAATAAAGGATCACGGCTTTCTTGATCCATTCATGGGTGATCCAGCGTTCTCCATCGCGGGTCGCCACACGCAATTTACCCTGATCCAACATTTCGATGACCCTGAGAATGGCATCACGGGTTTCGGGTAACGCCAGCATCTGCCGGTCATTCCAGGCGGCTTCAATATGTTTTTTCAGATCATCCATTGGGAAAAACTACGAATTCAAAATTCAAAACAGGGATTAGATATTAGCGATTAGCGAACAGAAAAAACATTAATTGAAAAATTAAAATGTCAAAATTCAAAATTTAATTCACTCATTCACACATTCACTCAATCACTCAATCACTCAATCACTCAATTATATTAATCAGTCAATCGTGAATCAATTTTCATATTCTCAAATTAGCATATTAGCACATTAGCACATTTTCATTCCCTCATTCGTAAATCGTAAATCATGTCAATCGTAAATCAATTTGTCCGCTCGTTCTCTGGATCAAAAATAGATAAAATTTTTATTCTTTGTACCTTTGCAGCAAAGATTGCAGATGGGAAGGATCCTGGCTATTGATTATGGAAAGAAACGGAGCGGCATTGCCGTGACGGATGAGTTGAAAATCATTGCGACAGGGCTTTCCACGGTTCCTACTTTGGAACTCCTTAACTTTCTGAAAGATTATCTGCGAAGGGAGCGGGTTGAATGCATGGTGGTGGGTGAGCCTAAGCAGATGGACAATACGCCTTCGGAGGCATCTGTGATCATTGAACCTTTTGTCAAAAAACTGAGAAACACCTTCCCGGATGTCCGAATTGCCCGAATGGACGAGCGGTTCACTTCCTTGTTAGCCACCCGAGCAATACGGGAGTCGGGAGTCCGGAAGAAAGTAAGGCAGGATAAGGCGCTGATCGATACGGTAAGCGCCACACTGATCCTTCAATCTTTTATGGAGCAGGAACAAAACAAGTATCTGAAGTAAAAACTGTAAGGAAACTGAACTATGATATTACCCGTTGTTGCATATGGTCACCCTGTCTTAAAAAAAGTAGCGACTCCCATTACACCCGATTTTCCATCGCTTCAGGATTTTATCCGCGATATGTGGGATACCATGTATGTTTCGGATGGAGTTGGACTGGCAGCCCCGCAGGTTGGAAAATCGATCCGTTTGTTCGTAATCGATGCAAGTCCCTTTTCCGAAAAATACCCGGAAGCTGAAAATTTCAAACAGGTTTTTATTAATGCAGAAATATACAGGGAAGAGGGCGACGATTTTTCCTTTAACGAAGGATGTCTGAGTTTTCCCGGTTTGCGGGAGGATATTGTAAGGAAACCGGTGATCTATATCCGGTATCAGGATGAAAATTTTGTGCAACACGATAAAAAATTTGAAGGCGTGGTGGCACGGGTCATCCAGCATGAATATGATCATATCGAAGGTATCGTCTTTGTCGACCGCCTTCCTTCCCTGAAAAAAATGCTGTTAAAACGCCGGCTCACCGACATCAGCAAAGGGAACGTGGATGTCGCCTACCGGATGGTTTTTCCGCAAATGAAACGGGGTAGGACTGGCGGAAGGGGATGAATGATTGACTGATTGATTGAATGACTGATTGAGTGAATGTGTGAATTAAATTTTAAATTATTGTTTTTCCCTAATGGCTAATGGCCAATGCCTAATGCCTGATTTGAATTTTGAATATTGTTTTTCCCTAATTCCTAACCCCCAATACCTAATGCCTGATTTGCATTTTGAATTCATCTCGCTTTTTACCACTGCACCACTGCACCATGGCACTATGGCACCACTGCACCACGGAAATGAGCGATTGTAAAGTGTATAAATATTTAAAATGATAATACGATGAAGAAAAGTGCTCTTTTTTTAATTCCGGCTGTGTTGATGATAGTCGTTTCAGCTTGTTCTCCGTCGCGTGAGAAACAGGTTTCCAGGATCGATAACCTCGAGAAACGTCTTTTTTCGCCCGAAGCGTTCAGTTTCGACAAGGCAAAGGCCGACAGTCTCATCGCGTTGTACGAAGCCTTTATCGAAAAATATCCCGATGATTCGTTATCACCCGGCTATCTGTTCAAAGCGGCCAACATCGCCATGAATGTCGAGAATCCGGCCAGATCAATCGCGTTTTTTGATCAGTACATTACCCGGTATCCCGATAAGCCAAAAGCTCCTATGTGTTTGTTCTTCAAGGCTTTCGTCTATGAGAATCAGCTCCGTGACCTGGAAAAGGCCCGAGAGACCTATCTTTTATTCATCGAAAAGTACCCTACGCATGAATTTGCAAGCCAGTCGCAACTTGCGTTGATGAATCTCGGGAAATCACCGGAGATGCTGGTTCAGGAGTTTGAGGAACGCCAGCGTGCCGACAGTATCCGAATCGCTGATTCCCTGAAGAAAGCAGCGAAATCAGGTCGCAGGAAATAGTCAATCCCTCACACACCTTACCGGAAAGGCATCGGCCTTCATAGCATGATAGGACGACACTGAGAAGTTGATGTCGTTCATGCCGTGCGACCAGGCGCGGGTGGCATCAACTGGGGTGGATGACCAGAAAAGGACGGCAAAATCGGCAAAGCTCCAGATGGTATTTTGATACAGCACCCCGTCGGGGTCGGCGTTGAAACCATTCAAAAATGGATCTGTAAGCGCCGTACCGGCCCGGCTCGGCCCGTCGTAGAAATTAAACAGGATGTTCCAGTCGCTTTCGGAGGGTATATGCCAGCCGGGCGGACAGAGGCCCTGGCTGCCGGGGGCGGTTTCGTAGCGCATAAGTTCGTCCCACTGGTAAAGGGACAATGGACAATTGACAATGGATAATGGACAATTATATTTTTCGGGGATGCAATTATCTGTTTGGGGATTTGTGGATGAAATAGTTAAGCCAAACTCCAGGTTCTTCTGCATCCAGCACTGGGAGCCGATTTGCACGGTGGGGTAAACCTTTCCATCCCGGATATCCGCAAGATCGGACCCGCATGTAAATGCGGAAAAATTTGCATTTTGCACTTTGCATTTTGCATTTGAAGAACAGCCGTAAGTATTGGTGTAGGTATAGGTGATGGTGTGGGTTCCGGGACCAGCGGCAGATGGGGTAAAGATGCCGGTGGCGGAGTTGACGCCCGGGCCGGAGTATGTTCCGCCGAGGGGCAATCCTCCCTTGAGCCGGAAGGGTTTTGCGTTAACAGTGGTGATGGTGTCGAAACAGGTAGTAAAAGAGACTTCTGCCGAGGGGATGACAGTTACCGACACCAGGTTGCTGGTTGCCGGGTTACCGGTAACACAATTGACAATGGACGATTGACAATGGACAATGATTTGATCATCGTTAGCAGGGATGTAATTGAACGTTGGACTGTTGCTTCCGGCGTTAATGCCGTTTACCATCCACTGAAACACGGGATTAGAGCCGCCATTGACAGGAGTAGCCGTGAAGGTGACCGGCGTACCGGCGCAAACGTTATTGGCGGAAGTTGAAATGCTTACGCTGACGGGCAAAAGCGGCGTCGTTGTCATGATAACCGTATTCGAGACCGCGGGATTGCCGGAAACACAATTGACAATGGACGATTGACAATGGACCATGATTTGATCGCCGTTGGCAGGGATATAGCTGAACGTAGAAGTGTTGGTTCCGGTGTTGAGGCCATTTACCATCCATTGAAATACGGGAGTTGAACCTCCATTGACAGGACTGGCTGTGAAGGTGACAGGTGCGCCGTTGCATACCGGGTTGGAAGAGGCCGAAATGCTTACGCTGACAGGTAAAAGCGGAGTCACAGTCATTGTAACGACATTTGATGCAGCGGGATTACCGGAAATGCAATTGACAATGGACGATTGACAATGGACAACAATTTGATCACCGTTGACCGGGATGTAACTGAACGTTGGACTATTGCTTCCGGCGTTGATGCCGTTTACCATCCATTGAAACACGGGATTTGAGCCGCCATTGACAGGACTTGCCGTGAAGGTGACCAGTGTGCCGGGACAGACGGGGTTGGTCGAGGCTGAAATGACAACACCCACAGCTTCACCGGGGTTCACGGTGACGGGAAAGGTGACGGTGGTACCGGTACAGCTACCTGCCACCGGGGTGATCAGATATGTTACCATCCCCGGGGAGGCGTCCTGGTTGGTCAAAATCTGGTCGATCGTGGTTCCCGAACCGGGCGCAAAACCGCTGACCATGCCCGAGGTAAGTGAGGCGGTCCAATGATAGGTGGTACTGCTCATCGTCGATGAGAGGGCAATGGCGGTCGATTCGCCAGAGCAGATAGTTTTTGCCAGGGGGTCGTTGGTGATAACGGGCGGGTCGGTTACCGACAGTTGAACGGTATCCCGGCCGGTACAGCCCGATGGGCCGGTAACGACTACTCCATACACCCCGGCAACCGAGGTGGTAAGGGTTTGGGTGGCGCCCACCACGGCGCCCGACGGGAGCGCGCTCCAGAGGTAGGAACAACCCGTGCAGGAACCTGCATCGAAGGTGACACTCTGGCCGGTACAGATTGTCCGGTCCGGGCCTAACAACGGAACAGGACCCGGTAAGATAGTGATGGTTCGTGAAGTGGTATCGGTACGCTTGTCGTTATGCCGTACAAAAAGGTGTACGTGGTAGGTTCCCGGCTGGCTGTATGAATGAGTTGCGTTGGTGAGGAGGGAATAATTGGCGCTTCCGGAAGCCGGATCACCGAAGTCCCAATGAACACTGTCGGCTGGAGGCCATGTCCAGGGCGAAAAATGGACCGGTATGTTTACACAATTCCCGGTATCGCGGATATACAGGTAGTACCGCTGTAAAAATATCGGAAGTCCCTGTGAACCATTTCCGTTAATCAGATGAATCGCGTTAAGCTGGAAATCACATCCGACGCCACCGACACTTGGATTATTGATCACACATAACGAGTCTTTTCCTGAAATATCACCGTAAATTTTCCCGTCCTGGGCTAATTGAAGATGAACCCCATGGCTGCAATGGCCTACCAGCACTTCACTTTGTTTAAAAGATGCCGAATCTTTTGCTGTTGCATCGTACTGGTAAATATTAGAGGGCTGATACGTCCAATCACCATCCGATAAGTACAGATAATGTGAATCTCTTGAAAATTCCATGTACATCCATAATCCCCACCCCCATGGACCAACCCTAAAGAAAAAACGCGGCGTTATCTGTCCTGTTTCTGAATTAAAGCTGCAAAATGCACCCGAGTCCGATGGTAAGCACGGATAAGCCAGCATCGTACCGTCGGGCGAAACCTTCATGGATCCGGGGTTGCAAACAGGGATTGTATTGTGGAGATAAGATGTCGGACTGACCACGGGTGTAGATGACACTCCTGCCGCGGTAACCAGGTATGCCGAAAAATTATTCTCATTATGGACATTTCTGACAATTACCCAGGCATCTCTGTTGTTTTTGTGCCTTACAATGGTCATCTGGGTAGGACATGAGTTCGTTCCCTGAACCATGATCTCTTTCTGTCCCGGTTCCAGATCGCCAAGTCCTCCGTCCAGCCTCATATTGATGACGGAATAATACAACCCATTATAATCGGCTGGAGTGGGTATTTGTGCCTTCATTGTAAAAAGGTAATAAGAACTGTCGTCATCCAGTTTCTGGACAACACCAACAGTTTTATCACAATCGATATTGCCGTGAAGATCATTGCCATTCGGCATGATGTTGTGTTCCCGGTTTAAAACCTGGTGGCCGTTCGAATAGAAAAGAAGGTTTCCCAAAGAGTCGGAAACGGAAACCGTGTTTCTTTGGGTACTCAGGTGATTGGTAGGTAAGCCCTGTGGTGGTCCGAATTTAAACGTTATACCTGTCTGGTTGCCAAAGAGCCAGTTATCCCATTCATGCTGCGAAAAAACCGAAAAGTGGCCATGGCAAAGAACCACAACGGAAAGCGAAAAAAACCATCTGCCGATTTGTGAATTCACTCAGAATCAATTTTAAAATTCGTTTGTACTATATTATTACGCAATATTTCCACCCTGCTTGCCGACTTCCATGCGCTCCTAAAACCCTTCAGGCATTCAGCAGGGTTTGAATGTCAAATTTTCGCATCTTCAGGAATGCCTCGATCACCCGCGGGCCGCGTTCGGGATCGTCCATAAGTTCATAAAGGATTGCCGGGATGATCTGCCAGGAGACGCCGTATTTGTCCTTCAGCCACCCGCACATGCTCTCCTCGCCGCCCTCGGTAAGCTTTTCCCAGTAATAATCGATCTCTTCCTGCGATTCACATTCCACAACAAACGAAACCCCTTCGGTGATCTGGTACATCCGACCGCCGTTCAGCCCCATGAAACGGTTGCCGTTCACGGAAAATTGAACAACCATCGGCGATGACGAAAGGATAGCCGAACCGGGGAATACAGAACAATAAAATTCGGCCGCCTCCCGGGCTTGGCCATCGAACCAAAGGCAGGGATAGATGAGATTTTTCATGGTTTCTTTGTTACAAAATTACAAAAAAGAGGGATATCCTCCTCCGTCAACCCGTAGCGTTCATAAACTATCCGGTCGACCAAGCGGTTTGATAAATAATGGATCAGGCACTTCCGTGTTCTGACAACCCCTTGACAACTTTGTCAAACTCATCCGGTGTCTGGTCATCTTGCACTTTTTTGTATCTCATGAACTCCCGGTCAACATGCTCCTTCGCTAACTGTGCCGACACTTTGCCGGCATCCAGCAGGATCTGCTTTTCATTGAGTGTCAGAAATCCATGAAGTTTTTCAATCCAATTGTCCATGTACATGACCTTCCGGTTCATCGCCTGCAACTCCGCAAACTCCAGGTATTGGGTAACCAGCCGGTTCAACTGATCCAACTCATGCTGGTTCAGATAATTTTTTGCAACCTCAACATCATTCTTACGGATCGCTTCACCCGGCCAGTTGGTCAATCCCATGTTTGGTTTTGCTGCGTCAGCCCGCTCGGTCAGGATCTGGGCAGCCGTCTTCCCGGTCACTGCCCAGTGGAATTTGTTCTGAACGGTGGCAAAAAATTCCCGGGTTTTTACATGTGACGGATCATAATCGGCGCTGGTCGCGTATATCTCGCACACTTTCCTGTAAAACACCTTTTCCGAGCTCCGGATATCCCTGATCCGTGCCAGCAATTCATCGAAATAGCTGTTTCTAGCCAGTTTTAAACGCTCATCGTCGAGTACGAAACCCTTGATGATATATTCCTTTAACCTTTTTGTGGCCCAAATACGAAATTGCGTGGCAATATGTGATTGAACCCGGTATCCTACCGAAATAATTACATCGAGATTATAGTAAACGATTTCCCTTTTTACCGACCTTTTACCTTCCCTCTGAACTTGTGCAATTTTTGCACAAGTTGAAGTTTCATCCAATTCGCCTGAAGAATAAATATTACCGAGGTGTTTCGTAATAGAGGTCCTGTCGGTTTGAAACAACTCCGCAATCTGATATTGATTTAACCAGACACTGTCATCCTTCATCAAAACGTCAATTTTGATATCACCGGATTTACTCTTGTATATGATGATCTCCCCTTTTTCCATCCTGTTTCTCTATCTTCTTTTCTAATCCATTGTTTCAATTGTGGCTTCTCTCCCCTCAACCACCGCGATCTCCTCCTCCGTCAACCCGTAAAGTTCATACACCATCCGGTCGATCTCGCGGTCGGTGGCATCGATGGTGCGCTTCAGCTCCTGCGCTTTGGTCGCCTCCGCCTCAAAATATCCCTCCCACTCCGCCTCCTGCGCCAGGGTGAGCGCCACCTTCCGCTTGCGCAACTCCTTAACGAAATCGGTGTAAATATTCAAGTCATGATCTTGGCCCAAGAAATTTATCCCCGTTAAAATGGATCATGTGATCCGGAAAACTGACTACCCAAACTTCTGTTTCCCAGGCAATGTCTGGGGCATGTCGCTTAAACTCGTTTAAATCAGAGAATGCCGTTACATAGATTTTCCCAGCTTGACAGTTTTTCAGCATTAGTTCCAATTCAACAATTCTTTTCGGCGATACTGGGCCATGAGAAGTTACGGCCTCAACAAGGAACAGCCACTTGCTTTTTTTATCGTAAAGGATAACATCCGGTAGTTTACTATGCTCGTCAATATAGATTCCCAATTTTTTTAGCGATTTATTATCCAGGTAGAGGTTTTTTCTGGAAGTATCTCCTACGTACAACAATTCACTTCCGGGTGCAAATCGCGATGCAAATTCTGTTATTACAGCTATCTGAACTTCATTGTGTTTACCGGGAGAAAATGATAATTCCGTTCCATCTTTCAACCTAACGGGAATCTTTCGCAGTTCTCTTCTCTTATAATATTTGTCTCGTAGTAAACCGACATTTTCTTTAAAATATTTAAGCTCCTTGTTCCAGTATCTCGTATCAAAGGCTCTGATGAGCCTCAATGCCTCCGGTGATAAACGGTAGTGATTGTCCTTACTGTTTGTAGGCAGCATTGGCTGTTCCGGATTGTGGATTACGATTCCAGCCTGAACAAATTGATGAAGTGTTTGTCTTCGAAAGGTCTCTCTTGAATTTTCAGCATATTGCTTGTTGTAATGCTCAGCAATAAAACGCATTACGCCTTCATACCTTGCATTTTCCTTATTACCGACAACCGACATACTTACGGCTTTGGCATTTTTCCAAGTCTCGTTTTCAGTCAGGTTGCAGAGGGCAAGCAGTGTCAAAGCGGAGCGGACGTTTTGTTGCCTTTCCGGAAGTCCCATCGCTTCCAGTAATTGTTTGGCTTCGTCAATTTTATTCATGATGTATAAACTGGTTCAAAATATTCATTGACAACCCGATTCGTGTGCTCAACTGAAAAATCGTTGGAAAGGATTATCCTGTCTCCAATTTCCTGAATAGTATCCAATGGAGGCAATGACATTTCTCTTAATTCTGTGGCGCTCACATTGACATTACCATTAAAAATTCTGAAATAGACATCAAACAGACTACTGTTAAGCACCGCGCAAAGACCTACTACTTCATTTCGCTCCAGATGGCCTTTGGGTCTATAAATGTAATTAACTTTGTTTTCAACTCCAATAAAATCCGATTGACTGAAATTGCAGAAATAAGGTGCTGCAATCAATCGGTTCTTGTCATCCTTGCTGCTGAACCGTCTTAACAGAATGTAATTTCTATTGGGAAGAAGGAGTGGCATGGACTTTTGTTCAATATTGATATATTGTTCTTTGCCTGGTTTAATAATTGGCCACTCCAATATCATTTGTTTTACATTGTGAAGCCAAAAGAGCGGGGCCAACTGAATGGTTCCATTTTCAAAATTCTCTCTGAGGTAATCCCTTGCACGGAATGCTACTATCGGCCCCGTTGAGATCTTGATATGGTATTTGGTTAAATTGCCTGTCCATGCTTCAAAAAGTTCTAATACTGCTTCTTCATTGTCGTTTGTAGGCAGATACAGGATTTTTTCATTTGAATTCAAATCAATAATATCCTTTTTCGGGAAGGACTTTATCAAGGGGTTGCTTAAATCGTTCAACCCTCTTGATGATGAAATGATAACAGTTGGTTCAGGTCGGGATCTTTTGGTACATTTTATAATTACGGTTTCCTGTAATACTTTATCTCTGTTGAAAGTGTCTTTTCTGGAAACGAACAGATGTGCCTTGTCTAAATCGATGAGATTGAAAAAATACTCGCGAAAAACTTTGAAATAGCCGCCTGCTGCATAACTGCGGGGTGTAATGAAAATAAGCTCACCATTTTCCTTAAGTAACTTTGCGGATAATGCCATAAAGATGGCATATATGTTCGGGTGTCCATTTACTACCACTTTGGCAACTGTAACACGGATGTCGTCAATGGAAAGTTTGAAATAGGGAGGATTTGAGATAATAATATCAAAAGGTTCGATCGGCGTTGAAAACAAATCATCACTTTCTCTGAAGCATGCCGCATTATGAAGAATGAAGTCGTCTTTTAAAAGCTTGATTGTGATTTTAATATCTTTTGCCAATCCCCAGTTTTTCAAATAGCTGAATGATTGCTCTAAGATCGGAATTAGTTCAATATCCGTTTCATACGCGACCAATTCAATGGCTTTTAAATTCTCATCCGATCTAATAAGGCTTTCAATCAAAGCACATGATAAAACCGCAGTTCCGCATCCCGGATCCAGAATTCGAACAGTACTTCCGGCAAAAGTTGAATAGGAAGCCATGAAGGCAGCGATTTCAACAGGTGTAAAAAACTGGCCGTTTTCCTTTTTGTGTTGTTGATCAACTGACAAAGCGTATTCGATACCTAATCGGTCTGCAAAATGACTTGGTAACTCCTGCTCAATTGGTTGCATCGCTTTTTTACTTTCCATTTTGTCTATTAGTCAAGTACTTAATTTTCATTTCGGCCACTCTTAATGCATCTCTCGCTAGTTCTTCATCTTTCAGATCATACAGCACCCGGTCGCTCAGATAATTGACAAGCAGCTCTTTCTCATCTATCTTAAAAATTCTTGCAATTTGAATAATCTGTGCTTTTGAGGCGTTCCGTTCACCCCTTTCGATTTTACTCAGGATGGATTGATCAATATCCAGTTCAGCGGCAACCTTACGCAAAGGTAATCGGTGTTCTTCCCTTAGTTTTCTTATTTGTTCTCCTATGGATAACATTTATTTTGGATTCAAATAGTTTGGACAAAGTCTGTCCAAATATACTCATTTGATTTCGTTAAAACTAAGAAATCATCGGAAAGTTATCGACATTTTTCAAACGCTGCCTTCAAAGCCGGCTTGTCGAGGCCGGCTGAGTACTTTTTGGTGACGGAGTGCTGAAAGAGTGGCATACAATGAGAAATGCGGATTAATACATTAGGGTAATTCAAATATCAAATTTGCGGATTTTTCGCGGATTGGACAAATCAAACCGTGATTTTTCAGGATCCCTTTTATTTCTGTGAAGATCAATGAAGGAATGCTTACTCAAGACCGCGGATCACCGGAAGGAACACTGAGAAAAAGTTCAGGGTAGGATTTATAAAGATTTGGTGGACAAATATTCAGCCAGTCCTAAGTCTTTGACTTGGTCCGGCGGGCCGCATAAGCATAGGCCAGCATTCCCGTACCGGCCACGAAGGAGTAAGCAAGGATGGTGGTCATGGCAGGAGAACCCGGAAAGGCAGTGACGGCAATGCCCATGCTCAGGCTCATGTTGCGCATGCCGGTGATCATCGACAGGGTGAGGCGGTTGTTACTTCCCGGAAAACAGAAGATCCAGCCCGCGAGTGCAGCCGTCACCACCAGCAGGGACTTCAGCGCCAGCTCTTTCCACTGGGTATCCGGGATCACATTGTACTGCTTTAGGACGATGGCGGCGATCATCAGCGTATTCAGGAACTGGCTGACCAGGGTGGCCGGTTTGATCAGCCGGCCTGACCGATCCTGCCTCTATTGGACGATGGCCTGCCGGTCATCCTTTCATTGAATGCCTGCTCGTTGGTATTCAACAGACCTGTGAGGGTCCGGTTGGTGGCAGTAACGATATACTCTTTCTGTTTCCTGAAGTGGATGAACATGGCAGCCAGGTTCACGGCCACTTCGATGCCTTTTGGATTGTGGAGGATGATGGTGAAAAACATCTTCCAGTAATGATAACCGGTCGATCGTGAAAACCCCGCCTCTTTGCAAACCCTCAGGAACGACCGCATATAGATGAGCCAGGTGCCGAAGGACGGTTTGTGCCGGTAACGGGGCCTGATGTTGAGGCTGGTATAGATGACCCGCCCGTAATAATGAGCAGGATTGTAAACGGTATCAATGACCTTGATGTAATTCCTGAAGATCTCCGAACGGGGGGTCAGGGTGACAAAGTTCAGCCCGCTTGTCATCTGGTCGATATCGCTGTCGCTCACTGTTTGCGACGCGAGATGAAAAAGTCTTCCCTCGGCATCCAGTCTCCGGGTGAGTTGGGTATTGGGCAACGCGTAAAGCAACCCGATCATGGCCATCGAAATTCCCGACGACTGGATAGAGTTGATCATATTCGAGGCTATCCGTTCACTTTCGCTGTCGAACCCGATGATGTAACCCCCGTTGCAAACAATTCCATAGGAGAGGATCCTTTTGACCGCTTCGGTCACCGGCCTGTTTACATTCTGGTTCTTGTTGTTCAGGGCGAGGGTGTCGTTTTCAGGGGTCTCTATTCCCAGGAAAACGTAACGGAAGTCGCAATCCTGCATAAGCTGAAGCAGTTCGTCATCATCGGCCAGGTTCACGGAGGCTTCGGTTGTAAAGTAGAACGGGTACTTATGTTCTGCCGACCATTTTTTGATCTCCCGAAGCAACTCCTTGACTTTTTTCTTGTTACCGATGAAATTATCGTCGACCATGTCGATGTGCCCCCGGTATCCAAGGTCATACAAGGTTTGTAGTTCCTTCAGAATCTGTTCGTTGGATTTAAAGCGGGGGGTCCTCCCGAAAAGTTCGATCACATCGCAGAATTCGCAGTTGAACGGACATCCGCGGATAAACTGCATGCCGATCATGATGTAGTTGCGAAACCGGATCAGGTCGTACCGCGGAACAACCGCTACCAGCATATCGGCCCGCTCGGTTGAAACATAGACACCTGAAGTTAACCCGTTTTTCAGATCTGCCAGGAACATGGGGATGGTGATCTCACCCTCGCCCAATACCAGAAAATCGGCCTTCCGGTAGAGATCGGGCTGCGATGAGGGATCGGGCCCGCCAACCACCACCAGGCGGGCCAGGTCATGCGCCCGGTCGATGAATTCAAGCATGCTCTTCTGCTGGGGAAGCATGCCCCCGGTGCAAACGATATCGGCCCAGGCCAGGTGCTCGTCCAACAGTGGCTCCACGTTCTCGTCGATCAGCCTGAAAGTCCAGTGCTGGGGAAGTAAAGCGGCGACTGTAAGGAGACCGAGAGGCGCTGCCGGGTATTTCGCTCCCACGATGTTGCAGACCTCCAGGTAGTTCCAGAAGCTGAATTCGGAGAATTTGGTCTGGACCAGGAGGCATTTGGTAAAGCCTTGATATAAATTTTTCATCTGATCTTGTTCAAAATATTGCTGAAGGCAGGGCCCGTAGCCGTCTTTAATGAAAGGAGATAGATTTTCTGAACAATCGGGATGGAGACGGGAGGATCAGAAGAACTAAGTTCTTTTTAAAGGTGTACAAATATACGCATAATTTTCATGAATGAGTGCAGGAGGGGAAAACCGTGACACGTTACGCGTTACGGGAAAAATTTCAGTCAATCAGTCAATCAGTCAATCAATCAATTGTTTCCGAAGATCGAATACGGATGCTCCTGTATAACACGGATCTACTGCTTCACGATCTTGTGAATGTTGTCTAAATAGGGCCGCTCCTTTTTATCGCAGAACAACGGCGCGCTCCCTGCGACTTATCGCCGGGATGATCTGCCACGAGACCCCGTATTTGTCCTTCAGCCACCCGTAAATGCTCTCTTCGCCGCCCTCGGTGAGCTTTTCCCAGTAATAATCGATCTCTTCCTGCGATTCACATTCCACAACAAACGAAACCCTTTCGGTGATCTGGTACATCTGACCGCCGTTCAGCCCCATGAAACGGTTGCCGTTTGGGATCGTGGAAAAAAGCGCTGAATTTTTCAAAAGCGGCATTCAAAGCAGTCTTGTCGGTAACGGCTAAGTACTTGTTGGTGACGGACTGTTGAAAGAGGGGCACAGATCGGTTGTTGGAACTGATTTATTTTGCACATAAAATTAGTTACTTTTGATGATGGAGTGAACTTTTTTATTTAACTGTTATCGTGATCTGCTGACACCATGACTGAGACTGTAGAAAGAAACGAGGCCATGAGGGCCATAACCGAACATGCCCGGAGAATTACCCGGGGGTCTTACGAGGAAGTGAATGATTTGATGCAGTTTGCTGACACAACCCGCAATCCGCCCGACATTGCCGAGCTTGCTGAAACCTTCGGGATGATGTCGGTGAAGGTGGAGGCCCGGGAATTTGCATGGAAACAAACGGTTGAAGTACTGGAACAGAAAAAGGAAGAGCTACAGGAATCATTGAAGATCCGCGGATTATCCTCAAGATTGGTATTGTGGTTCGTTTTTGGAGTGAGCCTTTATGTCTTTTTGACTGTTTTCGCGTTGCAAACGGATCAATCGGATCCGGTCAGGGTCGTTCTGCTGAGGTGGTTCAGTTCGCTGTTTGTAATCAGTCAGATTATCATGATGGTAGCTCTGATTCTGAAAAGCGGGTACCCCTTGTCGGATTACGGACTGACGTTGAAGAACCTCCGGCGTTCCCTGATGGAAAGCGTACTGGTATCTACAGCGGTGATCCTGTTGCTTGCCGGACTGAAATTTTGGATACAGAAGGAAGGATGGGCTTTCGGAGGAAGGCCGTTCATTGAGGAGAAAGAATTTGGAACCATGTTTTTATATCTCTATGTGCTGAATGCTCCGGTTCAGGAGTTTTTGGCAAGAGGTGTATTGCAGAGTTCCATTGGAAGGATTCTGATGGGAAAACGGCGCATGTTCTGGGCGGTGGTTTCTACTTCCATGATCTTCGGGATGCTTCACACTGTTTATTCGCTGCCTGTTGCCCTGATCACCCTGCTGGCCAGTTTGTTATGGGGGTGGCTTTACATCAGACATCAGACCATCGTCGGAGTATCAATATGTCACCTGCTTGTCGGATTGGCGGCTATTTTGCTGGGTTATTGGGATCTGCTTGTTATGTAGATAACCTTTCCGGAAGCGGATGCATCACTCCAGAAACGTCCAGTACCCCATCAATCCCGAAATATTACCGATCAGAAAGTGCGACAGGCTCACGCCGACCAGGGTTTTGTGCCGGTGGTACATCCATCCCCAAAGCCAGCCTGTAATAAACGAAACGACTGCCAGGTTTAGCGAACTCATGATGTGTACTGCACCGAACAGGAAAGTAGTCACCAGTATGGCAAAGAATCCGCGGTAGCGGATATCCAGAATTTTTTCGAGGGTTCCCTGCACCGCGCCCCGGCTCAGAAATTCCTGCAATGGAGCCACCACCAGATAGGTGATGTAAGTAAACCCAAAATATGACCAATCAAAGAGTCTGGTTTCAGGAAATAGACCTGGTATATGTTTAACACATAAATATTTTATCAACATTAAAAGGAGGATAAATAGTGCTGAAAATACCAGCGATTCCCATACCGATCGCTTCCAACCGGTCAGGGTAAGTCCGAAATCTCTCATGCGAAGCTTGCTGGCAACGACCACAGAAATTATAACCGTCAGAGTAATAACCTCAATCACGGGATATTTAGTCATCACTTTTCCGATCAGCCGGGTGGATAAAGATTGGTCGTGGATGATCCCCAGGACAAAAATATAGCTGGTGATCAATAGTACGATGCTGACAAGAATAGTGCTCAGCAACGACCGCTGGCTGTTCAGTAATTCAATCTGGCTGTTTTTCTTTTTCAGCTCTTCTATAGTATTTTCGAGGGCATACTCTCTTGCTTCGATCTTCACCGACATCATGCCAAAGGTCTCGGCAAGCTCTGCCAGTTCCGGGCTGTTTTCAGTTTTATCGGTCAGCTTAAAAATCTGATCTACATTTTTATACGACCCAGCTACGATTTCGTTGGCATGGCCGGTCAGCGCTTTTATGACTTCGGGATTCAGGTTTTCCATAACAGATGTCAAAGGTATCAGAATTCCGGTGAGGTTGCTCCAACAACTACAAAATAGCGCCAGTCGCCTCCATAGGCAGATAAAACATTTTCGCTCAGAGGGATGAATCGTTACTTCAGTGCAGGAAGGAGGTGTCCATCCATCCTTACATGGCTGACTTACATCCAATTACGAAATCAGGAATAAATCAAAGGGAGAACCCGGCTGAACGAAGCAGGTTCCGGGTTCTGAGTATTATATGATTTCGTTTCTTACTTTTTCCACAACATCGCTGAGCGCCATGGCTTTTTCGCGGGGAAGTGGTTTCCCCGGTTTCAGGCCAAAATCAGTGAAAACAGATCGCAACGATGTCAGTTGTTGAAATAAAGCATCCATTTGCTTGCATTCGCGAAATGGTTCCATCACGGTGAGTAGCTGATTGAGATGCAATTGTTGCTTTTCGATGACCGATGAAATCAAGGTATTGTTTTCAGCCACAACATTCAGCTCTGCTGCAAGGTATAACCCTTCCACAAAAGCCCCGGTGGCGATCAGTACTGCAAGGTAATGGCGGTTTTGCCGGGCAAGCAGTGAACTGGTATGCATCAGTACATTTTCGACCATACCGACCAGACTGTCACGGTTATTACCTACCCGTTTGACCCGTTCAACCAGACCAGCCTCATAAATTCCGGCAATGCCCAATTCGTCCGATAATTTTGCCGTACAGGCCAGGAACTTGTTTGTGGCATCCTTCTGACCATAGGTGGCAGAATAGGCCAGATCGGCGGTATAAACTCCCAGATTCAGCGCTTTTTCTCTTTCTGCGATATATTTCGCTGCATTCCCGGGTGGATTGGTGATGTCGAAAATATATCCTGCCCTGCTCTTTTCAAGAATTATCGTGATTTCGAGCGGAGTGGGCAAGGCGTATAACTCCTGTTTGATTTCTGCAGATAATCTCGCCTCCGGATAGAGCGTATCAGCAGTTTTCTCTTGAGACGCTGGTTCTCTGGTCCCTCCACTGCAATTCCATAGCAGCAGTCCGACGGCTAAAAACGTAACGGCGGATCGCATCTTACCATAGATATTTGTTCTCATAAGCCTGGGATTTTAAGGTCAGATTTTTTTCGATAAATTTAATTGAATTTCCGGAAAAACTTAAAAACTCCACTTCGGACACTGGTAAAAATCGATCTGTTCCTGGTTCTCAGGATATCTTCCGCAATGAAAGTATCTCCAGAAGAAGGTACCATAGCTTAAGCAGGTTTTCCGTTGCAGGTCAATGAGCGGGCATTCAGCCAGTACACAGCAGCGGATACATCCGTTGCAATGATCTTCGGGGCCCATCCAGGTTTGGCTGATTCTCAGATGAGTTTTCCCGGGAAACATCATGGGAGGCGCCGTCAGCGATACCGGAAAATGGTTCCGGTACTTTTGATGCCTGATATACCGGATTTCGACTTTGATCCACTGCAGCATAATGGGATAAAGAAACCTTGTGTATTTTGTGAAGTTGAAATCACCGAAGAAATACCAGGAATAAAGAGGAGCAAAGAACCAGCAGATGATTCCACCGGTAAGCAAGCCTATAGCCAGGAAGAGAAAGAAAATCAGCCGGGCGCCAGCCCATTTTACCTTTGACAGGAGTCCGGCCGGAAATGGTTTTATCTTTAAGGAAACCTGGTTTTCGTTCATCTTTTTTGTTGTTTACACAATTTTGCCTGCCTGATGCTGAGAACATATTCTCTGGCGCAATCCCGGTTGATCTTTCCCCATAAGCGGGTCAACTGTTCGTCATCCCAGCGCATCCGGATCAGCCTTCTTCGCTCCGGATCCGCTGTGTCAAAAGAAAAATAACTCATATACAGGTTAAGAGCGATCACCCTGTTGTACATATAGGTTTCCGGATGATCCTGGTAATCAGCCACCTGAGGGATCAGCAATTTGGCTATGATATAGGGGAAGTCGTACATTTTTGACACAAAGGCCATATTCCAGGTCTGGTAAAGGTCAGCCCATTTCCGTGGCAAAGGAGGCCGGACCCCGATGGCTTTCCGGTTCTCATCCCAGAAGTTGGGGCCGGCATCGGTAGCAGGATCTATCCGGTGTTTTCCTGCCTTGTGGATAGCCAGCACCCACCCTGTCATGGCATTGTCGCGCAATCCCATCAGCAAGTCCGAAAAAGTGGCTTCCAGGATATTGATCTGCAACGCCCGGGAACCGGTACTCTTTCCAAGTTTTTCGGTTGGCCGCCGGTGGGCGCCTATCATCAACCGGACTACCGGTTCAAGAGATCTTGCTTTGATCTGATAGAAAAGAGGCATGGCGTTCCGGGACTTTTGTTTTTTTGTTTTTTCCCGGAGAATCCTGATACATTCTTCAAAAAACCGGTCATCCTGATAACACGAACAGGTGAGCTTTTCCAGGGCCATGGCGAATGCCAGGGCATCTGTAATGATCTCCTGACCTTCGGTTTTCATCCGCTCGCTCAGGACGGGAAATGTTTTTCCTGATACTTTTTCCAGAAACCCCGCCAGAAAAGGATTGCGGAGGAAAAGTTCCATCATCCTGTCGATAAAGTCATGGCAATCGGAGAGACTGACCGACCGGGGCAGCAACCGGGATCCGTAAGATTCCAGGATGGGCGAAACCCAGGCCCGGTCATCCTGCATCAGTTGCCAGACCTGGAAATGACGGGCCATCCGCTCAATCATCTCCTGTTCGCCGGAGAACATCAGGTTGGCTTTAACGATACCGGCCAGGCTTGTGTAGTTCATTTTCCCGAAATCCGAGCTAAAATTACTTACTTTTGTCCGGATAGAAAAAATGACTATGGAAACCAGGCAAACCGGAGAAATCAACGGATTACAGCTCTATAATGCTTTTCGCGCCGGAGTGCAACGTGTTTCTGAACACCGGAAATTGCTAAACGACATCAATGTTTTTCCGGTTGCAGACGCCGATACGGGAACCAATCTTGTATGGACGCTTCGCTATATGACAGAGGCTGCCGAACCCGTTATTGATGCAAAGAAAACGGCAGTCGCTCTGGCTGATGCCGCCCTGACCGGAGCCCGCGGAAATTCGGGGATCATCTTTGCACAGTTCCTGTATGGGTTCAGTAACGAGCTTCCCGGTTACGAGACACTGAATATCGCTTCCTTTGCAGAGAGCATGAAACAGGCCGTAAGGTATGCTTACGAAGCCATATCTAACCCGGTTGAAGGAACGATTCTGACGGTGATCGCCGACTGGGCCGACTGCTTGTACACCATTCACAGTACGACTATTGACTTTAACCGGTTGTTTTCAGAGGCATATCAGCGGGCGCTGGAATCCCTGGCAGCAACCACCGGACAGTTGGCTCAGCTGGCACAGGCGAAGGTGGTTGATGCCGGCGCCAAAGGATTTGTCTTTTTTCTCGAAGGGATCGTCGATTATTTTCTTCACGGTGATCTGGAGCAAAGTTTTCCGGAAGATTCGTTTGAGAAGGAGTCGACTGAACCTCCGCACTTTACCCATGAGAAGATTTCCTGCCGCTATTGCACCGAAGTCCTGATCTCCGGTGACCTGCTGGATAAGAAAGCCATTGCAGAAAAGATCGGAGAACTGGGTAATTCCATGGTGATTGCCGGTTCACCTCAGAAACTTCACGTGCATCTCCATACGGATCGGCCTGATCAGATGATTGGCCGTTTACAACAGATAGGAACGGTGAGTTATCAGAAAGCGGACGATATGGTTTTGCAGCAGGAGTTACGGCTAAACCGGAAGTCGGATATTGCCTTACTGACCGATTCCGGGTGTGACCTACCTGCAAACATCCTTGAACAATATCAGATCCATGTGATTCCCTTTACCATTCATTTCGCCGATGAGTTTTATCTGGACCGGATCACCCTGATGCCGCTGGAGTTTTATGACAGGTTGAAATCATCGCCAGTACGACCTACTACCGCGCAACCTTCCATAAAGGAGTTCAGGATACGATACGAATACCTGGTAGCACAGTACCAATCAGTCATTGCCATTCACTTCAGCGAACAAATGACCAGTACCTGTTCCACCAGTTCCAAGGTGGCTGAAGAGGTTGCCCGGGAATCCGGGAAACGCATCGATGTAGTAAGTTCAGCTTCTTTGTCGGGAGGGGAGGGGCTGCTTGTTCTGCGGGTGGCTCAGGCTATTGCCTCAGGCGCCTCTCATGAGGAGATTATGCAGCAGGTTCCTGACTGGAGAGCAAAGATTATTCTCAGGGCAGGATTCGATTCTCTCGGGTATATTGTAAAAAGTGGCAGAGTGAGTCCTCTGAAAGGCATTATCGGTAAAACACTCGATCTCAAGCCTGCTATTTACATTACCCGGGAGGGAAAAGCAGAGGTATTCTCTGCCGCGTTTACGGAAAAGGGCAGCCATAAGAAAGTTGTTCAGAACATCACCCGGGTCGTTGAAGGAAAGCCGGTATGGGGATATGCCATCACCCATGCCAAGAACCCGGAAAAGATGGCATATTATTCGGATTATATGGAGCGGCTGACCGGACAAAAACCCCTGTTTGTGGAGTATTCCACTCCGGCAATTATCGCTAACACCGGGCCAGGAGTGTGTATCAGCGTGATGATGGAATAACCGTTCTTCTTATCTTTGAGTGTTGTAATAAACCATGTGCACAATGGCTGACGAGACAAACAAAGCAATCCACGCCATTACCGAACATGCCCGGAAGATCACCCAGGGCTCCTACCAGAATGTGGATGATTTATTGCAGTATACCGACGAAACCAAAAATCCGCCTGAAATTGCTGAATTGGCGGAAACCTTCGGACTGATGTCGGTAAAGGTGGAAGCGCGGGAGTTCGCCCTGCAACAAAAAAACCAGGAGCTGTCAGATTCACTGCAGCTAAGAACAGTCGCTTCCAGCTTGCTGCTCTGGTTCGCGATCGGAGTCAGCCTTTACATCTTTTTGCTGGCATTTTTCTATCAGCCTGGGTTGCTCGATGCTTCCAAACCGGTCCTGATACGGTGGTTTGGGTTAATCTTCGTGCTGAGTCAGGTTGTGCTGATGATCCTGCTGATCCGGAAAAGTGGTTTCCCTCTTTCGGCCTATGGAGTTACCCTGAATAACTGGAAAAAATCGCTCAAAGAGGCTTTGCTTGCCTCCGGAGTGATCGTTGCCGGTTTGGTGGTTCTCAAAATCGTGATGATCCATTCTGAAACATTGTTGAAGGGAAAATCGCTGATTGCATTCGAGGAGTTTAGAACATTGTTCCTCTACACTTATATCATCAGCGCTCCTTTGCAGGAGTTTTTGGTCAGAGGGGTTCTTCAGAGCTCTTCCGAACTAATTCTGGTGGGGAAAAGGAAAGTTTTCTGGTCAGTGATTGCTGTCTCCCTGATCTTCGGAGCGATCCATACAGTCTATTCGCTCTCTTTTGCCCTGATGACATTTTCAATCAGCCTTTTATGGGGATGGCTTTATTCCAGACATCATAACCTGATTGGGGTGGTGATCTGCCATCTTCTGATGGGATTGGCATTTATACTTCTGGGATTCTGGGAGATTATAGCATTCTGACATGAAATATCCATAGGAATCAGGCTCATTCAAATCGCGAATGATAACAATGGATATTCCATTTGGCCTATGAAATTTAAAATTATTAACAAATGAAAATCAGAAAAGAGGTCGTTTCGCACCTGGTGGTTGTCTGGCTGACAGGAGCAGCCATTGCAACGGGGATGGTTTTCATAAAAATCCCGTCAGAAATACTTGCTGTTATCCTGATTCCGGTTCTGTTGGCGCTGACCGGTTACCTGCTGTGGTTTTTCAGAGATCCCGACCGGGAGGTACATGACGATGAAAGACTGGTGTTATCGGCTGCCGACGGAGCGGTAACCGGCATCGACTGGTTTACTTCCGCGGAATTCAGGAGCATATGTCTGGATTCAGGATTGACCGCAACCACGGTTGACCGGATGGAAGAGTTTTCCGGGAAGCCGGTGTTCAGGATCAGTGTGTTTCTGAGCCTGATGGATGTCCATGTAAACCGGGCTCCGATCGGTGGAGAATCTGAATTCCTGGGCTATTTCCCGGGGAAACATCTGTTGACGATCAAAGAAAAATCTTCGGCTGTGAACCAGCACAACGCGATCCGGATCGTGAACAGGTATACCGGATGCCTGGTGTTTCAGATTGTTGGTCCGGTTGCGCGCCGCGTAGTTTATTGGCCCGGCAAAAACCGATTCGTTGCGGTCAGGCAGGGCGAACGCATCGGTATGATGAAATTCGGATCACGGCTCGATATTTACCTTCCCGGGCCGGATATCAGAATTCTGGTAAAACCGGGCGAACAGGTCATTGCCGGGATTACACCTATTGCAGAATTGACGACTTTAATACATTAAATAAACACTATCCAGATGAAACTATTCCCTGTTTCCGGATGGCGGCAATGGCTTCCCTGTCTCGTAACCCTGCTGGCGCTGTTTTCAGGTTTTTTAAGTATTATTTTCGTTTTTCACGGGATGGTTACCGGTGAACAGGAACCGGTTGCCACGGCATGTCTGCTCATCTATTTTGCCTGGATCTTTGATTCCGTTGACGGGGCTGTGGCACGTTGGGTAAAAGGGACCAGCGCATTTGGAGCCGAACTCGATACGTTCGTTGATTTTCTCTCTTTTTCGATTGCCCCGGCCATACTGGTGTTTGCAGTCACGCTACCCGGTGAACAATTGGCTTTAAGAGCGCTCTTTCCCGCTCTGATGACAGCATCCGGTGCGATGCGGTTATCGAAATTCCGGGTGATGGATGCTGAGAGAGGACTTAAAGGGTACACCGGCCTGCCGGTCACCCTGATTGCCGGATTCGTGGCGATGTGGATCTTCCTCCTTCTTCCCGAAGAGGGGTTCACCTTACCTGCATGGGCACAGGGGGTATTGTTTCTCAATGTGGCGGCCGCAATCATCCTCCAGGTTTCGGATATTCACTATCCGGCTCCAACCAAAAAACCGGCTGTGATGATCCCGGTGATCCTGCTAATCTTGGTATTTGTGCTGTTGTGGTGGTTTGATTCCCCGTGGACTTTCTGGTGGGGCATCGGGATGGTAGTGCTGGGTTATGGGTACAGTCTGGTGTATCCGTTATTACGAAAGAGATAGAATTCTGATGAGACCGATCCCTTGAATGGAATGATCCTTTTTTACAGGTTCTTGGGATCTGCCTGCGAGATGAGCCGGCTCTTTCCCAATGTCAGGGTAAAGCTAAGAAGATTGGTGTGAGTGTAAATGAACAGGGCCGGACTGCTTCCGGCAATACCGCCAACCAACAGAATCAGCGCGATTTTCCAACAAAACCGGGCAACCGGAACGCTTCAGGTGTAAATGTAAAAAAAGCAAATGCTGTGGCCTGTCATCGAATCAATGGCTGCGAAAATGCCAAAATTTACCAGGTTAAAGGAGCGGCCATGCTAAAACACCACAGGAATCCTCAGTAAATACTCTATGTCTGCGAATTTTTTTCCCAAAGCAGGGGTATGATGTTAAATTTTACGGGGCCGAATTTTTCTTCAAGCATTTGTCGCATGTCGTTCCTCAAAGTTTCGATCTCCATGACTGAAACACCGCCATTTAAAAAAAGTTCAATGTTTCAGAGAAGGGTTGAATCCCCGCAATTCATTGCGGCTACTTCAGTTTCTATAAAAGTTATAAATTTACGGTATGGATGAATTTCGAAAGGGTTCACATACTGTAAGTTGGCTAAGCGTTCATATAGTATGGGTGACCAAGTATCGTTATCATGTATTAAAAGGGGATGTTCAGATAAGATGTCGTGATTTGCTGGTGCAGATATGTAATAGCGAGAATGTGAAGATACTAAAGGGGGTGGTGAGTAAGGATCATGTGCACATGCATATAGAATATCCGCCATCACTGAGTATAAGTAACTTAGTGAAGCGATTAAAAGGGAGAACATCCATAATGCTGCAGAAAGAATTCCCAGAATTGGCGAAAAAATATTGGGGGAGGCATTTCTGGGCAATTGGGTTCGGAGCATGGAGTAGTGGTAATATAACCGATGAAATGGTCCAAGAGTACTTGGAGCATCACAAAGAAATGCCGAATACTCAAGCCGGAAACTGGATAATGGAATGATGTTAAAAAATTTCATTTTTTACCTTTTAATCAAACCTCTGGATTTTTAATCCAGAGTAATTCAATTTCAATAAACCGATCACAACCGCTCTGCCTGGTATAAATGTTTCCCACCGTTTCAAACCTGTTGAAATGAGCCGAAATCACATTCAGGATCCGGAGCTGATCTTCCTCGCGCAATGGCAGATCAATCAGAATTTTAAAATTTTCACTGGTTAGTCTGATTCCCATGATCAGGGCATAGACCGACACCAGCAGCGACACCGATGCATCAAAATAGGAGGGAATGATGTTGTTTCCCGCGCGCATAATGAGTCCCGAAATGATAAAGGAGGTCAGTACGCCGGAATCATAAAAGGATGAGATCCGATAGTTAAGCGCATAGGATTTTACCAGTTGGCTGTTTGATCTTCGGCGGGCTTTGTTTGAGAGATAAGTCAGGTAAAGGTTTCTGACCAGGGAGAGGACGACGGGTACCAGGGCAATCGAAAAATTGATGGCATGAGCGGGAACAATCATTCTTCTGATGGACAGAATAATCAAAATGACACTTGAAGGGATCAGCAACGCCCCGTAAAGCAGGCTGCTGAAATTCTCCAGTTTTCCGGTGCCGTAAGGGAATCGCAACGTATCAGATCTGACGATCAGTTTCATCGACCGGTAGGCAAAATAGCGTACGATGAGTCCTAAAACAAAGGCGGCGGCAGAGGTTAAAATGGTCACGGAATTCGACAGATAGCCCACTATCACGAAGATCACTGCCATCGGTATTCCTGAATAGAAAGCAAGGTCGATCAGCCACTTAACCTCGAGCAGCGTCGACTGTGCATTTGAATCTGTCGCAGAGGCTTTTTGCCCGCCCGGTTTTTTCGTTCCCACCAACGTTTCTATTTGTTTATTTGTTGATGATGCTGGTATGCCGACAGAATCTCATCTTTCACTTTTTCCAGCGCAATCTCCCCGGCTTTGAGAATGGCCGGCATCTTATCAATGTCCCAGATTGAAATATATTTATCAAAAACCATTTTGATATAAATCACTTCCCCATCCTGTAAGTTTAACGTAAGGCAGGTTTGCGCTGCCGCGATGGTTCGGGCATAAATTTTCCCGGTATGAATGGAGGTCTCAAGGTAACCCCGGGGATCGGGTGATAATTTTTCGAGAAAATCAACTGCAATGATGATATCCGGCCTGTGCCTGACCGCCTGCAAAACAGGTACCGGGGCGCTGAAAACACCGTCGAACAACCACCTCTCTCCGATCCTGATGGCCGGTAACATGGGATAAATTGCCGAAGAAGCATAGACGCCATCGGCCAGATCGCCCGTCTCAATTCCTACCCCTTCGCCGGTTTGGAAGTCGGTTGCCTGGAGCACGATTTTCATCCCGAGATCCTCGATGCGCATGTTGCCGAAATACTCCCTGAACTTTTTCCGGAGTGCATCAGGTTTAATCAAAGCCGACTCTTTATCCATTTTACAATACGGAAGTCGCGCAATGGAGGCAAAAGCCTTTAAGTTCGGTTTAAAAAGGTCTTTTTTAAGTCCGGGCACTACCGTTCTCACAATGTCATCCGGAGAATAACCGGAGGCGAATAGCGCGGTCATGATGCTTCCACCGCTGCAACCGGCAATCAGATTGAGCTTGATGTTGTTACTTTCCAGAAACTTCAGAAGCGGAACGGCGGAATAAGGCTTAATTCCGCCCCCACCCAAAACAAGAGCAACTTTTGGTTCGGCCATTTTAGATACATTTTTCGGTTTTCAGGCACTTCATCAGAACAGGAGCATCCTTTGTTACAGTCAGACCAGGATATTCGATATTTATACCTATCCCGTAAGGCAAAGATATTACAACCATCCGAAAACAATTCGTTTTATTTTGACAACCGGATTATGTAAGTTAAGCCATCTCATCCTCCCGGTGGATTGCCCTCCCCCGAAGAATATCCCATGTCAGCCAATTTGACTGGAAATCAATTCCGACTTCTTTGGTTTCAGGAATTCCACTTTAAATTCATTTTCTTATTTTTAAAAATAATAGTTTATTATGAACTTATGTTCATTAATTTTGTAGCGATTTTGATTGCTTAATGCGATGCCATCAGATATGAAAGGATATATTCACCTGTATACCGGCAACGGAAAAGGAAAAACAACGGCTGCCTTCGGACTGGCACTCAGGGCTGCCGGTGCCGGAATGCGGGTTTTCATTGCACAGTTTGTTAAAGGCATGCATTATTCCGAACTGGAAGCCGTAAAACGATTTCCCGAAATCGCGCTCAAACAATACGGGCTCGACTGTTTTATCGTGAATGAACCGACCCGGGAGGATATCGATGCAGCACAAAAAGGGCTGCAGGAGGTCACCGAAATTATTCTCAACCATACAGCCGATATGGTAATCCTGGATGAAATCTGCATCGCGTTGCATTATCATCTCCTTGCAGAAGAGGATGTGATCCATCTGATTAGCCGAAAGCCTGAAGACATGGAAATCATACTTACCGGGCGATATGCGACGCCCGGCCTATACGATGTTGCTGACCTGGTTACCGAAATGCAGGAGATTAAACATTATTATCAAAAAGGCATTCAGGCCAGAGAAGGAATTGAATTTTAAACCGTTAAAAACGAAATAAACATCCGGGCAGGGATTTTGGTATAGAAAATTACCTAGGTTTTTACAAAATGGAATACTACAGAGAACTCAGCAACGACATACGATTCATCGAAGGCCTGACTGCCTGCATCAATTGCGGAACCTGTACTGCCGGTTGTCCGGCGGCGGCAATGAGCGATTACGACCCACGGATGATTATGGATGCCGTACAGCATAAAGATGAAAAAGAACTCTGTGCGCTTCTTAAAAGCGATACCATATGGCTTTGCGGGGAGTGCCTTTCATGTAAAACGCGATGCCCAAGGGGAAATACTCCCGGATACATCATACAGGCATTACGGGCATTGTCCATTGAAACGGGATTCTTTGCCGAAAGCGGTCAGGGGCAAAAGCAGCTTGCAATAAAACGCACGGTTGGCGACCATATACTGAAATATGGTTATTGTGTTTATGTGGATGAAGTCGATACCGGGATGTACCCCGAACAAGGGCCGGTGTGGGATTGGATCATTAAAAACAAAGAAAAGATACTGGAACGGCTCGGAACCAGTTACCAGAAAGAACAAAGCGGAACATTAAGAAAGACTTCTGCCGAATCGCTTAACGATTTGAAACGGATATTTGAAGAAACCGGGGCAATCAAAAGGTTCGGCATCATTGAGGAGTATTCGGCCGGCGTGGCCAGGCGCCTTAATCTGGACTTCAGTGCTGACCGCGACGGTTACTTTTATTACCAATACAATGAAAATCACAAGGAATAAAACCGGAGAATGAAACCAAACTCTTGCAATAACTGGGAAGATTACCAGAAAGAAATTGCCGGCGACCGGTACTATTTTGCCCGGAGTTGCATACGACAGAACTTTTTTCCGGCAGCGGAAGGCCTTTTTCTGAAAATTATCAGGGAAATAGCCGGGAAAGACATTTATGATGATGACCGTCAGACGACCTGTTCCGGTATTGCCTATCATTCGGGAATAATTCCCTTTGATACCACTATGACCGTGGTGGCCAGGCAGTTTGCCCTGATGACGGAGGCAGGATACGAGAACTTTGTCTGCTCCTGTGTTACCTCCTTCGGCATTTATAACGAAGTACTCGAAACCTGGAAAAATTTTCCGGAAAAAGAGAAAGAAATCCGGGAAACACTTAAAAGAGCAACCGGTAAAACTTTCAAAATTCCGCGGAATCTTGTGCATACAAGTGATATAATATATAAGTTCAGGAAGGAAATTGCTGGTAAAGCCCTACTGAAGCTGGTCGATAAAAGTACCGGTTTGCCTTTGAAGGTCGTCGATCATATAGGGTGTCACTACGCGAAGATTTTTCCCGAAAAAGGTATTGGCGGCGCCGAATTTCCTTATGTGCTGGCAGGCATGATCGATGAATGGGGCGGCGACCAGGTCGATTATCCCGAACGCCGGCATTGCTGCGGTTTCGGGTTCAGGCAATACCTGTTGAAGTCGAACAGGGGCTATTCCGTCGGCAATTCAAAGATCAAGTTTGATTCGATGGAGCCTTACCACCCCGACCTCATCATCGCCAACTGTCCGGGTTGTACTTTTTTCCTCGACCGTTGGCAGTATGTCCTGGCAGAAATAGAAGGCAAAACATATGGCGAAAATGGTTATGGAATTCCCGTGCTTACCTATGAGGAACTTGCCGGGTTGTTACTGGGGTACGACCCCTGGGATATTGGATTGCAGGTTCACCAGGTTGCCGTTGAACCGGTCCTGGATAAACTGGGTGTAACGTACAATGCCGACGAAAAATACAGAGGTCTGCACGGTGAAGACCTTGGCAAACCTGAAATGCCAGCAGTGCTTAAATGCAGCTGAAACAAATTATCCAACAAATATTTAACGCTACAAATTATGAAAACCAACGACAAAGGATTTAACACCAAACTCATTCATGCCGGCGCATTCGATGACGAATTCGGAAGTGCAACAGTACCCATTTATCAATCATCAACCTTCAAATTCAAAAATGCCCGGCATGGAGCAGACTGCTTCTCGGGAAAAACAGACGGATATATTTATACCCGAATTGGGAATCCTACCATCAGGGCATTTGAACGGTGTGTAGCCGAACTTGAAAACGGTTACGACGGCATTGCCACCAGTTCGGGAATGGGGGCTGTAAGCAGTGTTTATATGGCGCTGCTCGGAAGCGGACAGCACATCATAAGTTCCGATGCGGTTTACGGACCTGCACGCGGGGTGCTGGAGCAGGACTTTTCGCGTTTCAGCGTTAAAGCGACATTTGTTAACACATCAAATCCTGAAAACATCCTGAATGCGCTGACGCCCGACACGAAGGTACTCTACATCGAAACACCGGCCAACCCTACCATGGATATCACCGATATAACCATCTGTTCGAAAATCGCGAAGGAGCATAACCTTTTGCTGGTCGTCGACAATACCTTCTCCTCGCCTTACCTGCAGAAACCATTGGAAATGGGCGCTGATGTCGTACTGCATTCCATTACCAAGTTTATCAACGGCCATGCCGATATTGTCGGTGGAGTAATTGTTACAAAGGACAAAGAGATATACAAAAGGATCAGGCATTGCATGATTTATATGGGTTGCAATATGGATCCCACGCAAGCCTTTATGGTGTTGCGCGGGTTAAAAACACTCTCCATCCGCATTGAAAGGGCGCAGGAAAATGCAATGAAAGTGGCCGATTTTCTGCAATCGCACCCTAAAATCGCCTGGCTTAAGTACCCCGGGCTGGCATCGCACCCGCAATATGAACTGGGCAGGAAACAGATGAAAGGTCCCGGCTCCATGATGAGCTTCGGTTTAAAAGGTGGCTTTGAGGCCGGGGAAAAACTTATGGATAATGTTCACCTGGCCATGTTGGCCGTATCACTTGGCGGCGTGGAGACACTGATTCAGCATCCCGCATCGATGACACATGCAGCGGTAAGTAAAGAGGGAAAAGCTGCAGCAGGAATCACCGATGATCTGGTGAGATTTTCGGTAGGCATCGAAGATGCTGAAGATATCATTGAAGATTTAAAACAAGCTTTGGAAAAAATCTAAAATTTCATGCGATGGAAACAACAGATGTGTTGATTATCGGTGGCAGCGCTGCCGGAATGGTAACCGCCCTCACGGGAAGGGCCAATTGGCCAGACAAGAAATTTACGCTGGTTAAAAAACAAAAGGATGTTATGGTGCCCTGCGGTATTCCGTACATTTTTGGAACGCTTGAAGGAAGTGAAAAGAACATCATGCCAGTAGATGCCATGATGGAAAAGATCGCAGTAACCGCTCTCGTTGATGAAGCCGTTAAAATTGACACTGGCGCGAAAACAGTATCCTTCGCGAGTGGCAGGCTGATAAATTATCACAAGCTTGTTATCGCAACCGGATCAAATCCTGTTAAACCCCGATGGTTGCAGGGTGCCGACCTTGAAAATGTATTTGTCATCCCCAAAGACAAAATCTACCTGGATGATATGAAGGTTAAAATTGCCACTGCCAAAAATATTGCTGTTATCGGTGCGGGATTTATCGGGGTCGAACTCTCCGACGAACTGGCAAAAAAGGGGTACAATGTTACATTGATTGAAAAGCTGCCAAACATTCTGAACCTTGCCTTCGACGTTGAACTGTCGGACAAAATTAAGGAGATGCTCGAAGCACGCGGTGTCAGGGTAATCACAGGTGTAGGGATTAGTAAGGTTCATGGAATAAACAATGTGGAAGAGATAGAACTTGAAAACGGGCAAAGGTTGCAGATGAATGCGGTAGTGCTTTCAATCGGTTACAAACCCAACACGGGTTTGGCACGCGAAGCGGGAATTTATCTGGATGAAGATAATTTCATTGCCGTTGACGAGTATATGCGTACACATGAGCCGGATGTTTTTGCAGTTGGGGATTGTGCCCAGAAACGGGATTTTGTAACGCGCCGCAGGGTACCCACAATGCTTGCTTCAACAGCCTGCGCCGAAGCCCGGATAGCCGGCATGAACTTATTTAACCTCAACGTTGTAAAAACATTCAGCGGAACTATTGCCATCTACTCCACTGCCGTTGGTGAAACAGGTTATGGAACCGCGGGCATTACCGAACAACGAGCAGAACAGGAAGGGATTGCAACAATTTGCGGCTTGTTTGAAGGCATCGACAGGCACCCGGGTAGTTTGCCGAACAGCCATAAACAAACCGTTAAACTTATCGCCGCCAAACACTCCGGAGTCATTATCGGGGGCGAGGTGATCGGAGGTCTTGAAGCAGGTGAATTAACCAATGTCATCGGATTGGCCATACAAAACAGAATGTCGGTCAACTCATTCCTTACCATGCAGATAGGAACCCACCCATGCCTAACTGCTTCTCCCGCCGCTTATCCGTTGATTAAAGCCGCTGAATTAATCTCAATCAAAATGTTGCATCGAAGCGTTTGATAATGCTGAGATCAAAAAGGTAAGACCCGGTAAGAGACAAAAATCACTGTCTGCCGAAGTTGCTCCGGATAGGGAATTTCATGCAATTGAATTTTATCTTTGATCTGTTAATGTTAACAACGCATAACAGGTTCAAATTCTTTATGCCGGACGACCGGAATAAGATGAGGATTTTGTATTTTGATCATCTCCATATCGGCTTGTTGCTGGTTACCGCAGAACGGTTTTGCAGGGGTTGAAAAAAGGATACTTTTGGTCACCCAGGAGAGGTCCGATTACAATAATGTCAGGGATCGGATGTTATATCCATGGAATTCGTGTCATTTATTAATCAAATTGCCAACACCTTCTTCAATCACCATCAATCACTGCAATGAAATCGAACCTCATAATGATTTTTTCTGCATTCCTGATATCCATGAATATTCCGGGACACATGACCGCACAATCCTGGGAATTTGCCAAAGAAAAAGAGGGGATCAGGATCTATACCATGAAGGTGAACGACAAGCCGCTCAAGGCCTACAAAGGGATTGCCGAGATCAATGCCCCGGCCGAAAAGGTCTTCGCCCTGATCGAAAATGTAAACAACACCGACTGGTGGGATAAAAGCCTGAGTCAGATCAAAGTGCTGGGCTATGAGAAGAACAGGTTTGCCAGGTACCACCTTATTTTCGACATGCCCTGGCCGGTTTCAGACCGGGAATTATTTGTCGATGCCGAAGTAACCATCGACCCGGTAACCGGGACCCGAAAGATAACCGCGATGCCGCTCCGGGTCGACACCCCGTCGCCAAAGGATATGATCCGGATCAGTGAGTATCGTCAGACCTGGACCGTGCGACCGGTAAGTTCAAACCTGACACAGGTAACACTCGAAGGGTATGTAAACCCGGGAGGTTCCCTCCCCGCCTGGATCATCAATATGTTTATCGTCGACGCACCCATGAATTCCATCGGGGAGGTCAAAAAGCGTACGTCACGCTGACAGGCGGATGGAAAATTTTCTTAATTTTCAGGTCTGCCTTATTTGCTGTTATAAGGTTCTGAATCCTTGAATATTCCAACGCGTCAAACAATGAAACCATGAAATATCCATTGGAATCAGGTTTATGCAAATCGCGAATGATAACAATGGATATTCCATGTGACCAATAAAATATAAAATCATTAACACATGAAAAACAACATCAGCAATATCAAACCCCTTGACTTCCTCTGGGAAGTTCGGAACCCCTTCCTCTTCTGCGCCCACCACCTCGATTATTACCCCGCCGGGAACAACAGCATGGGGCCTGTTGCATCGCTGGCCGGACGCAATCTCGGACAGGATTTCACGGTCAGGGACGGTTGGCGGATGTATCATGGAATGACGGTTCCCGGATTCCCGGAACACCCGCACCGGGGATTCGAAACGGTGACCATCGTCCTGAAAGGATTTGTCGATCACTCCGATTCGCACGGTCAGGCCGGCCGCTACGGTATGGGCGACGTGCAATGGATGACGGCAGGGTCGGGACTTCAGCACAGCGAGATGTTTCCGCTGCTCAACAGGGAGGGTGGAAACACCACCGAACTTTTCCAGGTCTGGCTGAACCTTCCGAAAGCCCGGAAATTTACCGATCCCTATTTCAAGATGCTGTGGAGTGAGCAGATTCCGGTATACAGATATTCGGATGACAAAGGAAAAACCACGGATGTCAAGGTAATTGCAGGAAAGATCGGGGATGTCGCAGCCCTGGCTCCTGCTCCCGACTCCTGGGCAGCCGATCCACGCAACGAGGTGGCCATCTGGATCATCCGGATGGACCACGGTGCAACGTGGACCCTGCCCGCGGCGGGTCCGAAAGCATTGAGAACACTCTACTTTTACGGGGGCGACAGCCTAACCATTGCAGGAACATCAATTACAGCCATGCACTCTTTTGAGGTAAAAGCAGGACTGAACGCGGATATCGAAAACGGAGCTTCGGAAGGTCTGCTCTTCCTGCTTCAGGGTATTCCCATCGACGAACCCGTCGTGCAATATGGTCCTTTCGTGATGAACTCACAGGAAGAGATCAGGCAGGCTTTCAGCGACTACCGTGCCACGGAGTTCGGCGGCTGGCCCTGGTCGCGGCCCGACAACGTGCACCCGAGGGAGCAGGGGAGATTTGCAAGGTACAGGGATGGCACTGAGGAGAGACCACAAAAAAATAACTGACTGAATTACAATTGACAATGGAAAATGGAAAATGAACCTTCCTATTCGCTAATCCCTTAAATATTTTTTCCCTAATTCCTAACACCCAATACCTAATGCCTGACTGAAGGATTGAGGTGCGCCATGAGCGCGAAGCGGCGAATGGAGCACACTACTCAACGCTTAGCGCATAACTGTTGCAATGATGATAGAATGTGAATTAAAAACTTAAACACAAAGGCCTATCGGTATCGGCTAACAGGAGCAGGTATCAAACCAC
Source organism: Alphaproteobacteria bacterium (assembly GCA_009928665.1). GTDB lineage: Bacteria > Bacteroidota > Bacteroidia > Bacteroidales > FEN-979 > CAIVAT01. The sequence continues at coordinate 45,874 of SACF01000032.1, forward strand.
CTTGCGGTGCTTCACTTAAACGGGTGCGGTATTGAGCGGACAAGGAGTAAGGGAGGACAAGAACCTCTCAGGTAAGTAAACAGGAGTTGAATGCAAATGAACCGTGTAGAAAGTGTCGAAATTGAGGTAGATAACGACTATAACTGCGCATCTTAGTGGCAAAGGAAACGCCCGGGAGACACCTGA
>SACF01000143.1 GCA_009928665.1 Alphaproteobacteria bacterium
TCCTCATACACAACCTCCCGTAGTGGTTTATGGTTGTGAATGTCAAAATTTATCATCTTCTCTACTCCTCTTATAATCCCTTATTTCGAATCTCTAATGATAATTCCCTTGTCCCTTGTTTCTTTTCTCTCTTCACAGCCCCGCCTTAGTAGTGTGGGTTAAAAATACACGGTCAAATATCTTTTCCATGTGGGTAGCCACCTCCTTTGCCACCGATTCATCCTCGTAAAGTCCGAAAATTGTAGGGCCGCTCCCACTCATTTGAATGCCCCGATGTCCACCGACACTTTCTAACATATTCTTTGTATATACGATTATAGGATACTTCTTCCCTGCTACAATTTCAAGACCATTCCCCATGTTTTGTTGTAGCTTCTCCCAATTCTTTTCTCTTAAACCTTCCAAAAATCCACGGGAAGGAAAGGAGGTCTTTTCCATCATCTCATCCCATCCGCCATAGATTTCCCGAGTAGATACTTCCACCTCCGGTGTTACCAATACCACCCAGCAATCCAAACCCTCTAAGGGATGAAGTTGAGTACCGGTTCCAGTGGCATGGGCACAATGACAGGGTCTTTCATCTCCGGAGAAATTTTTGTGCAAACAGGAATTTCCTGCAATCTGCCCTAGCAAAGAAAAAGGTACATCGGACCCCAATGACTGGGCTAATTTCAGTAGCTCATCCAAATCATGACCCCCTTCCAACAAATGATCCAGGGCCAACATGACCGCGGCTCCGTTTCCACTTCCTCCAGCCAACCCGGAAGATAAGGGAATCCGCTTTTCCAAATGAATATCTATCCCCTTGGAGTATCCCATGATTTCCTTCATGTGCTGCGCCGCACCATAGGCCAGGTTCCCGGAACCCACCGGAAGACGGGGGTGATTGGTGGTAATTCGTATATCATTCGAATCTTCCCGCAGGGTTACCTGCACCGAATCATGGAGCTCCACTTGTTGCATCACCATATCTACCCCATGATATCCGTTGGGAAGAAGGCCCAACACATCCAACACCAGATTGATTTTCCCATAAGATTTTATGACCACAGATTTTCCTACCAATGCCTACTCCTTCCCATTCCATGTCTCTCCAAGGGGAAAACGGAGAAGAACCCTTTTCCGGCTCTCCTCCGCTCATATTAACGGGCTATTTCTTCTTATTGGCCTTGGTCTTGCCTTTTTTCGGGTTTGTAGTCCCGGTTTTTTTTCTTTGTTCTTCCTTACGAGCTTCTGCTTCCGCCCTGGCCTTGGTCCCGGATATATAGGTGCTGCCCGCGTCACGAACGGGTCTTGGCCGTTTCACTCTTTTCCGATTTCCGCTTTCGTAAGCTTGCTCCTTGGCTGCTTTTTCCTCCAGGATTCGAGCCATTTCTTTTTCCTTTTGCGCCTTGGCCTTGGCCTCCGCCATGGCCGCTTTTTCTTTGGCCTTTCGATCCTTGGCTACCACTTCCTCTACAGATTTGCCTTTCTCCTTGGCTACCTTGTAAGGGTTCACCTTGTCTTCTTCTTTCTTTCCCTTCGCCCCTTTTTCTTCTTTGCTCTTCATGGCTTTGGTGGAAAGGAACAGAACGGCTACCATCATGACTCCCATCAGTACCATATTAACGGTCATATCTTTGGAGGTATCTCGGGTGGAGAAGTGTAGGCGAATGGGCTCCTCTAATAATTCTCCGGATGCAGACTGAAATGTTTCATCCACCACCAATTGATACTCCGTATTTTCCTTGAGATCCCCCTGGGCAGCAACCAATGCCAGTCCCACTTCCTTTTGACTATATGCTATGGTAAAATCCACCTTATTGTTTTCTGAATCGGTGAATGTAATCGCATCCATATTTCCCTCTACCGAAACATCCTGATTGAAATACAGTTTAACAGCGAAGTTGATGGCCTGATAATCAGATCCTCCGTCTTCCGGGAAGCTATGGTCCAACACCAAGGCCCCAAAAGCCATGGATGTGGTGGCCATCAATACCATAAGAATTAACAGTACGAGAATACCTATTCTCTTCATAACAACTTGTCCTCCGATTTTTTATTTCTTACGTCTTTAAAAAATTCCTTCAGTAATC